>JASMLU010000001.1:0-300000 GCA_030748535.1 Candidatus Krumholzibacteriia bacterium
GGGAAAAAACCGGGAGCACACTCTCAGTTACGCATTCTAGGGAAGAGGAAGAGAAAAGGACATCCCGCCGGGGCACCGGCGGGATGGACATGATCGAAGAAGTCTCTGAGAGGATACCTCCAGGAGATACATTCTCAGAGGCACAACCTTAGTTGTAGATTTCACTCCGGAAATCCAGCACCTCATATCGATCTTTCAGACCCTTGAGCCAGTCCTCGAACCAGGCCTGCTGTGCCTGAGCCAGAAGGGTCTCTGTGATCTCTTTCTGATCTTCCTCAAGTCCGGCGATGTCAGCCTTCTTGTGAGCGGTCTTTTCAAGAACCCAGAAGCCCTGGGGAGTCTCAATCACCCCGCTAATGGCATTGACCGGCATCATGTAGGCTGCCAGATGGAAGGAAGTCTGCGAGCCGACTCCCGGCAGGTAGTCCTTGTATCCGAACTCCTTTTCCTGCAGTTCAAAGCCCTGTTCCCCGGCTGCTAATTTCAGCTTGCTTCCGTCTTCAATCATCCCTGCGATTTTTTCCACGCGACTGCGAGCCCGTGATTTCTTTTGATCGTCTTCCCAGGCGCGGAGTACTCGGGCGCGGGAATCCTCCAAGCTGCTTGTCTGCTCGGGGAGAACTTCCAGAAGCTGAATGACAAAGTCCGCATCGCGCGCCCGGAAGCGGCGGCTGACTTCTCCTTCTTCCATCCTGGCGGCAACGGCACTGATGGCGAAAGCACGACCGAGACCTTCGACATTGTCCAAAGAGCCAAAGGGCGAGGGTTGTTGTACTTCCAGCCCCAGACTGGTCCCCGCATCAAGCAGGCTCTCCATTTCGATTGCGCGAGTCTGGAGGGTGTCGGCAAGGGATGCAACGGAGTCGAGGGTTGCGTAACTGGGTTCCACTTTCATCAGGATGTGGCTGGCCTGGATTTCCTCCTCGCCCGTCTCATTCTTGCGACTGCCCATTCGACGAATCAGATGGAAACCGAAGTCACTGAGAACCGGCTCGCTGGTATCACCGTCTTCCAGAGCAAAAACCGCTTCATCAAACTCGGGAACCATGCGCCCCCGGGAGAACCAACTCAGATCGCCACCGTTTTCTGCCGTGCCGCTGTCATCGGAGTAGTCACGGGCAAGAGAGGCAAACTCAGCACCGGCCTCCAGTTCCTCCATCAGGAAATCCATCCTTCCGCGGACATAGGCGA
Source organism: Candidatus Krumholzibacteriia bacterium (assembly GCA_030748535.1). NCBI lineage: Bacteria > Candidatus Krumholzibacteriota > Candidatus Krumholzibacteriia > Candidatus Krumholzibacteriia bacterium. Next base: position 1,192 of record JASMLU010000001.1, read on the forward strand.
TATCCTCTTCACTGGCTTCCCGCCCGAAGCGAACAAACTGGATCTGGTAGCGTTCGGGGTCGGTGAAATCCTCCGGGTGAGAATCCAGATAGGACTGGAGTTGCTCATCCCCGGGGTCCTCGTCTTCCAAGTCCTGATCTCTCCAGGCCATGCCGGTGAAGATCCCCTCGATCTTGTCATTGCGGAGGGAAAACTCCTGGGCCACCTCACCCATGCTGATATGCATCTGGCTGCTGAAAATCTGCTGAAGCCGACTGAAGGGAAGGTTCTTGCGAACGGCATCTTCAATAGGAACCCAGTTGATTCTCGGATCCGTGAGAGCCTGTCGGTAGATCTCTTCATTGAACTGACCATTCTCGTCCTGGAACTGCTGCCGCAGGAATTCGGGAGGGTCATTGATGAGGACATTGGCGATTTCCTCTTCCGTGGGATGAAGACCGAGTCGGTCCACTTCCAGTTGGAAGAGAGATTCATTGACCATCTGATCAAAAACCTGATCGAGAATCCTCAGGCGTTCGTCTTCCGTGATGGCCTGTCCGGGAGGGCGCTGGGAGGCCGCGTCGCTGATCGACTGGCGGTAGCGCTGGTCAAATTCCCGCAGCTGAATTGGCGATTCTCCCACCATGGCAACAAATCGTTGTCCCTGGGGGGCAGCGCCCTGACTACAGTCCATTCCCTGGAAATCAGCACCCCAGACAAAGACCATCGTTGCCACAAAGGAGATCACGACGGCCCAGAGGACGATCTTGATGAAGGTCTGTTGCCTCATCTGGCTCAGCATGGGAGGAACCCTCCTGGTTGGAATTCAAGTGCAAGGGCCGCCGGAACAGGCGACCCTTTGCGAAGCGGGAAATTAGCACAACTTTCGCCGCTTCGCAATCCGCATTTCTCCGGCTTGAGATCGCCGGCGAATTGCGCTATGGTAGGCAGACACTCCAGGAAAAAGGGAATATGAGTCGCTCTTTCGTCCATCTGCATAATCACTCGGACTACAGCCTGCTTGACGGAGCCATCCCCGTAGGGAAACTGGTGGAAGCGGCCGTGGAGCAGGGCATGCCTGCCATTGCCTTGACCGACCACGGCAATCTATTCGGAGCCATCAACTTCTATCTTGCGGCAAAGAAGGCAGGGATCCGGCCGATTATTGGCATGGAGGCCTATTCCACCCCCGGAAGTCGGCATGACCGCGCCACAGGAAACGGCAGGGGCTCCCGGAGTCACCACCTCGTCCTTCTCGCCCGCAACCTTGAAGGTTTTCACAACCTCATTCAACTGAGCAGCCATGCCTATCTGGAGGGCTTCTACTACAAGCCGAGGCTTGACCGGGAACTCCTGAAGAGACACTCCGCAGGACTCATTGCTACGACTGCTTGCATGTCCGGGGAAGTGAACCGGCACTTCATCGATGGCCAATATGAGGAAGCACGAAGGGTTGCTCTGGAACTGCAGGAGATTTTCGGGGAGGGACATTTCTTTCTGGAAATCCAGAATCACGGGCTCGAAGAGGAAGAGAAAGTCCGAGAGAGTGCGGCCCGGCTTTCCCGGGAAACGGGGATCCCTCTTGTGGCGACCAATGATTGCCACTATCTCCATCGCGAGGACTCCGAAGCCCACAATGTGCTTCTCTGCATCGGCACGGGAAAAACCCTGGACGATGAGAACCGCTTCCAGATGAAGGGAAGCGAACTCTGTTTCAAGTCCTCTGAAGAAATGCAGGAGGTTTTCGCAGACTACCCCGAGGCCTGTGAGAACACCTTGAAGATCGCGGAGCTCTGCGATCTGGAGATCCCGATGGGGGAGAACCTGCTTCCGAATTTTCCTCTTCCCGATAAATACGCAGGGGAAGATGAGTACCTTGCCAAACTGTCTTTGGAGGGTCTGCAAAAGCGTTACGGGGAAGTGACAGAGGATTATCGCGAGCGTCTTGATTATGAGCTGTCGGTGATCCGGAAAATGGGCTTTGCCGGTTACTTCCTTATTACCGCAGACTTCATCGATGCCGCGCGCGAGAGAAACATCGCCGTGGGTCCCGGGCGTGGAAGTGCGGCGGGAAGTCTTGTTTGCTACAGTCTGGGGATCACGGAACTTGATCCTATCTTCCACGGGCTCCTTTTTGAGCGTTTTCTCAATCCCGACCGAATCTCGATGCCTGATATCGACATTGACTTCGATTACGAGCGACGGGGAGAAGTGATCGACTATGTCGCCGCAAAGTACGGCGAAGAGAATGTCTGCCAGATCATCACCTACGGAACCATGAAGGCGCGGGCTGTGATTCGTGACGTGGGCCGCGTTCTCGGTCTTCCCTATGGGGAGGTGGACCGCATTGCGAAGATGATTCCTGAAGACTTGGGCATGACTCTCGATCGTGCTCTGGACATCAATCCCGATCTGAGGGCTCTGGCCTCCGAGAGCGAGACTCACGACAAGTTGATCCGCTACAGCCAGACTCTGGAGGGTCTCATCCGCCATGCTTCCACCCACGCTGCGGGTGTGCTGATTACCCCCGACCCTCTCGTAGAACACATTCCCCTGTTCCGAAACAACCGCGAGGAAACCACTACGCAGTGGGACATGGTTACCTGCGAACAGGTAGGTCTGCTCAAGATGGACTTCCTGGGTCTTCGCACCCTGACCGTGATTGAAAACGCGCTGAAGATCATCAATCACGGACGCCCCGATGATGAGCAGATGCAGGCGAGTGACATTCCCCTTGATGACAAGGCCACTTATGATCTGATGAAAAAGGGAGACACCATCGGGCTCTTCCAGATTGAGTCCTCCGGGATGCGTGACATCCTTCAGCGGCTCGTTCCCGACTGCTTTGAAGATATCGTGGCTGTCAATGCACTCTTCCGTCCCGGCCCTCTGGGCAGTGGTATGACCGATGATTTCATAGAAAGAAAACGCGGTCGCAAGCACATTGCCTATCCGCATGAAGACCTCAAGTCCGTTCTGGAGGAAACGCACGGAACGATCCTCTATCAGGAACAGGTCATGAAGATTGCGCAGATCTATGCCGGCTTCAGCCCCGGACAGGCAGATGAGCTTCGAAAGGCCATGGGCAAGAAGAAGATGGACATGATTGCCCGCATCAAGCTCGGCTTTATCGAAGGCGCGGTGAAGATAGGGCGCGACCGCAATAAGGCGGAAGATCTCTTCGATCTTGTCGAACACTTCGGCGGCTATGGTTTCAACAAGAGCCACTCGGCGGCCTATGCCGTTCTCTCTGTCAGGACCGGCTATCTGAAAGCTCACTATCCGGCCGCTTATCTGGCTGCCTGCATGAGTAGCGAGATGGGCAATACGAGCCGGATCGTGATTCTGATGAACGAGTGCCGAAGCCATGGCATCGAGGTGGTTCCTCCCGATGTGCAGAAGAGTTGGCGGGAGTTCCGCGTGGTCGACGGTCGGGTTTTCTTCGGGCTGGGAGCGGTCAAGAATGTGGGGGATGGTGCTATCGAGGAAATCCTTCGCGCTCGGGGGGAAGAGGGGGGCTTCCGCGACCTTCACCATTTCTGCGAGAGCCTGGATCTTCGAAAGGTCAACAAGAAGGTGCTCGAGAGCCTGGTCCTTGCCGGTGCGATGGACACTCTGGGGCCGAACCGACCGAGCATTCTGGCCAGTCTGGAAGATGCCATGCGTTCTGCGCAGAGTCGGCAGCGGGATCTGGCTGCCGGTCAGATGAACCTGCTTGATTCCCTTTCAAGCGACGAACAGGATGCCACACGCCCCGGTCTGTCGGAGCTTCCTCCCTGGGAGAGGGGAGACCTTCTGGCCAGGGAGAAGGAAGTGCTGGGCTTCTTCGTTTCCGGACATCCTCTGGACAGGGTGAGAAGGCTGGTGGAGAGCCTTCCTGTGTCGGATGCGGATCGCCTGAGCCGTGTGGCCGATGGTAGCATTGTTCGCACCCTGGGTCTCATTACAGGCGTGAGCCGGAAAACCGACAGCAAGGGCCGCACGATGGCTTTCCTCAGCGTGGAAGATTTCATGGGTTCCTACGAGGTGATTGTCTTCTCTTCCGCCTATCAGAAGCTGTCCGAAAAGCTGAGCGAGGACCGGATTCTCGCTTTCGAAGGCAAGGCGAATGTGAAAGAGGAAGGGGAGGTGAAACTCCTGCTGGACGAGGCGCTGGACCTGGAAGAAGCGCTGGAAAAGTGGCCGCGTCAGGTGCACTTCTATCTGGGAGAGGATTTTCAGCCGGAGTGGCTTCCGGAACTGGAAGAAGAACTCCGGCAGCATGAAGGAAGCCGGGAGCTTGTCTTTCACCTGCCCGGGCAGGAGGGACAGGATCTACAGGTGCGGGCCCGCGGTCTTTCCATTCGAACGGGAGAGTGGATGGGGGACTTCCTGGAGAAACACTCCGAACGACTCAGTTGCCGTTTTGTTCTTGCAAAGGCCAGCAGCGCAGGCAACGGACATTTCCGCTCCCGATACCGAAGCTAGTCCAGAAGAGCCTCGATGTGGGGCCACTGTTTCTGGGCCTCTTCATAACCACTCTGGACAATTTCCCGAATCTTCTTGAGGTCTCCGCTCATCTCCATGGGAATGCGTGGAGCTACTGCGTGTGGGTATTGATCCATCAGTTGCCTCGAATAGTCATCCTGCTGAATCAGCCCGAGTGCCCGCCACATGACATAGACAATGGCCGGTGCCTTGCCGCGATGCAGTTCCTGTTCTTTTTCGAAGTGCTCTCTCTCCCGACCGACCTCCGTATCGCTGGGGAGGCGTCGGAGGGCGCGGACAGGGATCACAGGAAACCCGCAACCTTCCAATGCCCGGGCAGGAACCGGGCAGGTGATGCCACCGTCCACCAGATAGGTGTCCTGCCAGGGTTTGGGTACAAAGATGCCGGGCATGGAGATTGAGGCGCGGATGGCGACCCGGGCGCTCCCGGTTCGGAGAACCACCTCCGATCCGCGGATCAGATCCGTGGCATTGATCACCAGAGGGATGGAGGCATCTTCCAGCAGGAAGTCCCCGCCCATGAGATCCTCGATCCTGTCCATCAGCTTCGTTCCCCGGAAGAGCCCAGGGCGAAAGAGGCTCAAGTCACGAATCAACAGTGCCTTGGGATGGAGCTTGTCGAAAAACTCCGCCAGAAGTTCCTCCACAGCCCGGGCATCCGGGTTCCGGCTGTAAAGGGCAGAAACGATGGCGCCCATGCTCGTTCCGCCCAGAATTCGGACGGGAACCTGCTTTTCCTCCAGAAGACGGAGCAATCCGAGGGCAATTACCCCGAAGGGGACCCCACCGCCCATGGCAACGGCGACCCCTCTGCTGCCCTGAGAGCCTTGTTTTTCCTGCATTTCTTGCCTCTTGCTGAAAACAGCTTTTCTTTGACGACCCGGGAAGACTCGACTAGAATCTCCCATTCAGCGGACGGAAGCATTGAAGAACAGGAGCAGCATGGCCGTCAAGGCAGTTCGAAAGAATCCGGGCAAAGACGCAAACCTGGATCTCTTCGATGGGGCGAAAAGCACCTCGAAGAAAGAAACCCCGGCTCCCGAGAAAAAGACGGGCAAGACGACGCGTTCCCATGCTCGCAGGAAGAACCATGCAGAGAGCATGGCGGCAAAACAGCGGGAAATCTCCATCAGCGAGTTCTTTACGAAGAATCGCCACCTTCTGGGTTTTGACAATCCCAGCAAGGCTCTGCTGACCACGATCAAGGAAGCCGTAGACAACAGTCTGGATGCCTGTGAAGAGGCTGACATTCTGCCGGATATCCGGGTGGAAGTGCAGATGAAGGCGGAGGACCGTTTCTGTGTCCGGGTTCGGGACAATGGACCGGGAATTGTGAAGCAGCAGATTCCCCGCATCTTCGGAAAACTTCTCTATGGTTCCAAGTTCCATTCTCTCAAGCAAAGTCGTGGACAGCAGGGCATTGGCATCTCTGCGGCCGGCATGTACGGGCAGTTGACCACGGGGCAGCCGGTGAGGATTGTCAGTCGCCCCGGTTCCCATGCCAAGGCACACCGCTATGAACTGAAAATCAACACCCGCAAGAATGAGCCCATAGTAACTCTTGATGAAGTCAGGGAAGACTGGCCTCACGGTCAGGGAACCCAGGTGGAACTGGACATCGAGGCCAGCTACAAGCGGGGGCGCAGAAGCATCGATGACTATCTGGAACTTACCGCCGTTTCCAATCCCCATCTTGAACTCGTGTATCTGACACCTTCCGGCGATGAAGTCGAATACCCGCGGGTCAGAGATGAACTGCCGCGGGAGCCGAAGTCCATCAAGCCCCATCCCTACGGGGTGGAACTTGGCGCTCTTTTGGCCATGGCCCATGAGACCAAGGAGAGAACCCTGACCGGCTTCCTCTGCACGGAGTTCAGCAGGGTCGGGAGCAAGGTGGCCGACGAGATTCTGCAGAAGGCCATGCTTTCTCCCAAGTCTCGCCCAAAGAAATTAGGTCGCGATCAGGCGGAGCAACTGCTGCGGGCCATTGCGCAGACGAAGATCATGAATCCGCCGACCTCCTGTCTTTCTCCCATCGGAGCAGAAGAACTGGAGGCGGGGCTCGCCAAGGTGGTGAACTCGGAGTTTTTCACTTCGGTGTCCCGCAGACCTTCCGTCTACCGGGGGAACCCCTTTCTGGTGGAAGTAGCTCTCGCTTGGGGAGTGGAGGGAATGAAGCAGGATGATCTGGTCGTTCTGCACCGCTTTGCCAATCGGGTTCCTCTTCAGTATCAACAGGGAGCCTGTGCAATCACCAAGGGCGTGATGGCGACAAGCTGGAAGAGCTACGGATTGAGCCAGTCCCGGGGAGCCCTTCCGGCAGGACCCATGGTGCTGCTTGTTCATGTAGCCAGCGCCTGGGTCCCCTTTACCAGTGAAAGCAAGGAAGCTCTGGCCAGTTATCCGGAGGTTCTCAAGGAGATCAAGCTCGGTCTGCAGGAGTGCGGACGCAAGCTGGGAACACACATCCGCAAAGGCAAGCGCAGGGAGGATGCAGAGAAGAAGCGGGACTTGATTCGCAGTTACCTTCCCACCATTGGAGAAGCACTGCGGGAAATCCTGAACCTCAGTGAAAGCAGGGAAAAGAAGGTCGTCGCAAGTCTTCAGGACACCCTTGAAAAGAGCAGGAAGTTCTAGCATGGCAGGCAAGAAAGTACTCGACCGGATTCGCCAGGAAGCCCGCAAGGTGGAAAAAGCTGCCATCGAAGGTGACAAGCCCCTGATGCGTTTTCCCATCCGCAGCCTGTCCAATGTCCGTTACGATCCAAAGATAGGGCATTTCGCCATCAAGTCCGGCAGGAAGGAGCGGGCCCTGACCGTGGGCACGGTGAAGACCTTCGCGCAGACCCTGAAGATGTTGAGCCTCTCCAAGGATCTCCTCGAGGCCAATGACATCGCCACGAAGCGAGAGGCTTATTATGTCTCGAAGAACTGGGGAGAAGCCCGCTTCCACGACCAGCCCGAGAGTGACACGGTGCTGGAGGATGTCGAGGCTCTCTTCGGCGTGAATCGCGAGCAGTTGGGTTTCATCCCCGAGGAAAAGGGGGGCGATGTCGCCGGCAATCTCGTGGTCATCGACCGGGACAGCGACACGGGCAAGAAACTGCGCATCGATTGCACGAAATTCGGCAGCGGAGCCTATTCGATTCCCATCAGTGTGGAGCATCTCGAGTTCGAGACGGACGCAAAGTTCATCCTTGCGATTGAGACTGCGGGAATGTTCCAGCGTCTGGTGAAGCACAACTACTGGAAACAGGCTGGGGCCGTTCTGGTCAGCATGGGCGGCGTGCCCACCCGCGCCTGCCGTCGTTTCATCCGTCGCCTTGCTGACGAGAAGAAGATCCCTGTTTATGTCTTCGTCGATGGTGATCCTTACGGGATTACGAACATTTACCGTACCCTGAAAGTGGGCAGTGGCAATGCCGCCCACCTGAACGAGTATTTTTGCGTGCCACAGGCGCGTTTTTTGGGCATTATGCCCCGGGACATTCGCGACTACGATCTTCCCACTCATCCCCTCAAAGAGGTGGATGTGAAAAGAGCGAAGGATGCCCTGAAGAATGACCCCTTTGTGCAGCATTACAAGCAGTGGCAAAAGGCTCTTGAGGAAATGATCCGAATGGGGGTGCGTGCCGAACAGCAGGCCCTGGCCAAGCATGGACTGAACTATGTGATCGAGGAGTATCTTCCCCGGAAACTGAGTCATCCGGAGAAGTTTCTCCCCTGACGGAGGTGAGTGAATGAGAAAGTGTATCCTGATCCTCTTCCTGCTCTTGGCGACCTCCTCTCTGGCCCAGGAAGACTACTATCTGGTCAACAGCCCTCTTGCGGCTTTGCCGGCTCACGGGGACTACCAGTTTACCGCGAGGATTCTCGATGGGGGGACCGTGCTTGCACGCACGGAGATCGGCATTCAGGATCGTTTTTCTCTGGGACTTTCCTGGGGAATGCTGGGGCTACTGGGAACCGGCAAGGTGCGTACTTACTCTGAAACCGGATTGATGTTGCGCTACCGACTGGTCGAAGAAATCGAACTGCCCTCCATGCTTGTCGGCTTTGACAATCAGGGGCAGGGCAACTGGTCCGACGAGTACCAGCGCTATGATCGAAAGAGCAAGGGCTTCTTCTTCGTGATGACCCGCCACTGGTTTGGTCCCTTTGGCACGGACTTCAGCACGAGCGGTGGCCTGAACTACAGTCTGGAAGGCAATGATGAATCCGGCTTTGATCTTTTCGCCGGTCTGGAATGGGTGCTGGAGCCTCGATTCTCCCTGATCCTTGACTGGTCCGCAGGGCTGAACGATCGTTATCTGGACGAGCGTTTCGGGGAGGGTAATGGCTGGCTGGACCTTGCTTTGGCCTGGAAGATTGCCGACCGGATCCAGTTCAAGGTTCTGGTTTGCGATCTCTTCGAGAATTCCCTGGACCCGGTGACGGGAGAAACCCCGGGCGCAGAGCGGCAACTGCTGGTATCCTTCGGCAGTCATTTCTAGGAGGGCCTGTGAACGGCAGCTGGCTGGATTTTGAAAAACCCATTGTGGAACTGGAGAGCCAGATCAAGGATCTGCGTTCCTTTGCCGATGGGCAGAAGATGGAAGTGAGCGATGAATTGCGTCGTCTGGAGGAGAAGGCCGACAAGCTTCGCCACGAGATCTACGGCAATCTGAGCAGATGGCAGAGAGTCCAGCTTGCTCGCCATCCCCAACGACCCTATACGCTTGACTACATTGAGCGCATCTTTACGGATTTTCAGGAACTGCATGGTGACCGGAATTTCAGAGACGACCCGGCCATTGTCGGGGGGACGGCTTTGCTCGGGGGGCAACCGGTCATGGTCATCGGCCATCAAAAGGGGCGGGAAACCCGCGAGAATATCCGGCGCAATTTCGGCATGCCCAATCCCGAAGGCTATCGCAAGGCGCTTCGCCTGATGGAAATGGCCTCCCGTTTCTCTCGACCCATTATCACCTTTGTGGACACTCCGGGTGCCTATCCCGGAATCGGCGCGGAGGAGAGGGGGCAGGCGGAGGCCATTGCCCGGAATCTGAGGGAGATGAGTCGCCTGGAGGTACCTGTCATTGCGGTCATCACGGGGGAAGGCGGAAGCGGCGGCGCTCTGGCTCTGGCCGTGGGAGACCGGGTGCTGATGCTGGAGAATTCCATCTACGCCGTGATCAGTCCCGAGGGTTGCGCCTCCATTCTCTGGAAAGATGCCAGCAAGCGGGAGGAAGCGGCCGAGGCTCTTCGCCTGAGCAGCCGGGATCTTGCAGAAATGGAAATCATTGATCGCGTGATTCCCGAGCCTCTGGGAGGTGCCCATCGGGACCAGGCTGGGATGTCCCTGAAATTGAAAGAGGCACTCATTGAGGAAATAGCCTCCCTTTCAACACGAAGTCCCGAGTCCCTGATTTCCAGCAGAATTGAGAAGATCAGTCGAATGGGTGTCTTTGACGAAGCGGAACCGACTTGATTCGGCTTCCCGGAGCCTTTATCATTAAGACAGCTTGCAGCTTGCACGCAGGAAAAGGCATCGTTTCCCTTCCTGCGTTTTTCCTGAATCCCCTGTTCACAATTCAGTGTCTTTGGCGTATACCTCCCTTGCGAGAGGGAGGAATGGCCCGCTATCGGGCAGGAGTGTGAAATGGATCCGGAACTTCTGAAAATCCTTGCCTGTCCCCACTGCAGGGCTTCCTTGCGGGAGGAAGGCAAAGATGAGCTGGTTTGCGAAGGCTGCCGCCGCCGCTATCCGGTGATCGACGGTATTCCCGAGCTTCTTCCGGAAAGTGCGAAAGAGGGGGAATGAGAAAAGCACTGATTCTTCTTTCCCTTTTCCCGGCCCTGCTCCCTGCAGTCGGGATGCAGGATGTCCTTCTTCAGCTCTCTTCGGAGGGGACGGAGATTCCGGCTTCCTGCACGGTGGCTCTGCCCGCTCAGGGTGCTGCCAGGATTCTCTCCCTGGAACTGGACGGGGTGTCCGTTTCCACCGACAGAGCCAGACTGAGTGAGCCCTTTGTCCATCGGGGAGTCCGGGCCGCCAATCTCTTTGTGGAAGCTTCTTCCCCCGCCTGGAAGGAAGCGAGCGTTCACCTCTTTTTCGAACAGGCCTTCGGAGAAGGTCCGCTTCCGGACGAACCCACCCTGTCACTTTTTGCAAATTCCGCACAGGCCCGCATCAGTCGTCCTTCGGGGCAGAATCGCCACCGCAGTGAAGATGAAATCTTTGACGGGACGGGACGCTGGATTCGACTCGACTACCAGGAAGAGGGATTCTATCGACTCGACTACGAGGATCTCCTGATCTACGGGGTCTCCTGGGATGTGGATCCTTCGAGCTTCCGGCTCCTCCTTCCTCCCCAGTCACCCCTTCCTTTTGAAATCGGGGACGGATTCTCCTCTTGGCAGGAGGGCTGGACACTCCGTGAGATGCCGATACAGGTTCTCGGCGGGGAGAGCTTCGGTCCGGATACGGAACTTCGCTTTCACCTCACTTCTCTCGATGGCTTTGCCAGCGACCTTGATCTTCAGTCAGACCCCGATCAGTATCGTCGCCATCCCTATGCCGTCTGGGCCACGGCCTACCTCACATGGGGCGAAGAAGAGGGGCTTCGCCTGGAGTCCCGGGCGGAAAACCTTTCAGCTTATCCGGCACTTCTTGAGTCTGTTCCCGTGAAACTGCACCGGGAGCGGAACCTGATCTACGATAACCACTCCCTTCATGAGGACGGCTGGGCCTGGGATTACTTCGTGGTGTCCAGCCAACCCACCCTATTTCGCGATGAAGCAGCACTGCTCTGGCCCCGTGCGGATCGTCCTTTCCGTCTGAGGGTCGGCTATGATGCCCCACTGATCAGTGGGGAGCCCTACGGGCCTCACCATGTTCGCGCCTATCTCGGTTCGCCGGATCCGGAGAACCTGTTGGTCGATGAGTCCTTTAGCATTACCTCGGTGATGAGCCAGATGCTGCTGGAGGGAGAAGGCACCCCTGCGGCAATCTCCGATGGGCAGAATCGCATGGACTTCTGGCTGGAGTTGCCCAAGGATCAGATGCCTCGTGACTACGGTTACCTGCTTTGGTACGAACTGGAGTATGAGACCCGGTTCCGCACCCGCTACTCCTCTCCCTTCAGCTTCATCATTCCTTCGGGCAGTAATTCCGTCGTCTTCTCCTGCGCGGGATGGAACGGCGAGCCGGAGGTCTGGGACATCAGTGATCCTTTCCTGCCCTTCCGGATTTCAGGGGGCGCATTTGCCGGGGACAGCCTGACTCTGGAAGTAGAGGCCAGCGACGCACGCCACCTCGTCTTGATGGACCCCGGTTTCTCCGGCAGCTTCCGAAGCTTTGACCGCATTCGTCAGGTTCTTCCCCGCCCGCTTCGCCACGAATCCCTTCCGCACATGATTGTTATTTACCATGACGAATTCCGCGATGCGGCCGAGCGCTACGCCGACTGGCGATCAGGGAGTTTCCCCCTGATCGGGCAGGGCGAAGTCGAAACCGTTTCGATCAGCGATGTCTATGCGAATTTCAGTGGAGGCATGCAGGATGTCGCCGCCCTGAGGAACTTCATCAAGTACCGCTATGAGACTCCGGGATGCCGTCTGGCCTATATTCTCCTGCTCGGGGACGCCAGCAGTGATTACCGGAACTTCTCGGGCGTGGAAGTGGGAGATAGCGGAAGCAACTGTCTTGTTCCTGCTCTCAGCGACCGCTTTCGCGCAGAGCCGATGTCTTCTTCCTATACCACCGATGACTATTTCGTCTGCATGGATCCGGAAGATGACAACCTGTCTCAGGAAGTCCCGGACATCGCTCTTGGTCGGCTGCCGGCTGCCAGCAGACAGGCCGCCGAACTCATGGTGGATTTTGTGATTGCCTATGAGTCTGAAACAGAGCCGGGAGTCTGGAAGAACCGGGCGATTCTTGCTGCCGATGATTACTTCGAGAGGTGCGGCCAGGCCGACGGCATCAATCACACGGCGCAGGCCGAGTACCTGGTGGAGAATGCCATCCCGACAGAACTGGACCTCCAGAAGATCTACCTTTGCGAATACGATTGTGACTATTCCGGTTTCAAGCCGGAAGCACAAACTGACCTGACATCCGCCCTTCAGTCGGGAGTGAGTTTTTTCAACTTTGTGGGTCACGGCGGTGGAGATGTGCTGGCGGACGAGCAGTTGCTCTTGACCCAGAACCTCTACTCTCTGGAGAACGGAACCCGGCGCTTTCTCTTTATCTCCGCCTCTTGCAATGTCGGCGCCTTTGACGATCCCGTGGGCGAAAGTATGAGTGAGGTCATGATCTCCCGCTCCGAAGGCGGAGCCATTGCCACCATTGCCGCGAGTGATCTGACAAGCGCGACCTTCAACAACAAGCTGAACAAGAACATCCTCCAGGCTCTTTTCCCGGGCGGGAAGGTGGGAGAAGCCGTTCCCCTGGGTTCCGTGCTTCTAAGGGCCAAGGTGCGGACCCAGCAGGTGGATTATTCTCATGGCGGGATCGGAGGCAGCAATGAGCGCTACTCACTTCTTGGCGATCCGGCACTTTGCCTGAGCCTCCCGACCTGTTCAGTCGAGTTTGAAAACGGGGAGCCGGATTCCCTGCTTGTGGGGGAGAAGACCCGGGTTCGCGGGCGCGTGATTCGTGACGGGATCTTTGCTCCCGACTTCTCCGGAGAAGTTCATCTGAGTGTCCGGGCCTCGGACGACACGACAGGCCATGACTGGGAGCAGTACGGAAACCCGCATCACATTGACTTCCATCTTCCGGGCACCGAGGTCTTTCGGGGGAGTTTTCCGGTGCAGGAAGGTGTCTTTGAATCCCCGGAGTTCAATTTCCCCCGGGGAGCCGCCATCGGTAATTACGGCAGCGTACGGGCCTTCGTTCTGGGGGAGGAGGAGGCTCTGGGCAAACGGGTCTCCCTTCCGGTGCTCGAAGGAGAACTGCCCGATGACAGTGAGGCTCCTTCGGTGGAACTCTCCCTGCCCGGCAATGCGGTCAATGCGGTGGCGGGCACGGAGATCCACCTTCGTGCTTCCGACGAGTCCGGGATCAATCTCGTGGGAGGAAGTCCCCGGGCGGCTGTCTTCCTGGAAACCGTGGAAATCGCAGAGGTGGAAGACCTGACCGGGGCCTTCGAGTACGATTCCGGCTCGGCCACCGAGGGAGAGGCCCGCAGCAGAATCTCTTCGGAACTGGAGGCGGGGCAGTACACCCTCGTGGCTTCGGTGGCCGACAATCTCGGAAATGTGGGGCGAGACACCCTCTCCATCCGGGTGATGGAGGAGGGGACCCGGGCTCTTCTTGCGGTGCAGCCTTTTCCGAATCCCTTCCGCAGGGTCTGCTCTCTCACCTTCGAACTGACCGGATCCGCGGAGGTCTCCCTGTCGATCTATACGATTTCCGGTCGGAAAATCCGCAGCTTCCGGGAAAGTTTCGAAAACGGGGGCCGCCATTCCCTGGAATGGGACGGGCGCGACTCTGAAGGCGGCTCCGTGGCCAATGGTACCTATCTCTATCGCCTGCTTGCTGACTTTGGAACCGGGGACCTCTCGCGAAGGGAGGTCCAGGGGGCACTTGTGAAGATGAATTGAATCCTTGCCCCCCGGGCGAAAAAGCGTGTATATAGCATTGTTTCAAGACTTTTGGAGGATAAGTGATGAATCGTTTCCCGCTGCAGCTTCGCTTGCTCAGTCTGGCCATTCTGCTTCCCCTGCTGGCCTCTTCTGCCTGGGGGAGCGTGGCGGGCGCCCATAGTCTCCAGATCCCGCCGGGCGCTCGCGCCAACGGACTGGGAGAGGCATCGGTGGCGATTGCCCAGGATGCCACAGCCGCCTGGTGGAACCCTGCGGGACTGGCCTTTCTCCGGGGCAAGACTCTGGGCCTGATGCACAGCCAGCTCGTGCCGGATTTGGCCGATGACATCTACTATGAGTACCTCGGCTGGGTCTCTCATCTGGAAAGCTGGGGGACCTACTCGGCAAACCTGATTTTCCTCTCCTATGGAGAGAGCGATATTACCTATGACAGCCCCGAGTCCCAGGGAACCTTCTCTTCCTACGAGTTTTCCCCTTCCATTGCCTATGGAATGCAGCTCAATGAGAACACGGCGATTGGTCTGGGGCTGAAGTATGTGCGGGTGGATCTTGCGCCGATTGAGGCCGTTCACGACTTCAACCGCGAAGGCGCGGGCAGCTCGATTGCTGTGGACTTCGGCTTCATGCGCTACTTCGGCAGCACCTCCCTGGGGTTTGTCCTTAGCAATTTTGGCCCAAACATCAGTTTCATCAATGAAGAACAGAGCGACCCTCTTCCCCGCCACTTCAAGCTCGGGGGAGCCAGAACCTGGTACCTTCCCGAGGGTCTCGGGCATGTGCTGGCCACGGCAGATTTCAACAAGATGCTGGTTCCCGGCGGCCCGGTCACCTGGAACGGGGGGGTCGAGTTCCAGTACTCGGATCTGATGGCTCTTCGCATGGGCTATGTCCACGACCCGGACGGAGACATCACGGATCTTACCTTCGGAGCCGGTTTCCATGTGAGTCTCGGGAGCCGGGAGCTCTATCTTGACTATGCGAACATTCCCCAGGCTTCGGATCTGGATCGGGTACACCGCTTCTCCCTGGAAATGGAACTGGGAGTGCCGGGAATCGACGGTCCCTAATGCAGTACTTCACGGGCAGGATATGCAGGAGTCCCGTTCTGAGGACGGGGCTCCTCGGTGTCTGTGTCCTTCTTCTCTTCCTTCCCCTGATGGCCCAGGCATCGGATCGCCTGATCCCTCTGGACGCTCCTTTGCAGGGGGACGATTTTCTGGAGGTCCGACAGCTTCGTGAGCGGCAGGTACGGCAGACTCTCGGTCCCCATCCCGCTCGCCGGGATCTTCTGCCACAATGGACCGGAGACCGGGAGGATCCGCAAGTTCTGAAGGTCATGGTCTGCCGCATTGCCTTTGAGAGCAACCGCCGCCCGGACCTGACGAGTGTTCCTGCTGACGGAAAGTTCATGGCGGCCTCGGACACGATTCCCGCCTGGCTTCGACGCGTGGATCCTGCGCCCCACGACCGCTTCTATTTCGATTCCCATATGGAGGCGCTCGACGAGTTCTACCGCACCATGAGTTACGGGAATCTGGAACTGGATTGGGAGATCTTCCCTCAGGCGGGGGCCCCTTTTCTCATGAGTGATCCTGCGGACTACGGTCCTGGAGAGGACAATTACTGGACTCTGGATCTTCTGGAGTCCTTCTGCCGGGAGGCGGTGGCCGTGGTGGACTCCACTCTGCTTCTCGATCCCTGGTCTCCCGGGTTCGCAGACTATGATGTGGTTCTCTTCTTTCATGCGGGCAGCGACCTGCAAAGCGATCTGAACTACGACAGCCCGAACGACCTCCCGAGTTTCAATATTTTCTTCGGAGATTCCCTGGGACTGCCCCTGGTCGATGGGGGGCTTCATTCTCTGGCTTCACTGGTCCTCCTTCCGGAAACCACGACCCAGGATGTTGCGGGGGAAGGCTCGCCGGTGGGCGCGCTCAATGCGGTGGTCGCCCATGAATTCGGGCATCAACTGGGCTATGTCGATACCTATGACACCTGGTATCACTGGTCAGTGGTGGGTCGCTGGGACCTGATGGACAGCGGTCACCGGACGCTCTGGGGAATGCAGACCTGGGAAGTGGATGATCAGGGAGATTCTACCCTGGTGGACATCTGGGCCTACGGCGCACTTCCTGCGAGTCTGGCCATGTGGCACCGGGAGATCTCCGGCTGGGTTTCCGAAGAGAGAGGCAACCTGGAGCGTCTCCGGGGTCCTCAATCTGATGTCACGCTCTGGGCGAGTAATCGCCAGGAGGAGGGCCTGAAGGCCTACCGCGTGGATCTCTCCGACTCGGAGTACTACCTCCTGGAGAATCGGCAGGAGCGGGTGCATGATGGCGGCCGTTTTCTGAAAAGAGATCCGGATACCGGCGTGTTTCTTTGCATGAGCAAGGACATTCCGGGCTGCGAGGAATGTTACGAGAACATCGGGGAGTACGATTTCGTTCTTCCCCAGTCGGGCCTTCTGGCCTGGCAGATTCAGGAGCGGGGACTCGAGGAACTCTGGAACTCGAATGCGATCAACTGGGACGGGAATCTGCATTTCCGTCTGGTCGAGGCAGACGGGCTCTTTGACCTTGGATACTATGATCTGGGAAGCGTGTTGGATCCCTTCTATGTCGGGAACAATGCGCTCTGGACCCATGAAACCACGCCCTCGACCCGCTGCTGGGACGGCACACCTTCGGGTTTTGAGATGAGGGATCTCGTGACCAGTCCCTACCTTGATGACGAATTCGAGCTAATGATGGACGCAAGCATTTCCTTCCGGGCTTTGCGTAGCGGCATCCCGGACGGCTTCCCCCGCGATGACCGCGAGCGGGTTCCCGAGGATGCGCTGGCCAGTCATGCCACAGCCCGAACATTGATGCCCCTGGGAGAGGATCGAATGGCCTACTGGACGGCCGTTCTCGAGGCGGATTCCACGGTCTCCGCCTTCGGCCTTTTCAGCGCCCTCTCCGGTGATCTGGAAGCGGAGCAAAGTTCAGACTTGCCGGGCTATCCCCTGAGTTCCGCCTCCATCGAGACGGGTTCCGGCACGCTCTGGGCTCTTGCCAGTGAGGATTCTCTCTATACCTGGAGGGTCTTGCCCGATGCTCTTGAGCCCCAGAGTCTTTACTCTCCTGTCGCAGCGCAGCTGGTTTCCGGCCCCTTGATGGGCCCTCACGGCGAGAACCACTTTGTCTTCTGGCTGGATGCGGAGACCGGCGGTTTTCGTAGCCTCCTTCTGGCCTCCGGCCGGGCAGAACAGTTCCGGAGTCGGAGGATCCTGAGGCGGGAGGGAACTCGCCTATCTCCACCGGCCTGGCAGTGGACTTCCTGGGGCGGGAAAATCGTTCAGGCCGTGGGAGACACGCTCTATCGCATGACTCCGGATCTGGCCCAGCCTCCCGAGACCTGGCCTCTTCCCGAGGAGGCCAGCGGCTCTCTCTGGCTGCGAAGCCTCGATGAGGACGATGACGAAGAGGATGAGCTCTTTCTCTTTGATGTCCTCGGGCGGGTTTGGCAGATGAGGGAAGAGGGAGCCCTCCTTCGCGTGGAAGCCGATCTCGGGGGGGACAGCCTTCTGCTGCCGCCGATCCCGGCCGATCTCGATGGAGACGGGCGCGCAGAGATCTTCTTCGCTACCGAATCGCGCATCCATCGCTATTCCCTGGAAGGATATCCCCATACGAACTGGCCCCTGAAAATGGAGGATTTGCTTCTATTGGAGGAACCCATGAAGGTGGGTTCGCCTCTTCTGGCGGCGGACTTCGCCGGTTCCGATGGCGTAAGCGAGCTTTGTTTTTTCAGCGACACGGGACATCTGCTGCTGATCGGGAGCGACGGAAGCCCGAAGTCGGGAAGCCCCCGGAGCCTGGCCGGGGAAGCTCCGGTCGATCTCTGGGCGGATCGGGGTATTCTCCGTGCGATTTCCTGGAAGGGCTACTTTCTGGGCTTTGATGGGGACGAGAACAGTGGCCCCGCAGAGTGGAGCATGAATGGCGGAGGGGCAAGCCGTCAGGCCCGCTGGCAGAGGATCCATGAACTCAGTCCTGCCACCGGAGACCACGACCCCGAGCAGTGGATTCTCTATCCGAACCCGGCAAGCTCGGAAGCCTTCTTCCACCATCCCGATTGTCCTGCGGGGCTGACCCTGACTCTGGAGTTGATGGATCTGGAAGGTCAAATCCGTTTGAGGAATACTGCGACCAGTCCGGGCGGTCCCTTCCATTTGCAGGTGGATCTGGAGGGTTTGGCCCCGGGCGTGTATTTCCTGAAGGCCACTCTTGAGGGAGAGGGCGCAAACCGTGTCCTGCTTCGAAGGCTGGGAGTCCTGCGATGAAAAAGATTCTGCTCCTGCTCCTCCTTCCCCTTGCGGCGTCGGCCATGGACGCAAGACCGATTTTCTATTCCCTGCTGGTTCCCGGGCTCGGGGAATACAGTTTGGGCTACCGGGGACGCGCGGCGGCTCATGTCGGTCTGGAGATCGGATCCTGGCTGGGCTATGCTCACTTCCGAAGTGAGGGCTTCCGCATTCGCGAGGACTATGAGTCCTATGCTGATGAGCACTGGCATGCGGGGCGCTGGGCTTCTGCCTGGAATGAAGAACAGCCCGACTGGCTGGAGGGAATGAGCGCAGATGACTATGCGGCGAATGCCTGGGAGGAAACCTGGGAGAGTGCGCTGGTCTTCGAAGAAGAGCATCCGGGCTATTTGCAAAGCCATTACGCTCCTCATGCCGAGGACGCGCAGCATTACTACGAGAACCTCGGCAAATACGACTGGTATCGCTGGGGCTGGGATGACTATGATTCCTACACGGATGAAACCTACTGGAATCATCCAGACTCGCATCGCACCCGCTATTCCGAGATGCGAAACCGAAGCGATGACAATTTCGACCGCGCCCATCAGTTCATGGTGGCCATGATGCTGGGGCGTTTTGTCTCGGTGGTGGATACCTATTTGCTGGTCGCCCGCCTGGAGCGGGGAGACAGTTTCCGGGAAGCCCGGGACCAGTGGAGACTGGATTTCCGTCCGCAAACTCCGGGTGCATGGCGCCTGGGAGTTTCAAGGAGTTGGTAATAATGAAGACTTCTTTATTCGTGACCCTACTTCTTCTGGCCTCCACCGTCGGTGCAGGCCCTCTCCTTGATTCCAGTTCCCTGCCGGGTCTCTATTCCCTGGGGGAAGAGGGGGCTGATTTCTCCGTGTCGAACCGGGGTCGTCCCCGCCCCCAGAGCAATCTGGGACTTCACTCTACCGATGGGGAAAAGAGCCTCTTGAATGCCCTCTGGCGGAGCCTGCTCCTTCCCGGCTGGGGGGAAGCCTGGCTGGGAGCGGAGGGCCGTGCGAAGCTCTTTTACATGGCAGAGGCAGGAGTCTGGTCCTCGACCGGGATCTACAAGACCCAGGAGTATTTACGAAAGCGAAACTATGTGGAAATGGGGGAGATTCACGCCGGGGTTCAGGGAGCGCAGGACGACCAGTTCTGGAAGAATGCCGGGCTTCATGACAACTGGCAGGACTTCAATGAGAACCTGCGCTGGGAGGCCCGCCGCGAGTACGGCTACGGAAGCGAGGCCTATTACGATTACATTGCCGAGCATGAGATTACATCCGAGGAGGAAGGCTGGCGCTGGAACAACCGTGATCGCCGGATCGACTTCGCGCGCAAGCGCGAGAGCAGCCTTTCTGCGCGAAGGATGGCGAGGAACACGCTCTTCGTCGGGCTGATTGCCACCCGAGCGGTTTCCATTTTCGATACAATTCGACTTCATCGCAACCGTGAGGGTATTCGTGAGATTCGCAAGCAGGAGGTCGGCTCCCTCGATGCCGACCTCTGGCCCACAGCATCGGGCTTCGGCTACCGCCTGCGCTGGTCCAGGAGCTTCTAGACGGGAGGAAGAATGCGAGGACTGGGCCTCTGCCTGATCTGCCTGGCCTTCGCCGCGCCACTTGCGGAAGCGCAGTGTTTCCGTCTGGAGGAGGAACAGCTCCGGGAAGTCCACTGTCCGCAAGCCCTGGATTCTCTCTCCCTGCCGCCCACTCAGGACTTTGCCAGTAATCTCTGGGGAAACCTTTTGATCCTCTGCGAGGATGGGCAGCTTCTGCACTTCTCCCCGGCAGACTCCCTCTTGCGTGCTTTCCACTCTCCGGCAGACAGTTGGCCTCTTGCAATCAGTGCCGATGGCCCGGACTGGCTCATCCTGCAGAAGCAGGGAGAGGAGCTTCTTCGTCTGGACCGAAGAGGGGCACTTCTCTCCCGCCTGAACTTGCCCGAGGGTTCCTGGGAAGATATTGCGGTGGATTCTTCCGGCCTGATCTGGTTCTACGAAAGAGGCGGAAGGCTGCTGGCTCTTGGAAGAAGTGCTCATCCACTGGAAGAGTGGGATCTCTACCGGAGACTTCCGAACTTCTCCGGCAATCTTGTCGACTGGAAGCCGGACGGGGAGGGAGGCCTTTACTTGCTGGAGGAGGAAAGGCTTCGACATCTGGATGCCATGGGAAGGGTATCGCTGGATCTTCCGACGAGAGCCCGTTCTCTCCTGCGGACTCCTGCTTCCCTGTATCTTCTTTCCCGAGCTCTTCCTGCAAGATCCCTGACACCGCGAAAACTGCTGCATCTCTCGGAGGACAAGCGGCAGCTGATCTTCTGTGAACTTCCGCTGAAGCAGGCTCCATGAGGATCTTGCTTCTTGTGCTTGCTCTTGGATCTGTTGCAGTAGCAGTGCCTGAGACAGAAGGCCTCATGGTTTACTTTAACCTTGAGATTGCCCCCGGCCCGGCGCTTCTGGATTTGTCAGAAGTCTCCCTTTCCGCAGATTCCCTGAAGCTGACTCTGGACGGTCGCTTGCTGCTTCCCGGGAAAGAGTATCACTTGAGCCTGCCGGATTCCCGTTTGCAGCTCCCCGGGGACTTCCCCGGAGGCTTCCTGGAGCTTCGCTGCCTGAAGAGGCCCGCCCGGCTGCCCCGCATGCAGGTACTTAGTCCCATGCTCTCCTGGCGGGAGCTTCGGGCCGAGCTTCCCCGGAAGAAGCTCTCCCTTAAGTCTGCAGGAACGCAGTCCCCGACCAGCTCCCTGGAAATGGGAGGAAGCAAGTCTCTCTCCCTGCGTCTGGGGAGCAATGAGGGTTATCAACTGGAGCAGAGCCTGAGACTCCGCCTTCGGGGACGGGTAGGTAAGGAGAGCGTGGTCGAGGCCGTTTTGCGCGACGATGATCTTCCTTTTCAGTCGGAGGGAAACACGGAGAGGCTGGAAGAACTGGACAAGGTCTTTCTGCGCCTGGAAGGCCCGGCCGGTGAGGCGCAGGTAGGGGATTTTGTCTTCCAGGGAGGAGAAAGCGATCTCAGTCGCTTCGAGCGGGACTTTCAGGGCCTCCACGGCCGCTGGAAAGGAACTCGGGGGGAACTGTCTCTCTTTCTGGCGCAAAGCCGCGGAGTGTTCAAAAGCGAGGAGTTCTATGCCGAAGAGGGCTTACAGGGTCCCTATGAACTGCTTTCCGCCCTGAGAAGCGACGGAGCGGTGGTCCTTTCTGGCAGTGAAAAAGTCAGTCTCAACGGGCAGCTTCTCCGTCGGGGCCGGGACGGGGACTATGTGATTGACTACGACTCCGCCACGCTTCTCTTTTCCGGTTCGCGTCCCCTGCGGGCGGGGGACCGGATCCGGGTGGACTTCCGCTATTCCCTGGAATCCTGGCGACGGCATTCCTCCGGTTTTTCAGCCCTTGCGAAGCTGGGAGACTGGAAGTTCTCCTGGCTTCATTTTGAAGAGGGAGATCGCGAAGATTCTCCTCTCTCTTTTGCTCTGGATGAGGAGCGTCGGGGGCTTCTCCAGTCTGCGGGAGACGAAAGTGATTTGGCCCTGACCAGCGGGATCGAGTTTCTTCCGGGCGAAGGCAACTATCTTCTGGTGGACTCCCTGTCCCCGGAAGCCCCGGCTCACTACGAGTGGGCAGACTCCCTCGGAGACTATCGCCTGAGCTTCCATGAAGTGGAAAGCGGGGAGGGCGACTATCAGGCTGCCGGGATTTCTCCCCAGGGAATACGGTTTTATTCCTGGGTGGGAGAGGGGCAGGGTTCCTTTCGCCTGGGGCAGAAGCTCGCGCTTCCCGAGTCCTACCGCCTGGAGACTCTCGGGTTCTCGCTTCAGCGCGAGCGATTGCGTGCAGGGCTGGAACTGGCTCTTAGCGAGAAGGACCGCAATCTCCTTTCCTCTCTCGATGAAGCGGACAATCGGGGCATCGCCTGGTGGGGCTTTATGGAGGCGGACCTTCCGGATCTTGCCCAAAGGTCCCTGCAATTTTCCCTGGGCGCAGAGCGAAGGGAGAGCCGCTTTCGGGAGCCGGGAGCCCGTCCCGGCTGGGGCGAAGAGAGGGAGTGGAATCTGAGGGAGCGACCGGCGGGGCGGCATGAAGACCGTGCGGAGAGCCGGGTGCAATGGAAAAACCGGGAGAAGGAGGGTCTGGAACTGGGGCTGAAGAGCCTGCGTTTCGGGCAACGCTTTTCGGCACTTCGCGGCTCTCTTGATTTTCGGGAAGACCTGCGGGCACTGGGCTTCCGGGCCGCTGCCCAGTGGACGGCGAACCGGGATTCCCTCGAAGGCGAAGGCCTGCGTCAGAAAGTGGATTTGACCCTGCTTACGGCGGCGGCACTGATTCCCGACCTGAACCTGCAAAGTGAGAAAGTTCGCTTTGCGGGCAGTCTTCCCGGCGACTCCCTGCTTCCTCCGGAGCAGAGAAGCCGCTGGGAGAGGCAGGCCGTCGGCCTGAGCTTCCAGAGTGCTTCTTCCCTGTCTCATCTGACGATTCGCCGGGAGGAAATCCGATCTGCCTCCACGGTGGAGCAGATCGGGGAGCTTCGCGGCAGCCTGGATCAATGGTCCCTGCTCGGAGGAAAGCACCGCCTGCAGGCGCAGTACCGGCAACGCAGGGGTTTCCTCGACAATGAGCAGTTCTTCCTCGAGTCCTCGAGTGTCTGGCCGCTAAAAGGCGAAGGCTGGCACGGGCGCGCCTCCTGGCGGCTGGGAAGCCGGCGGCAGCGCCTGCAGGAGAGTCGTCTGGTTTACGTGGGCTTCGGCTACGGGGACCTGAATGAAGAAGGGGTCTATCTCGGGGAAGGCGAAGGGGACACTCGCCGGGTGCTCATGCCCGCAGAGGAAAGTGTCGAGACGCGGGATCTTCTTCTGGAGGCCAGTCTCCTGCGGGCAGAGGGCCGGAAGGAGGGGCGGCGCATTGCCTCGGAAACCCGGCTGCGGCTCCGGGAAGAGAGCCGGGACGCAGAGATTCTGGACCTGCTTCTTCTTCGTCCCCGGGCCTTTCTCAAGGAAGCCGGCACCCTGAACGGGGAACTGGGCTTGCGGCAGGAGTTTCGTTTTCAGCCTGAATCCGCGCCCTGGAGGCTGCGCTACCGGGCGGACTGGCAGGATCGTCTGGACGGGAGAGATCTTTCCGGCACAAAAAGAGATCGCCACTGGACGCAGGAACTTCGCTTTGTGCGGCAGTTCCTGCGCGGAGAATTGAGGATGAACGCGTCCCGAAAATGGCTCTACCGAAACGCAGAGGGAAGTCTGCAGTCCGGTTCCTATGATGTGCTGAACCATGAGCTGGGACTGGAAGCAAATGCCGAGGGTCGCTTTCGGCCTTCCCTGCAAAGTCGCCTTCGCTGGCAGAGCGACGCTCTTCGGGATCTTGCCCTGAGCAGTCTGGTTCTCGAGCCGCGCATGGAAGTGCGACCCTGGAAGAGTCTGCGCCTGCAGCTTTCCTGGGAATGGGTTCACACGGAATACCAGCGGGGAGATCCCCAGGCCGGCAGACCCTGGCTCTTTGAAGCTCCGGGCTGGACGCGTTCTCTCCGCCTGGAAGGAACGGCTCGCGCTGGGCGACAGCTAAGCTTCACCGCACTTTATGAATTGCGGGAAGAGGGCGACCGGGATCCCCGACAGAGATTGAGACTGGAGAGCCGTGCGTATTTCTAGAATCCTGATTCTGCTCTTCTTCGCCCTGCCTGCCATGGCCGGGCCGCTTCGACTGGTCGCCGTCGACCTGCGTCACGAGGGCGAACCTCTTCCCGCCTTCCGGGAAGCCTGGACGGTCGAGGATCCGAAGACCCTGCAGGCACTGTCCGATGAGTGGCTGCGAGCCATGGACGGGGAGGGCTATCCCTTTGCACAGGTCTGGTACGAAGAGAGAGGGGTCAGCGGGGATACGCTTCTGCTTGCCTGCACCCTGATAGAAGGCCCCCGGGCATCTCTCGGAGAGGTGGATCTTCCCGGAAGGAAGCGACTGGGAAAGGACTTCCTGCGGGAAGTGATGTCGCTCGATTCCGCGATTCCCTTCTCCCTGCATCAGGCAGAAGAGGCCAGAGAGCGGCTTCTTGCCAGCGGCTGGTTTCAGCGCATCGAGGACCCGGTTCTGGCCTGGGATGCGGGTGAGGGGAAGATCGGCCTTCAACTGTCGCTGGAGGAAATCCCCCGCGCCAACCGGGCCACGGCGCTCTTCGGGGGAAGCGAAAAACAGAAGGTCGGCCGTCTGGATCTGGCTCTCTTCAGCCCCTTCGGACGAGCCCGGAGTTGGCAGTTGCAGTCGGACTGGCAGGGACAGGGAAGAAGCCGGAGCCTTCTGAATCTGGAAGAGCCGCGCCTGTTTCACCGGGCTCTGGATCTGGCTCTCAAGCTGAAGAGAAGCGTGCAGGATTCCACATGGATGCAGCAGGGCGCAGAACTGGAACTCTCCTGGCGATTCAGTACCCACTGTTCTGCCTTGCTCAGTCTGATGAGTGAACGGGAACTCTACCTTCTGGAGGATCAGGAGATCGACCGACGGGGACAGGGTCTTGGCATTCGTTGCTTCTACCCCGGCGAGCGCCCTCTTGCAGAGCGCCGCCTGAAGCTGCACTGGCGCTGGATCGAAAGAAGTGGCTCGGAAGAGGAAAGCCAGTGGGACTTGCGGGGAGAGGGGCTCTGGGGTCAGGCTCTCAGCCCTCGCTTCGGGCTTCGGCTGCGTGGCGGACTGCAGTGGCTGGAATCCAAGACTCCCGCATCCGAGGCGGAGCTATTCTCCCTCGGCGGGGCGAAAAGTCTCCGAGGTTGGGATGAGGAGCATTTTCGTGGAGAGAAGATCGCTCTCGGAAGTCTGGAAGCGGTCTACGGAGACGGGCTTGAGCTTTCCTTCTTCCTCGACTATGCTTGGGGGCGAAGCCGGATTGAGGACTTTGAAGGCTGGGGATACGGACTCTCGCTTCGGGCCCCGGCAGAGAGAGCGGCTCTTTCCCTGGCCCTTGCCTTGGGGGAGGGTCATGAAGTGAGTGACATTCGAGTACATCTCTTACTTGAGACTGGGTTTTAGCTTACGGAGCATACTTCGTGAAGAACATGAAGCTGAAAGATGCCCGAAGACGCTGGGAAAAACTGGCCGGAGAGCTTCGTCGCCACGACGAACTCTACTACCAGGTGGCCAGTCCCGGCATCAGTGACCGGGAGTACGACGAGTTGCTCCGGGAACTGGAGGATCTTGAGAAGGCGCATCCGGAACTGGCCTGCCCCGAGAGCCCGACGCAGCGGGTCGGCGGCCGCCGCGATGAGAGCTTTCCCTCCTTCACACATCCGCTTCCCATGCTCAGTCTCTCGAACACCTATTCCTTCGGGGAGCTTCAGGATTTCTTTGACCGTGTTTCCCGGGCTCTCCCGGAGGGAGTGGAGCCGAGTTGGTCTCTGGAGCCGAAGGTGGATGGTGTGGCCTTGAGCCTGCACTACGAGAAGGGAGCCCTTCAGGCGGCGGCAACCCGTGGCGACGGGAAGAAGGGCGATGAGGTTACCGCCAATGCGCGGCATTTCCTGAACATCCCATCGGTTCTTCGTGAGACCCTGACTCTGGAAGTTCGGGGCGAGGCCTATCTGGATCGCGAGCGTTTTCATCACCTGAACCGGGTGCGGGAAGAAGCCGGCGAGGAGCCTTTTGCCAATCCCCGGAATCTGGCCGCCGGCACCCTGAAACTTCTGGACACCCGGGAGCTTGCTCGACGGGGTTTGTCCTTTGTCGCCCACGCAGTTCTCGGGGATCTTCCGGGCGAAAGTCACAGTGAGTTGATGAATGAACTGGAAGGCTGGGGAATCGCGAGCCTTCCCCTGCGATGTCACTGCAAGAATCGCGATGAGGTTCTCGATGGCATTCGGGATCTGGATGCTCGTAGAAACGAGCTGCCCTTTGAGATCGACGGGGCCGTGGTGAAAGTGGATGAACTGGGCCTTCGGGAGAAACTGGGGGTCACGAGCAAGAGTCCGCGCTGGGGAATTGCCTTCAAGTATGAGGCCGAGCAGGCGGAGTCCCGGATTCTGGAAATCACGCTGCAGGTGGGACGCACCGGGGTTGTGACTCCGGTGGCGGAACTGGAGCCGGTTCAACTGAGCGGAACCACCGTGAAGCGAGCCACACTTCATAATCGTGAAGAGATCGAGCGCAAGGACATCCGGGTCGGCGATGTGGTTCTCGTGGAAAAAGGGGGCGAGATCATCCCGAAGGTTCTGCGGGTTCTTGCAGAACATCGTCAGGGGAGCGAAAAGGGATTCGTCTTTCCGGAGCATTGCCCTTCCTGTCAATCTCCCCTCGTGAAGAGAGAGGAGGAGGTGGCCGTCCGATGTGAGAACCCCGCCTGTCCCGCCCAGTTACGCCGCCGCCTGTCTCACTTCGCCGGGCGCGATGCCATGGACATCGCCGGTCTCGGTCAAAAGTGGATCGACCTTCTGATGGAAGAGGGACTGATTCAGTCTCTTCCCGACATCTATCGCTTCGAGGAGTCCCGGCTTCTGGAACTGGACCGAATGGGGGAGAAGAGTGTCGAGAACCTTCTTGCTTCCCTGGGGGAGAGCAAGAAGAGAGCCTGGAGCCGGAAGATCTTCGCCCTCGGCATTCGTCATGTGGGCGCTGAAACCGCCCGTGCCCTGGCTCGCCACTACGCAGATCTCGAGAGCCTTAGAACTGCGAGTCTGGAGGACCTGCAGGCCATTGAGGATGTGGGGCCTGTGGTGGCTGCATCTCTTCTTGGCACCTTGCAAGAGGCTGCTTTTCTTGAAGAACTCGAGGCTCTTGCTTCTCTCGGTTTTTTCGAACACAGCGAGGAAGAAGCGCAGCGCGGCGTGCAGGATTTCGCCGGAGAGACCATCGTGATCACGGGAACCCTCCAGGAGTTTGGAAGACGGGAGCTCAAGGAAACCCTGATCGCAAGAGGCGCAAAGGTGGCATCCTCTGTTTCCCCGAAAACCACCCTTCTGATTGCCGGGGAGAAGGCCGGAAGCAAGCGAAAGAAGGCGGAAGAACTGGGCATTGAAATCTGGGAAGAAGAGCGGCTTCTCCGGGAGCTTTCTTGAAGCACATTTCCCTGAAGGAACTGGGGGGGATGCCCTGCCTCGACCTCTCCTGCGAAACGGAGTTTGCAGCCGGCCATCTCGAGGGTGCTGCGAATATTCCCGCCGATGAAATTGCATCCCGTCTCCATGAACTTCCTCCCCGGGGACGCACTCTCTGTCTGATGGGCCCCCGGGCCCGGGAACTTGCCGAGTACCTGAGCCAGCCGCCCCGCTGGAATCTCTTCTTCTGCGAGGATCCGCTTCCCGAGGACAGAAAGGTCCCTGGGCCGGGAAGCCGACTCTGGGAGTCAGCCGCCTGGCTGAGAAAGCACTCTTCGAAAATAAGAGCCGGCGGCCGGGTCATTGATCTTGCCATGGGAAGCGGCCGCAATGCGGTTTATCTGGCACTCGAGGGTTTCGAGGTGGAGGGAGAGGACATTCTGGATGATGCGGTGGAGGCTGCGCGAGAGTTGGCTGAAAGAAACGGAGTGAAGATCCGGGCAAGGCAGGGAGACCTCACACGCCCGGATCCCCTTCCCGAAAACCGCTACGACGCGGTGACGGTCTTCAACTATCTGGACCGCTCCCTCTTTCCAAACTTGCAGTCCTCACTTCTCGGCGGGGGACTGCTGATCTACGAGACCTTTCTGGAAGAACAGGCTCTTCGCTATGAGCGTCCAAAAAACCCCGATTTTCTTCTGAAAGCCGGGGAATTGAAAAACGCTTTTTCGTCCATGGACATCCTCGCCTATGAAGAAGGCGAGGAGGAAGAGGGACGGGTGACGGCTCGTTTGCTCGCAAGGAAGGTCTAGAGGATTCCCTCGATCTTCTCGACCATCTTGTCCTTGGGAATCAAACCAATCTGCGTATCCTTGATCTCGCCTCCGACCATGTAGAGAACGGTGGGGACACTCATGACCCCGAACTTCATGGCGCTCTGGCGAGCCTTATCCACATCGACATGAGCGATTTTCAGCTTGCCGGAATACTCACCGGCCAGTTCCTCGATGATGGGCTCCAGCTTCTTGCAGGGACCACACCAGGTGGCACTGAAGTCAACGAGAACGGGAATCTCGCTGTTCGTAATTTCCGCTTCGAAGTTGTCGTCCGTGATGTGAAGAACCTCGCTCATTACTGCTCCTTTGTATTGAGAACCCGCTGCATGGTAACAGCCAGATCTTTTGCGTTCAAGAATCCAAAGAACCTTTCAATCTCTTCGCCCTCGGGGCTGAAGAAAATCACGGTCGGCATGCCACGCACGCCGTATTGCTTCAGGATGGCTTCATTTTCCGGGGACTTCCGGGTCATGTCCATCTTGAGGGGCACGAAGTCTTCTGCCAGAAGTAGAATCTCCTCGCGGCTGTAGCTCTTGTGGTCGAGTTCATTGCAGGCAGCACACCACTCGGCCCAGAAGTCCATCATCAGGGGTTTCCCCTCGGACCGGGCCAGGGCAAAGGCTTCCTTCTCGTTCCAGATCCATTCGGGTTCCTCGTGGCTGACAGCTCCAGTGCCCGGCAGAGCCAGGGCGGGGAAACGCTCGGGCGCGACCGCCTGAAGAGCGGAGAGGAGAATCAGGAGGATACCTGCGATCCAGGCCAGGCGGGAGAGCCAAAGCTTCAGGCCGCTTCCCTTTTTCCAGACTCCCCAGTAGCTGAAGCTGAAGACCAGGCTTGCACCGAAGACGGCCCAGAGCAGGGTGGCCGGTAGCCAGGGTTTCAGGAAGCTGAGAGCGAGGGCGAAAAGGAGAAGGGCAAAGAAGTGCTTCACCGTGTCCATCCATCCGCCCGCACCCGGCAAAGCCGTAAGCAGACCGCTGAAGGTTCCCAGCGCGATGAAGAGAAGCCCCAAACCGATGGCGAAGGTGAAGAGAAGCCAGAAGCCGAGGAAAAGGCTGCCGGAAGTCGCCACCCAGGTGAGGAGAACAATCAGGACGGGTCCGACGCAGGGAGCGGCGATCAGGCCCATGGCCATTCCCATGAGGATGGGTCCTAGGAAGCCCGTTCGCGCTCCTCCGACACGACTGGTCATGCTGCTCGGAAGCTGGATGTCAAAGAGTCCGGCCATGGAAAGTCCCATGGTGCCGATGATGGCGGCAACGATGCCCGCAAAGAGGGGCGTCTGCGTGGCCTGCCCGAAGGCGCCACCCGTGGCCGCTGCCAGCAAGCCCAGAGAGGAGTACATGATGGCAATGCCGAGAACGAACCAGAGGCTCAGGACAAAACCCTTCAGGGGATTTCCCTTGGCCGATCCACCAATGAAACTGATCGTGATCGGGATCATCGGGTAGACGCAGGGGGTGAAGCTGGTCAGAACGCCGCCGAGGAAGACCAGGAGGAAGGCGAGCCAACTGCCCTTCTCCAGAGCTGCTTCCAGGCGTCCAGCGAGGCCCTTGCTTTCCTTCGAAATTGACGCGGGCTCCCCGAGATTCTCGAAAGATGTTCCCGCCACTTCAAGGCTGGCAGAGTAAGTCGCCTTGGCAAGAGCGGGAGGGAAGCACATCTCAACGGCACCCTCCTGACAGATCTGGTATTCGGCCTCAGCCAGCAGACTGAATTCAGTGGCCTCTTCCGGCAGGGTGGCCTGAGTCCTTACCCGAAACTCACCGCGGTAGATCTCCGACCCTTTTTCCAGAATAGCCTTTGGCCAACTGGCTTGAGAGAATTTCAGGGGAGGGTCGCTTTTGAACTCGATGCCAAGGAAGGCGTCGGTCAGGTGCGTGTGTTCGGGAACCGTGTAGACCAGGGCAAACTCCACGGTTTCACCGGCAACCAGGGGGCTGGCCAGAGCTTCCAGGCGAAGTTCGATTTCAGGTACGGCGAAAGGATCTTCGGAGGGCAGGGCCGCAGCGCTCAAGATCAAGCAGCCGAGAAATGCGAGAGTAAAGTGAAAAGTGCGCATGGATCTCCTTTGTACGCCAGTCAATGTAGGAGATGGCAGCGGGGAGGGCAAGGAATGAGGGGAAAGCAAAAGATTGTGAAAACAGGAGCCTGCCATGCTATCTTGAGAATCTCATGGAGAAACAATGATCATCTACCCGCTCACCCTTTCCTCAAGGACTTTCCATCTCTCGGAGAGCCCCTCTCCCGATGGACTCCCCCTGCGCGACTTCCTTGCGATCTTCGATCCCGAAGGGCGAATCCGCCGAAACTGGGACATTCTGAATGAAAAAGAACGGGGGGAGGCACTCCAGAGCCTTCCCAGTAGGGACTTGAAGCCGGAGGACTGGGGAAGCCTGCTTCAGGTGCTGCCAGATCGTTGGCATTCATTTCTCAAAGCCGGCGCAAAGGCCTGCATGGAAGCGTCCATCGCAGGGACTGCGAGCAGCACTCCGGAAATCCCGCCAAATCCCTGGACTCCTGCGGACCTGGATCGGGGCGAAGAGATTCTCGAAGGCTTCTTTGCGGAAGGGGGTCTGCTCTGTCGAGCCTATGGCGAGAACTATGAGCCACGCGAGAGCCAGAAGGAAATGGCCCTTGCCGTATGGCAGTCCTTCGTGGCGGGAAAAAACCTGCTTGTAGAAGCACCCACGGGCGTGGGCAAGAGCCTGGCCTACCTTCTTCCGGCCGGTCTCTTTTCCCTCTGCCGCAGGGAGAGAGTCCTGATCTCCACCCATACGAAGAACCTGCAGGACCAGCTTCTCCAGAGTGACCTTCCCCGGCTCTGTCTGGATCCGGAGTTTCCGGTGGAAGCTGTGCTGATCAAGGGGCGCGAAAACTATGTCTGTCGCAGAAAGCTGGATCGCATTCTTCAGTCCGGGGAAGGGGAGCCTGAGACGCGGGCCGCTCTTGTCGTCTGGAGGGCGAAGAGCAAGACGGGGCTGGTCGATGAACTGTCGGAGAATCCCCTGCTTGATGTCTCCCTGATTCGCGATCTTCGCGCCAGGGCAAAGGGCGGCGAGGAACTTCGTTGCCAGAATGAAAAACGCTGCTGGGTTTCCCGGAACCGGGAAATGAGTCGCAAGGCTTCACTGGTCGTGGCCAATCACTCCCTTCTGTTCAGCGACCATGTTGTCAACCGGGGCATTCTCGGGGACTACCGATATCTGGTGGTCGATGAGGCCCAGCATCTGGAGGAAGTGGCCACGAAGGCTCTCGGAGAATCCCTGAGCCGTGCATCCCTGGACCAGAGTCTCATGGCGGGTTCTCCGGAGTCGCCCAATTCTTTCCGCATGGATTTCCGGAGCTGGTTCCCGGCTACGGGCAAATTGGCAAAGCAATCATCGGAAATTGAAAAGGCACACGCGAGCATGGCCACGTATCTTTCGGACTTCCGTACGAATCTTCGCGGGCTTCTCGACAGGGCCGCGGAACTTCCCGAACTTTCCGAGGGACTGAAGCGAGAAGGAAGTTACCGGTACCGCGCCGAACAGAATCCTTTCTCTGCCTTGCAGGAGGAACTGGAAGAAGTGCGCCTATCTGCCTTTCACGCAGCTCAGGCCCTTCGCCATCTGGCCAGTTCCCTGCAAAAGGATGCAAAGAAGAACGAGGCAATCCGGGAGGAGATTCCCCAGATGGAGAGCCTCGAGCGATCGGTCGCAGAGATGCGCAGTCGCGTGGACGTCCTGCTTTCGGCAGAAAGCGATGATCATGTTTTCTATATTTCCGGCGGCTCAAAGGGAGGGATTCGTGAGATATTCGCAAACCCCGTGGATCCCCGCGTGGAAATGGGGGACTATTTCCGGGATGGTCTGGAATCGGTCATCCTGACCAGTGCAACACTGGCCCTGAAGGACAACTTTGACTATGTGATCGAGAAGACCGGCCTCTCACTCAGCGAGAGAGAGAATCTGAGTCTGGCCCTGGAAAGTCCCTTCGATTTCCATGAGCAGTGTCGCCTTCTTCTTCCCGCATACTTGCCCCTTACCGGCGAAGTAGGCTATCTGGGGGAAAGCACGGAGTCTCTTTTCCGGATTCTGGAGGAGTGTCCGCTTTCCACTCTGGTTCTTTTTACCAGCTATCTGACGATGCAGAATGTGAAGAAGGGGCTGCTCAAGCGTGGCATTCCCGAGAGTCGTCTTCTCATGCAGGATCGAGAAACTTCGCGCGACGCCCTTGCTCGCCAGTTTCGGAGAACTCCCGGCTCGGTGCTTCTTGCGACCAGCAGTTTTTGGGAAGGCGTGGATTTCCCCGGCGAGACACTGCAGGTTCTCGTTCTCTTTCGCCTTCCCTTTGCCGTTCCCAGCGAGCCAATGGTGGAAGCCCGTTGCGAGCGCATCCAGGCAGGGGGAGGCAATCCCTTCAGCGACTACTCCATTCCCGAAGCCATGATCCGCTTCCGCCAGGGCTTCGGTCGACTGATCCGAAGCAGCCGGGACGAAGGGGTCGCAATTTTCCTGGACAGTCGCCTTGCGCAACGGGGATACGGGAAGCTCTTTTTGAGTTCCCTTCCCACAGAAACGCGGATATGCTTCGACGAGTCGCAGTTTTTGGAAGAGCTGAGACATTGGCAGCAGTCGAAACCGAGACCCCCGGTCTCTCTGGAGGATTGATGAAACTGGATTTGCGCCCCGGTCATGTGAAGGCACCGCGGGGCAAGGAACTTCATTGCAAGGCTTGGGCTCAGGAAGCGGCCCTTCGCATGCTCATGAACAATCTCGATCCAGAGGTGGCGGAGAATCCGGAAGATCTGGTCGTTTATGGTGGCCGGGGAAAAGCGGCCCGCAACCAGGAGTGCCTGGAGGCTATCGTGGAAAGCCTTCAGGAACTGGGCGATGAAGAAACCCTGCTCGTTCAGTCGGGCAAGCCGGTGGGCGTTTTCCGCAGCCATGCCAATGCTCCGAGAGTGCTGATCGTCAACAGCCACTTGGTGCCCGCCTGGGCGAACTGGGATCACTTCTGGGAACTGGAAAAACAGGGCCTCATGATGTACGGGCAGATGACGGCGGGAAGCTGGATCTACATCGGTACCCAGGGCATCCTTCAGGGAACCTATGAGACACTGGCCGAAGCCGCCCGGCAGCATTCCGGGGGAAGCCTGAAAGGCACCCTGACCCTGAGTGGCGGACTCGGGGGAATGGGCGGAGCCCAGCCTCTTGCAATCACGATGAACGAGGGCGTGGCCCTCATGGTTGAAATCGACGAATCCCGAATCGACCGGCGTCTGGAACACCGCTACCTCGACCGCAAATGCACTTCGCTCGAGGAGGCTCTTGCTCTTTGCGAGGAAGCAAAATCCCGTGGGGAGGCCCTCTCGGTTGGCTTGCTCGGCAATGTGGCAGAGGTGTTTCCGGAACTGCTGGAACGCGGCATTGCACCGGACTATGTGACCGATCAGACGAGTGCCCACGATCCCCTCAACGGCTATGTGCCCGCGGGCATGAGTCTGGAAGAGAGTCTGGCCCTTCGAGAGAGTCATCCGGAGGAGCATGTCCGGCGGGCCTATGAATCCATGGCCCTGCAGGTGCGGGCCATGCTGGGAATGCAGAAAAAGGGCAGCGTCGTCTTCGACTACGGAAACAACCTGCGAGGAGGGGCGGTCGAAGGCGGAGAGGCCGATGCCTTTGACTTCCCCGGCTTTGTCCCGGCCTTTGTGCGACCTCTTTTCTGTGAGGGCAAGGGACCCTTCCGCTGGGTTGTGCTATCAGGTGATCCGGAGGACCTCAGAAAAACCGACGAGAAGATTCTCGAACTCTTTCCCGAAGATGAAGCCCTTGCCCGCTGGATCCACATGGCCCGGGAGAAGGTTCACTTTCAGGGCCTGCCAAGCCGCATCTGCTGGCTGGGCTACGGCGAGCGGGAGAGAGCGGGTCTGGCCTTCAACGAACTGGTGGCCAGTGGAGAAGTTTCTGCGCCCATTGTCATCGGACGCGATCATCTGGACTCCGGTTCCGTGGCCAGTCCCTATCGCGAGACCGAGAGCATGAAGGATGGTTCGGATGCCGTTGCCGACTGGCCCCTTCTCAATGCCATGCTGAATGCGGTCAATGGAGCGACCTGGGTCAGCCTTCACCACGGTGGGGGCGTGGGAATCGGAAATTCCATCCACGCGGGCATGGTCATCATGGCCGACGGCAGCAGCGATGCTGCCGAGCGGCTCAGCCGAGTGCTCTCAGGAGACCCCGGAACAGGGGTCATGCGTCACGCGGACGCAGGCTACGAAAAGGCCATCGCCGTTGCCCGGGAAAGAGGGGTCAAGATCCCCATGATGAAATGAAGGCAGATTTTCTTCTCAGCAACTGCGGGCAGATGGCCACGCTTCAGGGACCGAAGGGTCCCCGCCGCCTGTCGACCATGGACGAGCCTGCTCTCCTTGAGAACGCAGCCCTTGCATCCTTTGAGGGCAGGATTCTGGCCGTCGGTTCTTCTGCGGATGTCCTCAAGAAGATCGAACTGCTTCCCGGAGCCCGGGAAGAGGATGCCGGCGGAGCCCTGGTCACTCCCGGTTTTGTGGATCCCCACACCCATGCCCTCTTTGGGCGCTATCGCTACGAGGAGTACGATCTCAGGGTTCGGGGACGAGCCTATACGGAGATCGCTGCTGCCGGCGGCGGGATTCACGCAAGCGTCCGGGATTTCCGGGAGCGAAGCGACGGGGAGCTTCTTGAACTCAGTCGCCCCCGCCTGAATCGCATGATGCAGGCCGGTTCCACAACTATCGAAATAAAAAGCGGTTATGGTCTTTCACTCGAAGAAGAGTTAAGAGCGATGTCCCTGATCGGGCAGCTTTCCAAAGAAGTCCCGGCGCAGATTGTCCCCACCTTTCTTGGCGCGCATGAGATTCCCGAGGAGTTTCGGGGCGAGAAGCGCGAGGACTACCTCCGCAGTCTCTGCGAGGAGTGGATTCCTGCGGCCGCTGAACAGGGGATCGCCGCCTATGTGGATGTCTTTTGTGAACCGACGGTCTTTAGCCTCGAGGAGAGCCGACGCATCCTGGAGGCCGCCCGCTCGCATGGTCTGGGCCGAAAGATCCACGCCGATGAAATCGAAGCTTCCTATGGAGGAGCGGCTCTGGCGGCAGAACTGGGCGCCGTCAGTGCAGATCATCTGATCGTGATGAACCCCGACCATGCCCGCAATCTGGCGAACTCCAGCACTCTTGCCGTGCTGCTTCCCGCAACCAGTCTGGGGCTTGCCACCACTGAGTTTGCCGATGCCCGTTCCCTGATTGAGGCCGGTGTTGCGGTCGCTCTTGCCACCGACTTCAATCCCGGGAGCAGTTGCTGCGAGTCCATGGGGACCGTTCTCTCGCTTGCCTGCTCGGCTCTTCGCATGAGCCCAGCCGAGGCACTTTGCGCGTCCACCTACAATGCAGCCTGCGCATGCGGCGAAGAAGAATACAGGGGAAGCCTGGACGCGGGCAAGCGTGCGGACTTTCTCATTCATGATGCCGGCGACTATCGGGAACTTCCCTACCATCTCGGTTTTCCTTCCGTTCAGCGAGTCTTCATCGGGGGGAGGGAAGTGAGGATCCCCGCCAGTTCCCTGCTCGACCGCCCCGGATTTGCAGATTCCGGAAGCAACTCCTAGATTGAGATAAAGAAAGGCCCTTTTGCGTTACGACCTTCACTCCCATAGCACCGCTTCCGACGGCACCCTTTCTCCCCGGGAACTTATTC
Source organism: Candidatus Krumholzibacteriia bacterium (assembly GCA_030748535.1). Lineage (NCBI taxonomy): Bacteria > Candidatus Krumholzibacteriota > Candidatus Krumholzibacteriia > Candidatus Krumholzibacteriia bacterium. The sequence continues at coordinate 37,131 of JASMLU010000001.1, forward strand.
ACCGCGCATCAGAAGCCGGACTGGATGGCATTGCCCTTACCGATCACGATACGGTCGATGGCCTGGAGGAGGCTGTGGAGGCTGGCCACGACTTTGGCATCGAGGTCATTCCCGGCATCGAACTGAGCATCCAGTACGAAAGCGAGGATCTGCATGTTCTCGGCTACTGGATCGACTACCAGAACCCAAGCCTGCGCGAAGAACTGAGCGGGATTGCCAGGATGCGGGAAGACAGGGCCGCCCTCATGCTGGAGAAACTGGAAGCCCTGGGGATCCGGGTTTCGATGGAGCTTGTTCTGGAAGAGGCAAATGGGGGAAAGGTGGGTCGTCCGCATGTGGCTCGCGCTCTTCTTCGTCGCGGCTATGTCGAGGATATTCACGAAGCCTTTGCCCGCTTTATCGGCAACGAGGGACCGGCCTTTGTGCCCAAGAGCCTGATGGACATGGATCGTGGCATGGAACTGCTACACAAATACGGAGCCGTGACGGTTTTCGCCCATCCCTTTCTGAATGACTATCGCAGGGCGATTCCCGAGCTTTGCCAAAGAGGTCTTGCCGGCCTTGAGGTCGAGCATCCATCCCAGAGCGAGGAAGTAAGAAACTACCTGCGGGGAGTCTGCAAGGAGCGTTCCCTTCTGGCAACTGCGGGCAGTGATTTTCATGAACCGGGGAGCCTGGGCAAGGTGCTCGGCTCCCATGCACTCAGCGCTGATGCACTTGCGAAACTGAAAAGCCGCCGTCCCGGGAGTTGAGAATGACTCTGCGACAGACCGTGCGAATTTCTCTCTTCGCCTCTCTCTCTGCGGCTCTGGGCTTTCTGCTGGCTCCCGTTCCCAATGTCGAACTCCTGACCTTCTCTCTCTTTGTTTCCGGCTACGCTCTGGGACTCCGCTCAGGGGCCGTGGCCGGTCTTCTTGCCGTGGCTCTCTACTATGGGTTGAATCCCTACGGCTCCAGCCTTGTCTTTCCCCTCCTCTTTGCCTGCCAGGCCTTGGCTGCCCTTTGGATCACAACGCTGGGAGCATTCTTCGCCCGCCTTGTTTCCCCTCTTGGCTCCGGGCTCATGCGTCGTGTCCTTCTTGTGCCCTTTGCCATTCTCTCGGCTCTTGCGCTCCCTCTTTCCCCGGTCTTTGCCTTCTCGGGTTTTGCCGGAGAAGGGCAGAAAGCCTGGTTGTTTCTTGGAGCCCTCATGACTTCCTGGGGCTTGGCCTTCAACCTGCTGGTCTTCCTTTCCAGCTTCGAGCCGATGGCGAGAACTCTGGCCCGCATTGAGGCTCGTCGTCGAAGGGAGGTTCCTGCGTGAGGAAGCTTCTCCTTCTTCTCCTTGTTTCCGTGACGGCCGGGGCTCTCTCCTGGGAAATCTCCGGCGAGGAGCTTCGCCGTTGTCACGCAGACAATCTGGAGGATGTTCTCTCTCGCGCTCCTTTCCTGCGGCTGGATCGAAAGGGAGGGGCCGGCCTGCCCTTCCTTCTGGATTCCGGGAGAAGCGAGGAAGTTCTGCTTCTGCTCGATGGCATGCCGATGCAGGATCCCTGGACCGGGGAGAACCTCTGGTCGGACATTCCCCTCAGTCTGGTCGAAAAGATCACGGTCAAGACGGGTTCGGAGGCTGTCAAGTGGGGGAACCATGCGGGGGCGGGAGTGATCCTTGTGGAAACCCGTCGCCACGAGGAGAAGACCTCCCGTGCCTGGATTCATGTGGCTCCCGTCATGACCGGAGAACCGGAAGCTCGCCGTTTCTCCCTGGAAACGCCCGGAGGCAATCCCGCCATGAGCCTGGGTCTCGATGAGTACTTTCGAGAGGGTCTCCATTCTTTCGGGGATTATTCAGAAACCCCGGCCAGTCCCGAGCCCACACGAAGCAGCCGCAGGACTCTCACTCTTCGCATGGATCTGGATGCCGGGCGGGCGGGCCCGCTGGAGCTTCAGCTTCTGCAAAGTGATCTTTCACTGTCTCAGGCCTCGGGCAAATGGAACCGGGGACTCTATCAACTGAGTCTCGCCCTGCCGGAGAGTCCCTGGGGGCGGTGGCATGCGATTCAGCGCTTCAGCCGCCGTCGTTCCGAACTCTGGACTTCCGAGGATGCGATGTTTGAACTGTCCTGGCGGGGGACTTACCGGGGGATCGAGGGGGGAGCCGGGCTGGAGAGCCATCTCCTTCGCGCTTCTCACTCCGGCACTGCTTCGACTTCCCTGGGGAATCCGGCCCGGGTCTGGGCTTTTGCAGAAGAGTCGGGAAGCTGGAAGCAGTTCAGGGTTTACTCTGGCTTGCGAGCGGAAGTCGCTGAAAACGCGTCACTTGCCCTTCTTGGCGATCTCTCCCTTGAGCGGGATTTCGGGGAGAATCATCTTCGTGCCTTTTTCTCTGCGGGGCGTGGTGCCCTGCCCTGGGCTTTCGATCGCTACGACTCGGAGTTCCAATGGCCCTGGACCGTGACTTCTCCCGATTCCCTTTCGGATCCCGATTTTCAGCGTCTGGGCCTTCATCTGAAGCGATCTCTGGGAGACCTCCATGTGGGGCTTCTGTATCGTGCGGAAGTCGGCCATCGCCCCTGGAGTCTGGACTCGCTTCAGTCTTCCTGGCGGCAGGGCGAGGTGCAGGATCTTCATTCCCTGGGCCTTACTTTCCGCTGGGACGCAGAGCCGCTTCATCGCCTTTTTGATGCCGGTTTTTCCCTGATCAGCGATCCCGCCCCGGGAGCCTTCCTTCTGGAGGGCAGCCTGCTTGCCGACCTGGGAGAGAGCGGCCGTAGCGCACCCTTTCTTATGAAGCTATTCCTTCGCTGGGAGCGGGAAATTGCCCGCGGAGATGGGCGCTGGGTCTTCAGCCTGCCCATGGAAGTGCGCGGGGGAGGCGAACTTCCTTCCACTCTCCTGATGGATGCCAAGGCGGAACTCAGAATCCTCAGCGGCTCGATCTGGGCCTCCTGGAACAATCTCTTCAACTGGCCGCTGGAGGAAGTCCCCGGCTTCCCCCAATCTCCCGCCCGCTTCTGGATTGGCGTCGACTGGTATCTGGACAACTGAGCCGTCCGCTTCCTCCAAATCTCCGCTTGCCCGCTCCCTGAGCTGCCTTTAGTCTGCGCTCAAAGGAGAAACATGCGACACCTTCAACTGATTACTTCCGGAGAAAGCCACGGCCCTGCATTGACGGCACTCCTGGAGGGCCTGCCCATGGGGCTCCGTCTGAGCAGGAAGAAGATCGACGAGCAGTTGGCTCGCCGCCAGGAGGGCTACGGCCGGGGCGGGCGGATGAAGATCGAAGAGGATCGTGTGGAGATTACCGGTGGCCTTCGCCATGGAGTGACTCTGGGAAGCCCCCTGAGTTTCCTGATTGAAAACCGGGACCACGAAAACTGGCGCGACTCGATGAGTCCCGAGGCACTTCGCGGGAAGAAGATCAAGGCGGTCACCCAGCCACGGCCCGGCCATGCCGATCTTGCCGGCTACCTGAAGACCGGAACTCCGGACATCCGCAACATTCTTGAAAGAGCGTCGGCCCGGGAAACGGCGGCTCGCGTTGCCGCAGGTTCGGCCTGTCGGCAGTTGCTGGAGAGTTTGGGAGTGGAGATCTTCAGCCATGTTCTTTCAATCGGCGGCGTAAGAAGCCAGCCGAACTACGATGACCTGGCCGCCATGGCCGAAAGAGCCGCTTCCAACGATCTCCATCTTGCCGACGATGAGAAATGCTACGAGCGCATGCGAAAGACGATCAAGGGTGTCTGGGGCGAGGGCGACACTCTCGGCGGTGTTGCCGAGGTAGTGGTGCGGGGCCTGCCCGCAGGTATCGGGCATTATGTGCACTGGGATCGTCGGCTGGATGCGCGCCTTGCGAGTGCGGCGATGTCGATTCCTGCGGTCAAGGGCCTGGAGTTCGGACCTGCCTTTGAGAATGCCACGAAGCGGGGAAGTCGCGTGATGGACAGCATTGCCCCGGACAAGCGTCGACGGAATCCCGGGCAGGGACGCTATGCGAGAAGCGGAAACCGCATGGGGGGACTGGAGGGCGGCATGAGCAACGGGCAGCCGCTTCTTGTTCGTGCGGCCATGAAACCGATCAGCTCTCTGACGCGTCCTCTCGATACTGTGGACATCGCCACGGGGCGGAAGGTCAAGGCCGTGCGCGAGCGATCCGATGCCTGTGCCGTGCCGGCGATGGGAGTGGTGCTCGAGGCCATGGTTGCCCTCATCCTGGCCGATGCCGTTCTGGAACAGTTCAGCAAGGACACGATGCGAAACCTGAAAGCCGATTGGCGGCGTCACCTTCGCCAGATTGCTGCGAGATGAATCTCTACCTGACCGGATTCATGGCCTCGGGGAAAAGCACCCTGGGCGACTATCTCTCCGAGTACAGCGGGCGGAGTTTTCGTGACCTGGACCGCTGCATTGTGCAAAGGGCCGGCCAGTCGGTGCGAGAAATCTTTGAGAGCGAAGGAGAGTCCGGATTCCGCGACCGGGAAACCGCGATGCTCGAGGAGCTGGACAGGGAGGACCGCCTGATCGTGGCCACCGGGGGTGGGATCATCGAGAGACCCGAAAACCGGAAGATCCTCCAGGCCGCCTTTACCGTCTTCCTGGACTGGAAGTGGGAAAACCTGTCGCCCTGGTTGCAGAGTGTTTCTCGCCACCAGCGTCCGCTTCTCGAGAAGAGTGAGGAAGAAGTGCAGGCTCTCTTCGAGCGTCGCCTGCCCCTGTATCGCGAGGTTGCTACAGAAACCCTCGAGGTCCACGACCCCGAGGAAGGCAATCTTGGGACGGTTCTCGATTCCCTCTGCGAACGCATCCACGAAGCTCTTCTTTGCGCCGAGGGCGAGCCATGAGAGTCATTGCCGGGCGTTTCAAGGGCCGCCGCCTCTTTGTTCCGCCCAAGGGCGTGCGCCCGACGAGCGACCGGGTGCGGGAAAGTCTCTTTTCGGTTCTCGGCGGCGTCCTGCAGGGGAAGAGGGTTCTTGACCTCTTTGCCGGTTCCGGGAGCCTGGGCATTGAGGCCATGAGCCGGGGAGCCGTGGAGGCCACCTTTGTGGACCGTTCCCGGACGAGCATGAATGCGCTGGAAAGGAACCTGGCTCCCTTGAAATCTCCCCAAATTGAGGTCAGACTCTACCAGAAGAGGGCTTCGGCCTATGTGGTCAATGACTGGGCCGGGGAGGATTATGATCTTGTCTTTCTGGATCCGCCCTACGGAGACCCCGATGGCGACCTCTGCCTGAAGCGAATTGTGGAACTGCGAAGCGGGCAATTCGGGAAACTCGTTTTCGAAGCATCTTCTCGCGATCTTCCCCCGGTGCCGGAAGGCCTGGAGATTGAGCGACAGCTGGAGTTCGGTGATACGACCGTCCTGATTCTCTCTGAAGGAGGAAAGCCATGAACCGCTGGCTTTATCCGGGTACCTTTGATCCACCGACCCTCGGGCATCTCGACCTGATCGAGAGGGCTCTTCCCCTTTGCGATGAATTGATTGTCGCAGTGGCAAAGAGCCGGGAAAAGTCTACCTTGTTCAGTCTGGAGAAACGGATCGAAATGGTCGAGCGCAGTGTGGAGGACTTCAGCACCGTTCGTGTGCTGTCCTTTGATACCCTGCTGACCGAGCAGGTTCAGAATCTGGATGTCAGTGCCGTCTTGCGAGGCGTACGAGCCTTCAGCGACTTCGAGTACGAACTGGTCATGGCGCTGACGAACCGTAAACTGCTCGACCGCTTTGAGACGATCTTCATGATGCCCTGCGAGGCCTTTATTTATCTCAGCTCCACGCTGGTGAAGGAAGTTCTTGCCTTCGGAGGCGACCTCAGTGAGTTCGTGCCGGAGGTAGTGTTGGAAATGATTGAGGAGAAACAGTAGGTGGAAAGATTCAGTGACCGGCTCTCGCTTTCAGGCGGGGGTATCGAGGCTTCCAAGACTTTGGCCGTAACCGCTCTTGCGCGCAAGCTGAAGTCAGAAGGCAGGGACATTCTGTCCCTTACGGCCGGAGAGCCTGACTTTTGCACTCCCGCTCATGTGGCCGATGCGGGCGTGGAGGCAATTCAAAGCGGAGCCACTCGCTACACGGCTGCCGCCGGCGAACCGGCGTTACGGGAAGCCGTGGCCCGGAACTACTCCGCTCGCTGGGATCGGGAACTTCGCAGAGAGCAGGTCTGCGTGTCCAGCGGCGCCAAGCCACTTCTCTACTACCTGATGAGCGTCCTGCTTGATCCGGGCGATGAGGTTCTCTACCCGAGACCTTTCTGGGTCAGTTACGAAGCCATGGTGAAGATGCGCTCGGGGCGGCCGAAGCCCATTGAAACCCGCCTGGAGGAAGGGCTGAAGCTGAAGGCGGCGGACCTGGATGCCTCGGTGACGGATCGCTCGAAACTGCTGCTTCTCAATAACCCGACCAATCCGACGGGTGCCGTCTACAGTCGCAAGGAATTGCTGGAACTGGCCGAAGTCGTCCGCGACCGGGACCTTCTGGTGATTTCAGACGAGATTTATGAAGACCTTCTCTACGGAGACCTGAGCCACCAGTCCCTTTACACGGTGGCTCCCTGGATGCCCGAGAGGACGGTCGTGGTCAGCGGCGTCTCGAAGAGCTTTGCCATGACGGGCTGGCGACTGGGCTATGCTCTCGGAGATCCTGCCATTATCGTCCCTCTTGCGAATTACCAGAGCCAGGCTCTTTCCAGCCCCAGCCAGATCAGCCAGCGGGCGGCCCTTGCTGCAATGGACGGTCCCCGGGAGCCGATCGAAGCCATGCGCCTTGCCTTTGAAGAGCGACGCAATCTGGTTTGTGACTTTTTCTCCGCAACGGGATTTCCCTTTGTAGACCCCCAGGGAGCCTTCTACCTCTTCTTTGACACTTCGCCGGTGCTGGAGGCACGCGGCTGGGAAGATGGTAATCGTTTCTGTTCGGAGCTGATTGAAGAAGAAGGCGTGGTCCTTGTTCCCGGCGATGCCTTTGGCATGCCGAACTATGCACGCCTTTCCTTTGCCGCCTCGGAGGACGATCTCAGGAGCGCCTTCGAAAGACTCGGACGCTTTTTCCGCTGATGTTTATTGATCGCGTCATGATCCGGATTGCAAGCGGGAAGGGCGGCGATGGCTGCGTGGCCTTCCGTCGCGAGCGTTTCATTCCCCGCGGAGGGCCCTGGGGTGGCGACGGCGGGCGTGGAGGATCGGTCACCCTGCGAGTGTCCCGAAAGTTGAACACACTTCTCGATCTTCGTTACCGCAACTTCTACCAGGCAGACAAGGGCAAGTCTGGTGGCAGTTCCCACAAGACAGGACGAAGCGGAGAGGATCTTGTCATCCTCGTGCCTCCGGGCACTTTGGTAAGAGATGCAGAAGAGGATGAGATTCTCGGCGACCTGACCGAAGAAGGCGATGAACTGTTGGTCGCTGAAGGCGGGAAGGGGGGAGCCGGCAATGCCCGTTTCAAGACGGCCAGCCGCCAGACTCCCGATTTTGCCAAGGACGGGAAACCCGGCGAAGAGAAGACCCTGGAACTGGAACTGAAGCTGATTGCCGATGTCGGACTGGTCGGCTTCCCGAATGCGGGCAAGAGCACGCTGCTTTCGGTGATCTCAGCGGCGAGACCAAAGATCGCCGATTATCCCTTCACGACTCTGGAACCGAACCTGGGCATTGTGAAGACTTCGGAGTATCGAAGTCTGGTGATGGCCGACATCCCCGGCCTGATCGAAGGTGCCAGTGATGGGAAAGGCCTCGGCAAGGAGTTCCTGCGGCATATTGAGCGCACGAGGGTGCTTCTCTTCCTGGTGGATGCCAGCGTGGAAGATCCGGTGGGGGAATACCTGACCCTTCTCGTGGAGCTGGAGAAGCACGATGCGGAACTGCTCGACAAGCCCCGGATCCTCTGCCTGACAAAGACGGATCTTCTTTCCGAAGATCCCCCTCGCCCCGAAGGTCTCAAGGAATCCGTTTCCTTCTATTCCATCAGTTCGGTCGCCCGCAAGGGGCTGGACCCCTTGCTACGCGAACTGGACCTGCATGTGAATCCCCCCGAAGAGAACGAGTCGCCGGCGATTCCGCCGAAGTAGGTCTTTGATTCTGTATCCTCAGGAACACTCTCCTCAACCCCGCCCTACGCGATCGCATAGCTCTTCCCGCTTGACTTGTGAGCCCGGCCAGCCCTTATTGGGCGCTTCATCAACCCGGAGTTGCCCATGAGCCTTCGCAACATTGCAATCATTGCCCATGTCGATCACGGAAAGACGACCCTCGTGGACGAGGTCATGAAACAGTGCAAGCTGTTTCGCAAAGGGCAGGAAGTTGCCGAGCGTCTTCTCGATTCCCATGATCTTGAGCGTGAGCGGGGCATTACGATCCGCTCCAAGAACATCTCGGTCAATTATGGCGATGTGCGCATCAACCTCATCGACACTCCCGGCCATGCGGACTTTGGAGGCGAAGTAGAGCGTGTTCTGAAAATGGCCGACGGAGTCTTGCTCCTGGTCGATGCCTTTGAGGGCCCGATGCCCCAGACCCGCTTTGTCCTTCAAAAAGCCCTTCAGCTTCACCTGAAGCCCATCGTGGTGATCAACAAGGTGGACCGCCCCGGTGCGAGACCGCTCGAGGTGCATGATGAGGTCCTCGATCTTTTCATCGACCTGAATGCCGATGAGAATCAGTTGGAGTTCCCGACAGCCTATGCCGCGGGTCGCGATGGCTGGGCGGTGGCTGACATGGGAGCCGAGCGCAAGGATCTGACTCCCCTGCTGGACATGATTGTCGAGCATATTCCTGCACCGCTCGTGAAGGATGGGCCGCTACAGTTGCTCTGCACAGCGCTGGATCACAGTGACTATGTCGGCAGGATCGGCATCGGTCGGGTCTTCCGCGGGAAAGTGCGAAGCGGGGAAACCGTGGCCCTCATCAAGAGGGATGGAAGTACCGAAACCGCCCCGATAAAACAGCTCTTTCAATTTGATGGTCTCGGTAGGCGCGAAGTGCAGGAGGTCTCCTGCGGAGACATCTGTGCCGTAGTGGGGCTTTCAGAGGTAGAGATCGGCGATACCTTGTCCGATCCCCTGAATCCTGAACCCCTGCCCCTGATCGCCATGGACGAGCCCACGCTCACCATGAGTTTCCTCGTGAACACGAGCCCCTTCTTCGGGAAGGAAGGCAAGTATTGCAGCAGCCGCCAACTTCGTGAGCGGCTGTACAAGGAAACCGAGCGTGACATGGCGCTCCGGGTGGAAGACACGGCAAGCCCGGATGAGTTCAAGGTTTCCGGTCGCGGCATTTTGCACCTGTCCATTCTGATGGAAACCATGCGACGCGAAAGCTACGAGTTCATGGTCGGCCAGCCCCGGGTCATCTTCAAGGAAATCGACGGGAAGAAGGCGGAGCCGGTGGAGGTTCTCTCGGTCGATGTGGCCAAGGAACATTCCGGAACCGTGATCGAGCATCTGGGAACCCGCCGCGGCGAGATGGTGAAGATGGAGAATCGTGATGGACGGAGCCTGCTTGAGTTTCATGTTCCCAGCCGTGGCCTGATCGGTTTCCGAAGTCGGATGCTCCGGGCAACTTCGGGCGAGATCACACTGAACCACCGCTTCTTTCAATACGAGTACTTCAAGGGATCGATTCCCCATCGGCAGACCGGGAGTATTGTCTCCATGGCTCAGGGTGCTGCCGTGTCCTTCGCGCTGGATGCTCTCCAGGATCGGGGACGCTTCTTTGTGGACCCGGGAGAGGAACTCTATGCCGGCATGATCATCGGCGAGAGTCCCAAAGAGGGAGACATTGTGGTCAATGCACAGAAGTCCAAGAAGCTGACAAACATGCGGTCTTCCTCTTCGGATCGCGGTTTGAAAGTAGCTCCGGCCGTGAAGTGCAGCCTGGAGGAATGCCTCGAGCACATCTCCTTTGACGAATATGTGGAGATCACGCCCCAGTCGATTCGAATGCGCAAGGCTCTCCTCGATGAGAATAATCGCAAGCGAGAATCCCGGGCATCCGCAAAACTGGCATCGGATACGAAGTAGAGGGTCGCCCGGAAGCAACTTGTCCGGGAAACTCTCCCCTGCCCAAGTTGTGGGCAGAGAAGCTGGAGAATCTCGCAGTTCTGCACGAAACTTTCGGCCCGCATCTTGCCACGGCATAGCATGCAGACCTTGCAAAAACTGGAACTCAGCCATCGACTTCTCTATCACCCGAATCACTTCCCGAAAGAAGCGATCCGGGCAGAGCATCTGGAAGGGCTCCTGGAAAAACTGCGCCGGGAAGGACTGGCGAAGGAGCATCTTCCTTCACAGAAAGAGCTTCAAAGGCAGGGCGAGTATTGCAAGGAGAAGGGGATCCGCTTGATCCTCAGCGGGGAAGCGGAGTACCCGGCGGCTCTTCTTGATCTCCCTCAGATTCCCCCGCTTCTTTTCACAATGGGTAGCCTTCCGACAATAGAGAAAGTTTCCATTGTGGGGAGCCGCCGCTGTTCTTCGCGGGGGCAAAGTTTCGCAAGGCAGCTTGCAGAGAGGCTGAGCGGGGAAAAGCTCTGCATCGTCAGCGGCCTGGCCCGGGGCATTGACCGTGCCGCCCATGAGGGAGCCATCGAAAAGGGGGAGACTCTTGCGGTCCTCGGCGGGGGACTCGATTGCATCTACCCTCCCGAGCATGGGGGGCTTGCGAGAAAAATCATGAAGGAAGGAGCACTGATCAGCGAGTTCCCGCCCGGATGCCGCCCGCGCCCCTTTCACTTTCCCCGTCGCAACCGCATCATTGCAGCCCTGTCCCGCGTCCTGATTCTTGTCGAGGCCGGCGAAAAGAGTGGCGCCCTGTCCACCGCAATGCATGCCCGGGAACTGGGTCGAAGCGTCATGGTGGCGCCTTCCTGCCCCCTGAACCCCGCAGCCAGGGGAAGCAACCGGCTCCTGCTCGAAGGAGCATTGCCTGTTCTCAGTGCAGGCGAAGTGCTGGAGGAACTGGGCTGGGGCAAGCAGGGGGGACGAGTCTGGAACTGCGAGCGTGCAAGGGAAGAAGGGATCACCGATCTTGAAACCTTGAGTCTCAAATCCGGATGGCCCCTGGATCGGGTACTTCGTGAACTCTCCGACTGGGAACGATCGGGCGAGGTGAGAAGAGAAACCGGCGGACGATTTCACTTCCTTGCTCTTGCAGAGGAAGGACCCGCAAGCTAGCATCCTTGCATGCGCATGAAACATCGAATGGAAAGTTTTCTGGTGAGGATCGGTCTCCGGGTCTTCTCCTGCCTTCCCTGGCCCACACTGAGTGTGATTGGAAAGTACCTGGGAAGGCTTGCCTGGACTCTCGGCATTCGCCGTTCGAGCGTCCGTGAAAACCTGAACATCGCCTTCGGGAAGGAACTGGACAAGCCCGACCGGATTGCCCGCAAGTGCTATGAGTGTTTCGGACGCACCCACCTTGAGTACTTCGCCCTGCCTCGCTTGCGAGAGAAGGGGATTCTGGAAAGCATCGAAGTGGAAGGTCGCGAGCATCTGGAGGCAGCGCAAGAGCGGGGCAAGGGGATCATTCTCCTGATGAGCCACTTCGGAAACTGGGAACTGGTCGGCCTGATGGGAATGCACCTGGGTCTCGATGTGCATCTTCTTGTCGGAGACTTGTCCAACTCCCGGGTGGACGAACAGATCAACGAAATGCGGGAACGCCTGGGGCTGAAGATCCTTCGCCGGGGCATGGCACTGCGAAGCACCCTGAAACTGCTGCGAGAGAACAAGACAGTTCTCTTCCCCGGCGACCAGGAGGCGCGCTACCACGGAATCACGGTTCCCATGTTCGGCCGCAGGACGCTAACTCACCCCGGCGCCGCTCACTTTGCCCTGAAAACCGGTGCTGCGATTCTCATGGGATTTCCGATTCGAGACGGATCCCGTTTCCGCTTTCGTTTTCTTCCTCCCATTCTCCCGGAGGGGGAGGCGACGAAAGAGGCGGTAATAAAATGGACCGCCGTTCACACGGCGGCCCTGGAATCGATGGTCCGGGAATTTCCGGAACAGTGGTTCTGGCTACATCGCCGCTGGAAGGCGGCGCCGAAAGGCGAGGACGGGCTTCCCGAGAAGGCTAGCTTGGCAGATCCGATCCGGGAACCAGGGTCTGCGATGCCTTGACCGCGATTTCTCCATGCATGCTCTCGAACTTCTGCATGTTCTGTTCGAGGGTTTTCATGAAAGCCTTGGCGTTGGGGGCGGCCATGATGATGCGCTCGACAACCTTGGCCTTCGGAACGCCGGGCACGACCCGCACGAAGTCGAAGACGAACTCGCTGCCCGAGTGTGTGACCACGGTCGCGTTGGCATAAGTACCGGGCGCCATTTCCTCGCCCAACTCGATATTGATCCTGTGCCCCTGTGCGGGATTATCCTTGCTCATTTTGACCTTCCCTGATTTGGTGTTTTGTCCGCAGGCAGGATAACAGTCACTTCTTCAGGCCGCCAGCCCCAATCTTGACACTCCCCATTTTCCTTGATAGCTTGCCTTTCCACCTTTTCAGGGATTGAAATGAACCCCGACTCCTCACATTCACGCAAGCTGAAGGAAAATCTCGATGCTTTTGCCGGGCTTCCGGTGATGGTACTCGGCGACCTGATGCTCGATGTCTACCTTTCGGGCCCCGTGGACAGGATCAGCCCCGAAGGGCCGGTTCCCGTGGTGGATATCCAGCGCCGGGAGAGTCGCCTCGGGGGCGCGGCCAATGTGGCGAGAAACATCGCAGCACTTGGCGGGAAACCACTTCTTCTGTCCCTCATCGGTGAAGACGAAGCCGCTTCGGAACTTCGCGAGATTCTCAATTCTCGCGGCATCGACCCCGCGCACCTGATCAGCGATTCCTCCCGGAAGACCACCCTGAAAACCCGCATTCTGGGAAGCGGACAGCAGGTCTGTCGTTTTGATTCCGAAGACCGCTCAGCGCTGCCCGCCGAATTACTCCGCCGAATTGAGGACAAGGCCCTGGAACTGCTTCCGCAATGCCGCGCCCTCCTGCTTTCTGACTACGGGAAGGGCGTGCTCGAGGACCACCTCGTCAACAAACTCATGATGGAGGCAGGACGGAGAAACATCCCGGTCATTGTGGATCCCAAGGAGGGGCATTTTTCCGCCTACGAGGGGGCTGATCTCGTAACACCGAACCGGAACGAAGCAGCGGCTTCCTTCGGTCTGCCCATTCACAATGACGCGGATCTGGAGACCGTGGGACTCGGTCTGCTCCAGCGTCTGAAGCTGCGCAGCCTCATGATCACTCTCGGGGGCGATGGCATTGCGCTCTTTGAACCCGGTCAAAAACTTCGGAAGTTTCCGGCACTGGCCCGCCATGTCTACGATGTCACCGGAGCGGGCGACACCGTGGTCTCCGTCCTCAGTCTGGCGATGGCTGCGGGCATTGGCCTGGAAGAAGGTGCCCGCATTGCGAATCTGGCCGCCGGGCGAGTGGTCGCAGAAGTGGGAACAGCGGTCGCCACCGCCGGAGACATCCTCTCTGCCTCTCTGGATATTTCCATGGGACAGACCGCTTCGGAGCCGGCCCGGATTCTCCGCCGGGAAGAAGTGGCCTCCTGGGCTGAAGAGCAGCGAGAGAAGGGACGAAGGCTGGTATTCACCAATGGCTGTTTCGATGTCCTTCACTTCGGCCATCTGTCCCTGCTTCTCGAGTCTGCAAGGCAGGGAGACCTTCTGATCCTGGGTCTCAACAGTGATCGCTCGGTGAAGCGTCTTAAAGGCCCGCATCGTCCGGTCAACGGAGAAGAGGAAAGAGCACGACTTCTTTCCCATCTGATTCCTGTCGATGCAGTGGTGATTTTCGAGGAAGAAACTCCCCTGAACCTGATTCAGGAGTTGAAGCCCGATGTTCTGGTCAAGGGCGGGGAGTACAGCGAGGATGAAATTGTCGGGGCAGGGGAAGTCCGTTCCTGGGGGGGCGAAGTGATTCGTTTTCCCATGCAGGAGGGATATTCCTCCACAGACTTGATTCACAGGAATGAGGAATCCGGCGAAAGCCGATGAAGGGAAGGGGACTCTGTGAAGATCCATGAGTATCAGGCGAAGCAGATCTTTCGGCGCTTTGACATGCCGATTCCGGAGGATCGCGTGGCGACGACTCCCGAAGAGGTCAAACAGGCGGCAAAGCAACTGGGTGGCGGTTTGACAGTGGTGAAGGCGCAGGTTCTTGTCGGCGGTCGCGGCAAGGCCGGCGGCGTGAAGCTCGCCGAGAATCCGAACGATGCGCGCGAGAAGGCGGAGACCATTCTCGGAATGGATCTCAAGGGACTGACGGTCCGCAAGGTTCTCGTGACTCCGGCCGTGGACATTCGCGATGAATACTATCTGGGCATCGTGCAGGACCGGGCTGCCCAGGCTCCCACACTGATGGTCTCTGCGGCCGGCGGCGTGGACATCGAGGAAGTTGCACGCACGAGCCCGGAGAAAATCGTCAAGTACCGGATCGACCCGGTGCGGGGCCTGCGCGCCTTTGAGGCACGCAAGGTGGCCTTTCAGATCGCTGATGGTCGTGTCGCCATTCGGATCGCTGACATGATCCGCCGTCTCTGGCTGGCCTATGACTCCGTGGATGCTTCTCTGGCCGAGATCAATCCCCTTGTCGTCACTCCCGAAGACAAGGTCTGGGCCATCGATGCGAAGATCAACCTGGACGACAACGGGCTTTTCCGCCAGGGCGACATTGCCGAGTGGAGAGATCCCGATGAAAGCGAGCCCGAGGAAAACGAGGCACGGGAAGCGGGTCTCAGTTTCGTGAAGCTGGAAGGCAATGTGGGCTGTGTTGTCAACGGAGCGGGCCTGGCAATGGCTACCATGGATCTTGTGAAATACTATGGGGGAGAGCCGGCGAACTTTCTGGATGTGGGCGGCTCCTCCAATCCGGACAAGGTGGTGAAGGCGCTGGACATCATCACCCGGGACTCGAATGTGAAGTGCATTCTCTTTAATATTTTCGGAGGGATCACCCGTTGCGATGATATCGCACGAGGCATTATCGAGGCAAAACGGCGCATCGACATTTCCGTGCCGGTGGTGGTTCGCCTCATCGGCACCAATGAAGAGGAAGGTCGCGCCCTGCTTGCGGAAACGGATCTTGTTCCCGCAGAAACCATGGACGAGGCTGTGCAGAAATCCATCGAGCTGGCGGGAGGTGCGGCATGAGTATCTTCATCAACAAGGAAACGAGGCTCCTCGTTCAGGGAATCACCGGGCGCGATGGAGGCTTTCACGCAGAACAGATGAAGGCCTATGGCACGAATCTCGTGGCGGGGGTCACGCCCGGCAAGGGCGGCCAGGAAGCCGTGGGGGTGCCGGTCTTTCACACGGTCTCCGAAGCGGTGGACGCGACCGGAGCGAACACTTCCTGCATTTTCGTCCCTCCGGCCATGGCCTCCGATGCGATTCTCGAAGCAGTGAATGCGGGCATCCAGACCATCATCGCTGTCACCGAAGGCGTTCCGGTATCGGACATGAACCGGGTCATGCCCCAGGTGCGGGAGAAGGGAGCCCGCCTCATTGGCCCCAACTGCCCGGGCCTGATTTCTCCGGGGCAGTCCAAGGTGGGCATCCTCCCGGCCAGCATTGTCAAGGAAGGTCCGGTGGGTCTCGTCAGTCGCTCGGGAACCCTGACCTATGAAGTGGTGGATCAGCTCAGCCGCAATGGACTGGGGCAAACCACCTGCATTGGAATCGGGGGCGATTCGGTCATCGGGACCAATTTCATCGACTGTCTCGACGCTTTCCAGCAGGATCCGGCAACGGAGGCCGTCGTCATGATCGGAGAAATCGGGGGCACGGACGAGGAAGAGGCCGCCGACTTCATCCGGGATCACATGGACAAGCTGGTGGTGGCCTTCATTGCCGGTCAAACGGCGCCTCCGGGAAAAAGGATGGGCCACGCAGGAGCCATTATCTCGGGCGGTTCGGGAACTGCCGAGGAGAAGATCGAAAAGCTCTCCTCCGTAGGGATCCCCGTCGCCGAGATTCCCAGTCAAATTGTTGCGCTATTACAGAAAAACTACAGCCCATCGAAGTAAGGAGTTTTCTTGAGCAAGACCTACCTGATGATAAAACCCGAGCTGGTCGCGGATCAGAAGATCGGCGAAGTGCTGAAAATGTTGAGCGACAATGGTTTCCGCATTGAGCGCCTGGAGTTGAAGAAGCTCTCGATGGAAACCGTGAAGCAGTTTTATGCAGAGCATGAAGGCAAGCCCTTCTTCCCCGATCTGCTGAGCTACATTACGGGGGGACCCGTCGTGGCCGTGGCTCTGGAGAAAGAAAGCGCGGTTCCCGACCTGCGGACTTTGGTGGGAGCCACCAATCCGGAAGAGGCCGCGGAAGGTACCATTCGGGATCTTTATGGACGCAGTCTGCAGAATAACGGCGTTCACGCCAGCGACTCGGATGCTTCAGCGGAACGAGAACTCGGGATTATCTTCGCATGAGACCGGGAAAGCCGGGTGCCCTGCCCCTTGACAAGGTGCAACTTGCATCCTACCATAGGCTTTCCACCTTCTCCGGTGGGAGCATTCCATGAAGATTCTGCTTTCGGAGATTCGGGATGAGAGCCGGGAGTTTCGGCGGGAATCCTCTCTGATTCTGGAAGGCTTGGAAGAGCGCATCGGGGAAGTGCAGATTCAGGCACGGATCCTGGTCGAGCCGGCGGGAGACCGCTGGAATGTCCGGGCAGAACTTGGCGCTGAGTATCCCATGCGCTGCGACCGCTGCTCCGGACAGTTTCAGGATCGTCTGGAGACAGAGTTCCAGCGCACGGTTCTCCGCAAGGAGGTCGAGGGTCTGGAAGAGGGAGAGGATGTCATCATCCTTCCCTATGAGAGTCAGGAAGTGGATCTTCTGGCTCCGCTGCGCGAGGCACTGCTTCTGGCACTGCCTCTTCAACTGCTCTGCAGGGATGATTGTGCGGGACTTTGTCCCCACTGTGGTCAGGATCTGAATCAGGGATCCTGCGATTGTGAAAAGGATCCCGGGGACTCAAGATGGGGGCCCCTCCTGGAACTGAAGAAACAGATGGAGCAGGACAAAAATCCGGGCTCCGGTGAAAGGCAGGAATAGCAATGGCCGTTCCGAAGAAAAGAAAATCCCGCTCCCGTTCACGGATGACCCGCGCGGTCTGGATGGCGAGTGTTCGCACTCCTGCTCTGGTCAAGTGCAGTCATTGCGGGAGCATGAAAACGTCTCATGTGGTTTGCCCCGATTGCGGCTGGTACGCCGGCCGTCAGGTTCTCAAGGTAGAGACGGACTAGTTTGAAGATCGCACTCGATGTGATGGGAGGCGACTTCGGGCCTCCCGTTCTCGTTCGTGGTGCCCTGAAAGCACTCCGCGAACTCGACCCTGCACCGGAGATCCATCTTTACGGAGATCCCGAAGAGATCCGTTCTGTCCTTCAGGAAGAGGGAGAGAGTTCGGATCTTTTTGCGATCCATCCGACCACAGAAACCATCGACATGCACGATTCTCCGGCTCGCGCCGTGCGTCAAAAAAAGGACGCTCCGGTGCCGCGTGCCATGCGGGATATCAAGGACGGCAAGGTGGATGGCATCGTCAGCGCCGGCAGCACCGGAGCCATGGTCGCTGGCGCCCTGCTTACCCTGGGGAGGCTTTCTCATGTTCTGCGTCCTGCCATCGCCACCTGGTTTCCCGGCGAGGGTGGGGGTTCCGTCCTTCTCGATGTGGGAGCGAACTCCGACAACAAGCCGGAGCATCTTGCGCAGTTCGGAGTCATGGGCCGGCTCTTTTCCGAGTCCGCTTTCTCGGTAGAGAATCCCCGTGTAGGCTTGCTGAACATCGGCGAAGAGTCGAGCAAGGGCAGCGAGCTTTATGTTCAGGCTCACGAGCAGCTTTCCAGAATGCCGGTGAACTTCATTGGAAACATTGAGGGCCGTGACATCGTCCGGGGGAAAGCGGATGTCATCGTCTGTGATGGTTTCACCGGAAATGTCGTGCTGAAGCTGGCCGAAAGCATGCTCGGATATCTGGCCAGCCGCATGAAAGAGACGGTTCTCTCACGCCTGAAGGGCAAGATCGGACTTCTTCTTATGAGAAGCGGCCTTCGTGAGATCCGCAAGGAACTCTACTATGCCGAACATGGAGGAGCGCCCCTTCTCGGGGTGAACGGGACGGTGATTATCAGCCACGGCAAGAGCAACGAGCTTGCCATCAAGAATGCCATTGGAACGGCCGTCCGCTTCCAGGAAATGCACACCATTCAGAGAACCAAGGAACTCCTGCAGGGAGTCGAGGAGAGTGAGCTTGAAGTCTGAGTACGGCGTAAGGGTGATCGGCACAGGCCGCGCAGTTCCCGACAGGATTCTCACGAATGAGGATCTCAGTAAAATCGTGGACACCAGCGACGAATGGATCAGCACTCGCACGGGCATCAAGCGACGCCATGTCCTCTCCGAAGGTGAAAATAACAGCGACCTTGCGACCCTCGCCGCCGAGCGCGCCCTCGAGGATGCCGGCGTGAAGGCAGAGGAAATCGACTTCCTGATTATCGGCACGGTGACCGCAGATCTTATTTTTCCCAGCCTTGCGGTACTCGTGCAGGATCGCATCGGCGCCAGGAATGCTGCCGCCTGGGATCTTTCTGCCGCCTGTTCCGGCTTCCTCTTCGGTCTTCAGCAGGCCCGCGCCATGTTGGCATCGGGGCAGGGGCAGAAGGCCCTTGTCCTCGGTTCCGAAGCATTGACTCGCCTGACCAATTATCGGGATCGAAATACCTGTGTCCTCTTCGGGGACGGTTCTGGCGCGGTGGTTCTGGAAGCCTGCGATCCCGAAGAGAATACCATCCTGTCCACCGGCATCCGTTCCGATGGATCCCTTGCCGATCTTCTGAAGTGCCCCAAGGGAGGAACGGCCGATCCAGTGACCCCCGAGATCATCGAGAGCGGGGAAGACAAGATCCACATGGCGGGCAAGGATGTCTTCAAGCACGCAGTTCGTAATATGGGAAGCGCCGCCGAGAAGGCCCTCGAGGAAGCCGGCATCAAGGCCGAGGAAGTTTCTCTTCTCATCCCTCACCAGGCGAACACACGCATCATGGAATCCCTGGCAAAGCGGCTCGCCTTTCCGATGGAAAAAGTCTATATGAACATCGAGGAATACGGGAACACGAGTGCCGCATCCATTCCCATCGCACTTGATGAAGCGCGGGAAAAGGGGCGGGTGAAGCCGGGAGAGCCGATCCTGTTGCTGGCATTCGGTGGTGGCTTTACTTGGGGTTCTGCCCTCCTGTCCATCAAGGAGACCAAATGAGAACGCCCATGATCTTTCCCGGACAGGCTTCCCAGTTTGTGGGCATGGCTGCCGACCTCTATGAGTCTCATGAGCTTGCCAGACAGCGTTTTGATCAGGCAAACGAAGCGCTGGATTTCGACCTGAAGCGACTCTGTTTTGAAGGCCCTCTCGAAGAGCTGACCGAAACCCGTTATGCCCAGCCCGCTATCCTTGTGGCGAGTGCCCTTGCTTTTGATTACCTGACTTCCCGGGGCATGGAGCCTTCCATCGTCGCTGGGCACAGTTTGGGAGAATACTCGGCACTGGTGGCTGCGGGCGTTCTTCGTTTTGAAGACGCACTTTCCCTGGTGACCCTTCGCGGAAGACTGATGTTTGAAAGCGGCGAAAAGACACCGGGCACCATGGCCGCAGTCCTTGGTCTCGGTCGCCAGGATGTGGAGGCGGCCTGTGAGACGGCAGCCCAGGGAGAAGTTCTTCAACTGGCCAACCTGAACAGTCCCGCCCAGATGGTGATCAGCGGAGCCGTCGAGGCAGTGGCCCGGGGCATGGAAGCCTGCATGGAAGCGGGTGCAAAGAAGGTCGTGCCTCTTCCCGTGAGCGGCGCCTTTCACTCGCAACTCATGGCCTCGGCCGCCGGAGAACTGGCAGCGAAACTCGAGACCACGGAGTTTTCCGAAGCGTCGATCCCTGTCATTGCCAATGTGACCGCTCAGCCCACGACTTCAGGCGATGAACTGAAACAGCTTCTTATTGAGCAGTTGACCCGCCCGGTTCTCTGGTCTGATTCCATGCAGCATTTGATCGGGAACAGCGAAGAAGCGAGTATTCTGGAAGTGGGCCCGGGCCGTGTTCTCATGGGTTTGATGCGTCAGATTGACCGTTCCGTGAAGGTGCTTCCCCTGGGCAGTCTGGAAGCTCTGGAGGACTACTGCGGACAGGAAAAGGAGGCCGGAGCATGAATCAGGATTTCAGCGGAAAACTGGCTCTCGTCACCGGGGGAACCCGGGGAATTGGTCTTGGCATCGTGAAGTCCCTGCTGGAAAACGGGGCGAGGGTAGCCCTCGTGGGGAGCAACCCGGAGAAGAGTGCCGGGATTGCCTCGGAGCTGGCCGGTGAAGAGCAGGTGCGTGGCTACGCTTGTGATGTCTCTGATGCCGATGCCGTCGAGGAACTGGTCAATCGGGTCCGCGAGGAAATGGGCGAGATTGATTTTCTGGTCAACAATGCGGGGATCACTCTGGACGGGATCTTCATCCGCATGAAGCAGAATGACTGGCAGAGGGTTCTCGATGTGAATCTTGGAGGCACCTACAATTTCTGCCGATCGGTGGCCCGCGCCATGATGAAGCGTCGTGAGGGCCGCATTGTGAATATCAGCAGCGTGGTGGGGCAGACCGGAAATGCGGGTCAGGCGAATTACGCTGCGAGCAAGGCCGGTCAGTTGGGGCTGACCAAGAGCCTCGCTCGCGAGCTGGGACCCCGTGGAATCACCGTCAACGCCGTGACCCCTGGCTATATCGAGACCGACATGACCGAGGATCTTCCCGAAGCCGTTCGTGAGGAAATGGTCGCCGGCATTCCCCTGAAAAAGGCCGGAAGTCCCGAGGATGTCGCAGGAGCCGTCCTCTTCCTCCTTTCTCCCTCAGCGAGTTACATCAGCGGGCAGGTTTTGGGAGTCAATGGCGGCATGACCATGGTTGGCTAGACCGTTTAGCATTTGACAGCAAGCTCCCTTTGCCCTAAAGAGGGGGAGCAAATCGGGCAAGGGCCCAATATCCAGGAGGAAAGAGAATGGCAAGCATCGAAGAGAGAGTCATTGCGATTATCGAGAAGGAACTGGGCGTGAATCAGGAGCAGATCACTCCTGCGGCCTCCTTTATCGAAGACCTGGGCGCAGACTCCCTGGACACGACGGAACTGATCATGGCTTTTGAGGAAGAGTTTGACCTCGAGATTGCCGACGAAGCAGCGGAGAAGCTGACCACGGTTCAGGCGGTTCTGGAGTATCTTCAGTCTGCCGTCGAAGCTTAGGAAAGTTTCGTGGACCGTCGCGTAGTTGTTACCGGAATCGGGATGATCAGTCCCCTGGGCAAGACCCGCGAAGAGAGTTGGGATGCTCTCCTTGCAGGCAAGTCGGGGGCCGGGGAGATCACGGCCTTTGATACGGAAGCCTATACGGTGAAGATCGCCGCAGAGGTCAAGGATTTTGAGCCCACGTCTCTTCAGGATCCCAAGGAAGCAAAGACCACGGATCGCTTTGCCCAGTTTGCCATCTTCGCCTGCGAGGAAGCTCTTGGCGATGCCGGTTTACTCGAGGACAAGCCTGCCTCCAACCGGACCGGGGTCATCGTGGGTTCCGGAATCGGCGGGATGTTCACCTTTGAGAAGAACCATACGGCACTCATGGGCAGGGGGCCCCGCAGGGTCAGCCCCTTTTTCATTCCCATGATGATTGGCGACATCGCAGCAGGCATGATTGCCATGCGACATGGTTTCCGCGGTCCGAACTATGCAACGGTTTCTGCCTGTGCTACCGGGGCTCATGCCATCGCCGATGCGGCCATGCAGATTAAGGCCGGACGCGCCGATGTCATGATTAGCGGCGGAAGTGAAGCCACGATTACGCCGATGGCGATCGCCGGCTTCTCGAACATGAAAGCCCTGTCAACCCGCAATGAGGATCCGACAAAAGCCAGTCGTCCTTTTGACGCTGAGCGCGATGGATTCCTCATGGGTGAGGGTGCAGGCATTGTGATCCTGGAGGAATACGAGCGGGCTCTTGCCCGGGGAGCGCATGTCTATGCGGAGGTTCTCGGTGCAGGGCTCACGGCCGATGCCCACCACATCACGGCTCCCCATCCCGAGGGACTCGGTGCCCGTGAAGCGATGGAAATGGCTCTCGGAGAAGCGGGCATTGCAAGGGAGCAGATTGGCTATGTCAATGCCCATGGAACCAGCACTCCCTACAATGATCGCACCGAGACGGCGGCCCTTCGCACTTTTTTCGGGGATCATGCTGAAACGCTGAAAATCAGCAGTACAAAATCCATGACCGGCCATCTTCTCGGAGCGGCCGGAGGTCTGGAGTCAGCAATCACTTCCCTGGTCCTTGACCGGGGAAAGATTCCTCCGACCATCAATTACGAGAATCCTGATCCCGATTGCGACCTTGACTATGTGCCCAATGCCTCGATCGAGCACGAAGTGGAGGCCGCCATCAGCACTTCCCTGGGCTTCGGAGGGCACAATATCGTCCTTCTTCTGGCCCGGGATCCCGCTCGGCGATAGCCGCATTTCCCGGGGGTTCCCGCTGCCCTTGTTCTGGAAGAAGAAGCCCGGGAAATCCCCCTCCCTTCCCGGGGATCTGAAAGTCACTCCCTTTCAGAAGCGATTGCGCTACCAGTTCCTCAATCCTGATCTCCTGCTTTTGGCTCTCAGCCATCGCTCCTGGGTATTCCAGAAGGGGCAGGACCGGATTCACAGCAATGAACGCCTGGAGTTCCTCGGGGATTCTGTTCTGGGACTTCTGATCAATGAGGGGCTGTTCCTGTCCAATCCGGGTCTCCCCGAAGGAGACCTCACCAAGAGAAAAAGCCTCCTTGTCAGTGGCGATATCCTGATGGACATCGGAGCGAATCTGGGGATTGATGAAGTCATCCTGATCAGTTCGAATGAACGGGGAAACAGCCGGGAGATTCAGGGATCCATCATTGCCGATGCCGTGGAAGCCGTCATTGGGGCCGTCTATCTTGACGGAGGCCTGGAGGCGGCAAGACCCCTTGTCCAGCGGCTCATCCTCGACAAGCAGGAGCATTACCTCGAAAGCGACCAGCACCGGAACCACAAGTCGATCCTTCAGGAAATAGTGCAGTCGCGTTTCAACGCCCCGCCCCGTTATCGCATTGATTCGACCTCCGGCCCCGAGCATTCCAAGGTATTCCATGTGCAGGTGATTGTTGCTGGGGAGGTTCTTGCCAACGGAGAAGGCCGTTCCAAGAAGGACGCTGAAAAAGAAGCGGCCCGACTTGCCCTGGAATTGCTGGAGAAGCGCAAGTCGACAGAATAGCGTTTTCCCTCCGAACTCGCTCCCTTGACCCGCCTTCCTCCATCTTTTAGGATCTCTCCATGAAGATTGGATCTCTTTCTACTCCGGTGCTGGTGCTGGATGCCGGTTTCCAGCCGGTCAATGTGGTTTCCGTCCGCCGTGCCATGTCCCTTCTTTGCAATGGAAAGGCCGTGGCCGTCGAGGAGTCCAATGCGGTTCTGCGTTCTTCCAGGAGCACCTGGAAGATGCCACTGATCATTCGCCTCTTTATCTCCATCGCCCATCGTGTGTACCGGGTATCCCGGGTCAAACTGAGCCGTAAGAACATCTGGGGAAGGGACCGATACCAGTGCCAGTACTGCGGTTCCCGGGAGGGTCCTTTCACAGTGGATCACATCGTTCCACGAAGCCATGTGTCCCGGGAGTATCCCAAGGGGGGACCGACCACCTGGGAGAATTGCGTGACGGCCTGTGTCCCCTGCAACCGGAGCAAGGGCAATGAGATGCTCCCCCAGACTGACATGAAACTCCTGAGTCGGCCCCGGGAACCTCACTGGCTTCCACCGGTTCTTTTTCTTCGCTTTCTCAAGCCGGGTTTTCATCCCAGTTGGGATGCTTATCTCTACGGGGGCAGAGAATGATCGTTCGTTTCTTCTTCACGCTTCTCCTTTTCCTCTCCGTTTCCCTGAATGCGGTGGAGCCTCAGTGGCTACGCCTGGAATACACGATGAGTGATTCACTGAAGATGGCTGTCAGTTATTACCCACCCCGGGGAGAGCCTCGGGGGGCACTTCTGATCCTGCATGACCGGGGCGGGGAAGGTGTCTGGTATCGGGACTTTGCCGGGGAACTGCAGGCCAGAGGTCTTGCGGTGTTGCTTCCCGATCTGCGGGGTCATGGGAGCAGCAGAATAGAAGGAAGGAGGGCGCTTCCGGAATTCGAAGTGCCCAGAATCTGTGAAGACCTGCAATCTCCTCTCGACCTTCTCCGAAGTCAGGATGGATTACAGGATTCAAACTGGTCGATTCTCGCAGTGGGGGAGTCTGCAGCCACGGGACTTCGTCTTCTGGAAACAGAAGAGTCCCTCGACCGCCTGTTTCTTCTCTCCCCTCTGGGCTGTGATTCTCTGTCTCCTTCTCTTCCTGCATCCAGTCGGGTGATGATGATCAGTTGCGAGGAAGACGAGGAGGCTCTGCAGAGCCAGACGAAACTCTATCTGAGTCTTCCTCCCGATCAAAGGCGCATGGACTTTCTTCCCTGCAGAAGCCGCGGGCGCTCTCTCCTCTTGTCCCGGGACAGCCTGAGGGAGAGGATCAGGGACTGGTTCCTCGAATAAGTTCCGGATTCTCCTCCAGAGCATCGAGGGTGCTTTCCAGAATTTCCGCCAAAGTGACAATGCGCCAGGGCAGAACCTTTTCTGCGCTGTCTCCTGGCTTGTGATAATCCAGATGAAAGCCACCGAAGAGAAAGTGAGAAGGGATTCCCGCACTCGAAAAGGCATGATGGTCGCTCGCCATTTCGAAGACCGGGCCCTTTCCCTCCTGCACCTGCAGGCGCGAGGAGGACTCAAGGAGGAGATGAGAAAAGGGATCCTCCCGGTTCGACCAGACGATGAGAAGCGAGTCGCTGGCAGCTTTGGGATTCCTCAGCTTCCGATAGTGGTCCACGCCCCCGCGTCCTACGGTATCCAGATTGATGACCCGGTCAGGTCTCGCTTCCTGAAGCAGGCTGGCTCGTGAACCGAGAAGCCCGATTTCTTCGGCATCGCTGAAGAGAAAATGGAGTCGGTAGGGGAGTCTCCTTCCGCGGAGATTGCGGGCCAGTTCGAGAAGGGTACTCACTCCGCTCGCATTGTCATCCGCACCGGGGTGGTAGCCTTCGTCACTTGCTCCCAGATGATCATAGTGAGCCACAAGAAGCAGGAGTGGCCCCTCGATATTCCACGGAAGTCGAAAGAGAAGATTCCTGCCCTCAAAAGCCAGAGGATCTCGCTCGGGAAGGGAGAGCTTCCAGCCTTCGGGCAGATGATCACTGTCGAGAAGCTCCGCCAGTTCTTCGTTCCCATAGAAAAGGGGGAGAGTGGTCTCATCTCCCGGGAGTTGCCAGAGCCGGTTACTCCGCTTCATCGCACGGCTTCGAAATCTCATAAAGAAAGACTCACTTCCCTCTTGAGGAAGCAGGAGCAAGGCTTTCTCATTCTTCCATCTTCCCCGCAGGGCCTCGGGGCTTCTGTTTCCTTCCTCTCCAAAGGGAAGGACTCGAAGATCAGCAGCCCTGAGATCCGGGAGCATTCCCCGGGTGACCATCGGCAGGGGGAAGACCCGGTCCTCCGGACTTTCCAGTTCCGCAAACAGGGACTGCAGTTCCTCGCCTTTTACGGCAAAAGTGTGGGATCCCGGCAGAGGGAGCAGCCCCGCAGAACGAGCCTGACGCCGAATCCACTCGGCCGCCTTCCGATTGCCCTCTTCTCCGGCCATACGGCCTGAAAAACCAGGGGAAGAGAGGGTTTCAATGTCCCTCTTTACCGTTTCCTGCCCGGCGAGAACCGGGAGAGAGAGAAGGAGGGCGAAAAGGGGGGCTCTCAGAAAGATCGACAGCATAAGGGCTCCTTGTTTCCGGGAGGCTAGCAGAGTCTTTCTGCATTGCAAGCCATATGAAGAAAAGGGCTTGCCTCGTCTTCCCGCACTACTTACTATCCCTGTGAACCTGCCCGTATTCTTCTGCGGGTCTTTTCTTTCAGAGGTCTTTCAGGATGAAACTGTCTCGCTCCCTGCTTCGACTGGTCCTAGTTCTGGCTCTCCCCGTTCTGATCTTTGCCTGTTCAGAGGAGGAAGGTCCGACAGGGCCTATTCAGGAGGAAACGGTTACTCCCCTGACGCCGAACTACTGGCCTCTTTCCGAAGGCAACACCTGGCACTTCCTCCGAATGGTGGAGGACAGTGTCCCTCTCAGCTACGAGGGCTACAACTTCTGGGAATTCACCCAGAAGGCGGACTCCGTGATCATGGACTGCCTGGCCCCTGAAGAGGTCGACGGCGAGGAAATGCAGGTCCTCCGGGGAACTCGCTATGTGACAAGTGATGATCACTCTGAGCTCGACTACGGAGAAGTGGAAAAGCAGCTCGAGATCTACCTTGCTGCTGGCACTTCTTCCCTTAGCCTGGAAGGGCTTCGCGAAGGGGCTGTGGACAGTAGTTTTGTCATCTGGCCCTGGGATGAGATTCCTGGAGATCTGGTTCCCCTGGACCTGATTCGCTTCGGACAAATGGAGTGGGGTCAGGATCTCGTGGAGTTCAGTTCCGAGCCGGGAAGCATGTATCCCTGGAAGGATCTTGATTACGATTTTCTCACGGACTCAGTGATTTCCTATCGTCTGGTCACTTCCGTGGTCGCCAATGATGAGATTCACTATGCATCTGATCCCCAGTTCGGTAGTGGACTGGCCAATGAACTGTTCGGGGCGATGGCGGACACGGTTTATGCCAACTGCAAATGGGTTCGCCAGAGTCTGATGATTGAGCTTCACCTGACCAACCAGCGGGATCCCAACACTACGCCCGGACAGCCTTCTATCCCGGACCAGTTCCAGCCGGAACGTGTCCTGCAAGCCCCGGCAAGGATGGATCTTCGCTTCTATCTTCTGGCTCCTGATCTTGGTCCCATTCGAGTGGTCAGTGTTCAGGATCTCGACTTCACGCTGAGCCGCCAGTTGGATCCCTGGCAATTCCAATACGATTTCAAGGAAGTGGATTACCTGCGTGGATGGACCGTCAATCCCTAGTCCGGACTTGAAATGCTTCTTTCCCGCGACCAAGTTCCCGGCTCCTTTCGAGGAAGTCGGGAACCTTGCTTTTGGGCATTTCCAGATGCCAGGACAGGCCCTTTTCCCCGTATTCCGCAGACAGGATTCTTCCCTCCAGTTTATCCAGCAGCCTTCTCATGGCCGCCTCTTCAGCGAAATCAATGAGTCCCTGTAACTCCAGCATCTCGTAGCGGAGCCGAGGCTCTATCCGGGAGAGAACTTCTCTTGACGCGTCTGTGTAGGCGCGGATCAGCCCGCCAACGCCGAGCTTTTTTCCTCCAAACCAGCGGATCACCACAATCAGAAGGTCGCTGAGTCCGGAAGAAGCAATGGCCCGGGCAATCGGGGCGCCCGCAGATCCTGCCGGTTCTCCTTCGTCGGAAAATCGTCGTGTTTCCTTTCCGGGTTTTCCCAGTTGAAGAGCCCAGCAGTGATGCCTCGCGTCGGGATACTGTTGGAGGAGGACTTCCCGGCAGAGTCTGGCTTCTTCCTCATCCTTCACCGGGATCAGTTTTGCAAGGAAACGGGAGCCGAGAACCCGGCTTTCATATTCCTCTTTCCCGGCCGGAACCGGGTAGGCATCCGGATGCATATCGACCTTCCCGCTTGAGCTTCCTCTGACATTTTGCTATCTCATTCTAGATTGACTGAGCCCTCCCTTCAAGGAGACTTCCATGAGGATTCCCCAACTGGATCTGAAAGCACAGTACGACAGCGTCCGAGACGAAATCGGGGAAGCCCTTTCCCGGGTCTTTGAAAACCAGGCATTTATCCTCGGGGAGGAACTCCTTTCCTTTGAGGAAGAAGTCGCCTCCTTTCTGGGAGTGGAAGCATGCCTGGGAGTCTCCAGTGGCAGCGAAGCCTTGCGTATGGCACTGGCCATGCTTGACATCGGACCAGGGGATGAGGTCCTGCTCCCCTCCTTCACCTTTTTTGCTACCGCCGGATCTGTGGTGCAGGCCGGGGCGAGTCCGGTTTTCGTCGATGTGGGGGAGGACTTCCTCATGGACCCCGAAGATGCTGCCCGGAAGCTGACCGGGAATACACGAGCCATCCTGCCGGTGCATCTCTATGGACTTCAGGCAGACTTGTCCCCCTTCTTTCAGATGGCGGAGCAAGGCGGGCTTGCGATTCTGGAAGATGCGGCCCAGTCTCTGGGTGCCCGCCGGGAAGAAGGAGCCTGCGGATGTATGGGAGATGCAGGCTGCTACAGTTTTTTCCCCAGCAAGAATCTGGGAGCTGCCGGGGACGGTGGACTGCTCCGTTTCCGGGACCCGGAACTCACGGAGCGTGCTCGGCGATACCGGGTTCATGGGGAGGCAAAGCGTTACCATCATGATGAAGTAGGTATCAACGCAAGAATGGATGCACTTCAGGCGGCGGTTCTCCGGGTCAAATTGCCTCATCTGGAGAACTGGAACAAACAGAGGCGGAACAGAGCCCGAAGCTATGAAGAACGCTTTTCTGCCGGGCCCTTGCGCGACCTTGTTCTTCGCCCTGCTCTTCCGTCGGCGGAAGAACATGTCTTCCACCAGTACACGCTTCGTCTTCCTCAACGGGATGAACTGAAAGAGTTTCTTGCCGGGAAGGGAATCAGTTCCGCGATCTACTACCCGCTGCCCCTGCACCAGCAGCCATGCTTCTCTTCGCTGCCGGGAGCGGCTGTGTCTCTGCCAAAGACGGAAAAGATCGCGGGGGAAGTTCTCTCTCTGCCCATCTATCCGGAGTTGAGCGATTCCGCCGTGGATGAAGTGGTCTCGGCGACCGAGGAATTTTACTCGAGAAGCTCTTCCTGATCCTGGAATTGGAGACGATAGAGATCCCGATAGAGCCCCTGGTTCTTCAAGAGTGTTTCATGGCTACCGTCTTCCTGTAATCCTCCCTGGTGAAGAACCAGGATCCGGTCACTTCCGAGAATGGTGGACAGGCGGTGAGCCACCGTCAGACTGCTTCGATCCTTCATCAGGACTTCCAGCCCCCGCTGAATCCACTCTTCCGACTCACTGTCTACCGAACTGGTGGCCTCATCCAGAACAAGGAAGGCCGGATCCCTCGACAGGGCACGGGCAAAAGCGATCAACTGCTTTTGCCCGGTAGACAGTCCACCTCCTCTTTCACTGAGAAGCGTGTCGTAGGCATCAGGAAGTTCGAGAACAAAGCGATCTGCTCCGACAGAGTGCGCGGCCTCCAGCCCTCTCTCCCGGGAAATCGCAGGATCTCCCAGAAGGATGTTGTCCAGAACGGTCCCCGGGAAGAGGAACACCTCCTGCTGCACCAGCGCGAAGTGTCTCCGGAAGGAATGAGGGTCAAGATCCCGAAGATCCCTTCCGTCAAGGAGGACACGCCCCTCCACGGGATCATGAAACCGCAGGAGGAGATTGAGGATGGTGGTCTTGCCGCTTCCCGTCAGGCCCACCAGCGCTGTGCGCTGCCCTGCCTCCAGACGAAAGTTCAGGTTACTGAGAACCGGCTTGCCGGCCTCATAGTGGAAAGAGATGTTCTCAAAGTGCAATTCCCCGCTGCAAGTGCTGAGTTCCCGGGGCTGTGGGGGGATGAGAATCTCCGAGCGGCTGTCAAGAATGCCAAAGATCCGCTCTGCGGCAGCCATGGCGGCCTGCATGATGTTGAACTTTTCGCTGAGATCGCTGATCGGCTGAAAGAAGCGTCTTGCATATTGAATGAAGGCAGCCAGAGCCCCCAGACTCATGCTTGGATCCCCTTCTATGAAACGCGACCCCCCGTAGAAGAGAATCAGGGCCACGGAAAGAGAAGCTGAAAATTCCACTAGCGGCCAGAAGATCGCAAAATTGAAGACCGAGTCGAGATGGGCACGGGTGTGTTCACGGTTGAGGACTTCGTAGTCCCTGGCCGTTTTCTCTTCCTGCGTGAAAATCTGAATGACAGAAACGCCGCTGATCCGTTCCTGGAGGAAGGAGTTGATGGCGGCGATCTTTTCACGAACTTCGCGAAAGTTCTTCCGAAGTCTTGTTCGGAAATAGACAGTGAAGAGTGCAATGATTGGCAGAACGCTGATAGTCACCAGAGCCATTTTCACATTCAGTACAAAGAGAAAGATCGTGATTCCGGCCAGCATCAGGATGTCGCCGATCACTGCCACAAGCCCGCCGGTAAACATCTCGTTGATGCTTTCCACATCACCGGTCACCCGGGTAACGAGTCTTCCAACCGGGTTGCTCTCATAGAAGCGAAGGGAGAGTCGGCTCATGTGCCGGAAGAGGTCGCGCCGGATGTCGAGCATGAAGCGCTGTCCTATCACTGCAACCGTCAAGGACTGAAGGTAGGCTGCGGCGTAGTCCACAAGGAGAAACAGCACATAGAGGATCGAAACGAATCCCAGAACAGGGAGATTGCCCGCAAGAATGCCTTCATCGATTCCGACTTTTACCAGGTAGGGGCCCGCCAGCCCGAATGCGGAGGAGAGTGCGAGAAGGATAACTGCCAGAGACACTTTCCATCGGTAAGGGCGAAGGTATCGGAGCATCCTTCGCATGAGAACGGCATCATAGGCTTTGCCCTGCTTGCTCTCATTGACAGAGGGATCGCTCATTCACCCTCCCTTCTGCCTTCCAGCCTCTCCTGAAGATTCTGTCTTTCGTGGATATCGAAATAGAGTCCTCGTTTTTTCAGGAGTTCATCATGGCTTCCGACCTCAGCGATGCGTCCTTCCTCAAGAACACAGATTCGGTCGGCCAGACGAAGAGTCGAAGCCCGATGGCTGGAGAGGATCACCGTGTTCCCCGGGAAGTGCTTCTTGAGGCTGCCGAGGATCTCCTCCTCTGTTCGCGTGTCCACGCTGGAGAAAGGATCGTCCAGGAGGATGAGCGGAGCCTTCCGAAGGAGGGCGCGGGCAAGGCAGAGCCTCTGTCTCTGTCCGCCTGAAAGACGGGTTCCCCGCTCTCCGATCACCGTATCCCAGGCTCGGGGGAAGGCGTGAATCTCTTCCAGAATCTGGGAATCCGAGGCAGCAGCCTCGATTTCCTCCAGGGCGAGGTCAGAACCTGCGAACTCCAGATTGCTTCGAAGACTCTCGCTGAAGAGCAGGGGCTCCTGTCCTACCCAGGCCAGTTGCTTGCGCAGCTCTGACAAAGGAAAGTCGAGGATATCCTGGCCGCCCAGAAAGACGGTTTCCGGGGGAGGATCCAGAATGCGGGGCAGGAGACTCATCAGGACGCTTTTACCACTCCCGGTTCTCCCGGTGATGGCAAGAAACTCCCCGGCGGGGATTATCAGATTCAGGTCACGGAGAATCTGTGTTTCCCCGATACGAAGGCTCAGATCCCGAAACTCCAGATCAGCCTGATAGTCCCTGTCCGGGAGAATCCCACCGTCCAGGATATCGGGCCTTGCGTCCAGAATCTCAAGAAGTCGTTTCCAGGAGGCACTGCCCCTTTGGATGATGCTGGTCACCCATCCGAGAGCGGCAATCGGCCAACTGAGAAGAATGAGGTACTGCATGAACGCAATCAGGGTCCCGAGAGTGACCTCCTCATTCATGACAGCCTGTCCCCCGAAATAGAGGACAAGAATGACCGCAAGGCCGCTGAACATTCTCATGGAGGGGTGGAAGATGCTCATGAAACGGGCGACCCGAAGGTTCTCCCGGTAATAGGCCCTGCTCTCTCTTTCGAAGGACTCTGACTCATGATCTTCCCTCAGGAAGGTCTTGACGACGCGGATTCCGGAGAAGGTGGCCTGGGAACGGCTGCTCAAGAGGGCAAAACGCTTCTGGATTTTTTCGTAGCCCCGATGAAGAACCTGACTGCTTCGATAGACGATCAGACTCAGGAAAGGGAGTGGCAGAAGGCTAAGGAGGGACAGTTTCCAGTTCAGGCTGAGCATCAGACTGAGGGCAATGCTCAGGATGACCAGAATGTTCAGGGGATACATGAGGCCCGGCCCGAGCATCATCCTGACGGCATTCAGATCATTGCTGGATCGCGCCATGAGATCGCCGACGGGGTTCTTCTGGAACCAGGCCTGGTCAAGAGTCAGAAGGTGGCGGAAGAAGTCGTCGCGGATGTCATACTCGATACGGCGACTCGCCCCGATCATGAGCCAGCGCATGAAGAAACGACTGATCCCGGCGAGGAAGGTGAGAAGCAGGAGAATCCCGGCCTGCCTGAGAAGCCAATCCGAGTCCAGTGCCGCCTCTCCCCGGAGACCGTCCACAATCGAGCCGATCTGCCGGGGAATGGCAAGTGCAAAGGAGTTTGCACATACCAGCGCCAGGGCTCCGGGAAGGAGCAGGTGGCGATAGGGTTTCAGGTAGGGGATTAGCCGCTTCAGGGGATGGATCACAAACCTCCTCCACTGAGAGTATGCCCTGTGCGCTCCGGGAGCAAGTGACCTTTCTTTTCGCTTGGACTATTGGGACTCTCAAAGTATCGTCCTCCCATCGGAAAGGAGCGATGAATGTTCGCAATGATTGGACAATGGGAACTGATTCTCCTCGTTCTGGCTCTTCTTCTGCTTTTTGGAGGACGGAAGATCCCGGAACTGGCTCGAGGTCTCGGTTCGGGAGTTCGCGAGTTCCAGCAGGGATTGAAAAACAAGGGGAAGCTGGTCGATGATGTGGAAGTGGATGATGAAGAGAAGGACGACTAGCCTTCTTCTTCTCCTCTCCCTTCTTCTTCTTCCTCTGCTTTCCAGTGCGGAGGAAGAACTTCGGGGCCGGGAGCTCCGCGGTCGATGGACCTGGAAACAGGGTCCGGGGGGCCGTGGGGGAGAATTTACCCTCCGTGAGTACGAAGGGGACCTGACCTGGCTCTGCTGGACCTTGCCCGACCTTTCCCTTTTTCCAAAGAGCCAGGTTCTCCTTCTTGACGGGCAAAAGATTCTGGCCTGGGCCAGCCCGGAGGGCAGTGCCTTCGCCCTCAAGTCCACGGACATCCGCCTGCTTCCCCTGGCCATTGCAGGAGCATCTTTCCCGGCTGCATTTCTGGAGGGCAGGAATCTTCGGAGCTTACTTCGGCAGGGCAGGCTTCTCGGTTTCCCTGCTGAATTGCAGAGCCATGGCTCTCATGCGTCCCGACTCCAATGGTTCAGCCCTCTCGGTGAGATCAAGGCTTGCTGGGAGGATCGTCGTGGGGAGCGCAAAAAACGACTGATTCTCTATCCGCCCGGAAAGGGAAAAATCATCCTGGAATGGAGGGACTGCGGGCCCGCTCCCCGGGATCCCTCGACACTTTTTGGGCCAAAGTGAAAAAATGCGGGAACTTTCCCCTCTTTCGGGGGATTTACTCGAGTAACTGCGGCATTCTGGAGAGCTAAATGACGAATCATCAAAACATTGCGCTGTCACGAAAGCAGATGTCCTCGGATCTCAGCGATGAGGAACTCATCCTTCAGGTTCAGGAGGGCAACCGTAATGCCTTTGACGTACTCGTCCATCGCTTCAAGGACCGGATTTATCACTTCATCCTGAAAATGGTCAAGGATCCGGAATTGGCCGAGGAGATTGCCCAGGACGCATTTGTGCGCGCCTATATCAATGCCGACAAGTATCGGACGATTGCCAGGTTCTCCACCTGGCTCTATACCATCGCGCTCAATCTGGTTCGCAATCACATGAGGAAACAGAAGCGTTCCATTGTGAGCCGCATTCCTCTTCTCTATTCCAGGGACTCCGTTCCTGTGGAAAAGGAATACCAGGACAGCGCACCCCTTCCCGATCACCAGGTGCAAAACCGGGAACTCCGGGAGCGGGTGGGGGGAATCCTGGAGAGGATTTCTCCTCACTACCTCGAGCCTCTTCTCTTGCGGGAGTACGGAGACATGACCTATGAGGAAATCTCTGCCGCTACAGGGCTCAAGATTGGAACAGTTCGAAGCCGGATCAATCGTGCAAGGAACCAGTTTGCCACGATCTGGAAGAAGGAATACGGAAACAGTGACGAGTGCATCCTGAATGACATCAGGATTGACTAGGAGGCAGGATACGGTGAATTGCAAACGCTCAAGGGAACACATCTCTCTCTTTCTCGACGGCATGTTGCCGCCCAAAGCTCAAGCGAGCCTGAATCGGCACATGGAAGATTGCAGGGAGTGCTCGACTTATCTCGATGATATTCGGGAAGTCCTGGCACAACTACGGGAAGAAGCGCTGGAGCCCCCTTCCGACAATTTCGAGTGGAATCTCCGCAGAAAACTGAACCAGGCGATTGCCCATCGTGATTTCGGGGAAGAAAAACAGCCCTGGAACTGGAACCGTTTTTCCTGGGCTGCCGCCGCCTCCCTGATTCTTGTGGCCGGTCTCAGCTACTGGATGCAGCCGGGGGACTACGTTCCCGGGAAGGAATCTGGAAGCAGTCTTTCCGGCCGTCGAGTGAATGAGCCTGCCGGAGCCCGGGTGAACTGGGCGCGGGAGCGTCCTCGCGGTGCCTCCTCCCTGCGTCCGGTTGCCTCTGAGCGTCCGGGACGGAGTGCTGCCAAGAGCGAAATGGCCGGATCCATGGTGAATCCCCAGCTCGCTGACACTCTGAGCCAGGAGACGCCGGATCCCTGAAGATTCAGGGTTTGACCGTATTGGATCCCTCTTCTATTCTGCGGCCATGAAAAAGGTCGCAGTTTTTTTTGCCTTCGCCCTGCTATTGATCGCATCCTG
This sequence comes from Candidatus Krumholzibacteriia bacterium, assembly GCA_030748535.1. Lineage (NCBI taxonomy): Bacteria > Candidatus Krumholzibacteriota > Candidatus Krumholzibacteriia > Candidatus Krumholzibacteriia bacterium. The sequence continues at coordinate 71,824 of JASMLU010000001.1, forward strand.
TTCGGACAGGAAGATGGTGCCCGCCATCGGGCCTTACTCCGACCTCTTTGTTTTCACGGAAGACGGACGCTACTATCCGGGGCTTCGCCCTTTCATGGAGGCCCTGAGCCACCCAATCACCTATGTCTTTGAAGAGGAAAACGAATTCGACGTCTATCTCCTGGAGGAAGGAAGTTTGTCCGGCAATCTGGACCGGAAGAACCTGCTCTTTCTGGTGCGGATTGATCGCCACGGGGGGCTGCGCAGTCGCGCCCTGCAGATCGTGGGGAAGGAACATTTTCGCAAGGCCCGGGAGAAGGGCTATCTGGTTCTCCATCGGGAAGACCTCTATGCCAGGGGGCAGGATGTCTATCTTGTCCTGATGGATGGGCCACAAACGGAGGAGGAAGTTCTCTCGCAGGCCGGCCCCGTGCTTCGACGCAGATTTCGGGAAAGCAGTCGAAAACGCTATCGCGACTATCTTCTTTCCGGGCGTGAAAATCGTGGAGGAGGGAAGTACCTCTGGAAGCGGCACGGCTTCCTGCTTCGCTACCCCAAGGAATACCGTCTCCTGCAGGAGGAGCCGGCTCTCGGTGCGCTGGAACTTCACCGAAAGGACCCAAGCCGTGTGCTGGGAGTCTTCTGGCTGAACGGGGTCAGTGAAATGCCGGCCCTGAGGGATTCCACCTCCTTGCTTGCCTTCCGCGCCAGAATTGTGGAAAGACTCTACGGAGACAGCATCTTGGGGGGCGAGTACCTCTTCGAGCCTTCCGAACTTGGTCCCTATCCCGCTCTACGACTTTCCGGGGTCTGGCAGAATGAGGAAGACATGACCGGCGGACCCTTTGTGACCTACTTCCTTCAGGACGGCAAGAGGGAGCGTCTTCTTGCGGTAGACTTGGTGCTCTATGCTCCGGGTCTGAACAAGCATCCCTACATGAGAGAACTGGAGGCCCTGGCTTCCAGCTTCCGCTTTGAGGAGTAAGATGGAGACCCTGCAGCTTTCTCTGGGAGATCGTTCCTACCCGATTCACATTGGAAGGGAACTGGACAGCGAACTGCTGAACAGGCAAATCGCCGGGCGAAAGGCCGTGGCTCTCGTGGACGCAGGGCTTGCTTCCTGTCAGCAGGAGCGACTGGAGAGCTGGCTGGCTGATCTGCCTCGTCTGGAAGTTCCCCGGGGAGAGTCCAGTAAAAGCCTGTCCATGATGGAAAGCCTGGCAAGGCAAGTTCTGGACACGGGACTGGGCCGCGACGGTCTGATCCTGTCAGTCGGGGGCGGTGTCACCGGTGACCTCGCAGGCTTTCTTGCGGCCTCCTACCTGCGTGGCGTCCCCTACATTCATGTTCCCACAACCCTGCTTTCCCAGGTGGATTCCAGCGTGGGGGGAAAGGTGGCCGTCAATCTTCCCGGCGCGAAAAACGCAATCGGTGCCTTCCATCAGCCCGAAGCCGTCTTCACCGACCTTGCCTTTCTGGACACGCTCGACCGGAGGCAAAGGATGTCCGGTCTTGCCGAGATCCTGAAAATGGCAGCCATCAGTGATGCCGAACTGCTGGAAACTCTGGTTTCCCGGTCCCGGGTAATCTTCGATCAAAACGCGGAGGATCTTGCGGCTGCCATTCTTCGAACCTGTCTGCGAAAGGCAGAGGTCGTGTCAGCTGATGAGAAAGAGCAGGGGCAAAGAGCCATTCTGAATTTTGGCCACACACTGGGCCATGCTCTCGAGAGTCATCCGGAAACGGAGCTTCTTCATGGAGAGGCCGTCTCGATCGGGATGCTTTTTGCCCTGAAACTCTCCGGGAATAGGGGAATGAGTTCCCCTGCTCAGTACTCGCAGATGGAGAGTCTTCTGGAGACCTGGAATCTCCCGACACGCATCCCGGATTTCCTGCCCCCTTACTCCCTGGTTTCGGGAATGAAAGTGGACAAGAAACGGAAAGACGGGCGGCTGCAGTTCGTGCTAGTTTCCGGGTGGGGAGAGGCCACTTTTGGCCATGGTGTCGAGGAAGAAGAATTACTAGACCTGATTTCGTCGATGATGTAGCGTAACAATCAATATCACAGGACATTGCGGGAGTGCGTTCAAGTGAAAAATGAAAGAGGAACTGCCCTCCCTGCTCCTCTTCTTCGCAAGGCGGAGAATCTGAAGAGAGTGGGGCAGGGGGACGAGGCTCGCAAGATGCTCGAATCGGGGATTCGGGATAATCCCGCTTCCATTGCCCTGCGCGTATTGCTGGCCCGCCTTTTGACGCAGTCCGGAGATCTTGACAGGGCGCGGAATGAATACGAGGAGGTTCTCAAGCGGGACCCCTCCAATCTTTCAGCACTTCGGGTCCTGACTCCCCTTCGTCTGGAAGCGGGACGCAGGGAAGAGACCGGTCAGATGCTGGATCGTTGGGCCGCAGAAGATCCGGACGATCTGGAGAGAGAGGACTTGCAAGCACAGTGGGAGGATCTCTCCGGGAGCAGCCCGGAGGATAGCTCCTCCATCCTCTTGCCTCCGGATGAAGAACTGGAGGAAATCCTCACCCGCCCGGAGAGTTCTTCCGGGGGCGAAGATCCCGAGGATCTGGATTACCTGCCCGCTCCCTCGCTCCGGGATCCCGCAGACTGGGAACTGCCGGAGAAGAAAGGGGAGACGGGAGGGAATCAGGCATGAAGATCCTGATCTTGCAGGGCCCCAATCTGAACCTTCTCGGAAGCCGCGAGCCGGATATCTATGGCTCGGAGAGTCTGGAAAGTCTGGAAAGGAATCTTCGAGAGTGGGCGGCGGAGCAGTCCATTGAACTGGAGTTTTTCCAGAGCAACCGCGAGGCAGAGCTTCTTGAGTCTCTTCACTCGGCGAAGGATAACTTTGAGGGGATTGTTTTCAACCCCGGCGCCTTTACGCATAGCAGCATCGCTCTCCGGGATGCCATTGCAGCGATTTCGATTCCGGTCGTGGAAGTCCATTTGAGTGAGATCCAGGGGCGGGAGTCCTGGCGTCGAAGCTCCGTCACGGCACAGGCCTGTTCTGGAATGATCTCGGGCATGGGAGCCCGGGGATATCGCCTCGCTGTTCTTGCTCTGAAAGGGCCATGATTCCTCTTGCCAGAGGGCTCGGCTGAGCCTAGCCTCGTCTGATTGAATCGCATGAGAAAGGGAGTTCCATGAACGAGAAAGCGATCCAGCAATTGATCCGGATTCTGCGGGAGAACGAGGATGTGGGGGAGATCGAGGTTGCCGAGGGTCTGGGCCGGAAGATCCGGGTCAGTCGGAACTCGGGGATGATGACCGTGTCCGCTCCTCCTTCCCGTTCTACGGAATCGGCCGCTCCTGCTGCAGCACCCAGTCCCGGAGAATACGCCGGCGCAGTGCAGAAGGCTCCCATGGTCGGTACTTTCTATAGCTCACCCAGTCCCGGGGAGGATCCTTTCATTACGGAGGGTTCCCGTGTAAGTCCCGGAATGGTGATCTGCATTATCGAGGCCATGAAGCTCATGAATGAAATCGAGTGTGAAGTCAGTGGTACGGTTCAGGAGATCCTCGTTCAGAACGGGGATCCGGTGGAATTCGGGCAGGCACTTTTTGTGATTGAAGAGGACTAGATGTTCAAGAAACTCTTGGTGGCCAACCGGGGCGAAATTGCACTTCGCATCTTCCGTGCCTGCGAAGAACTCGGGATCGAGACGGTGGCCGTCCATTCCGAAGCCGATGTGGACAGCCTGCATGTCAAGTTCGCCCAGGAGTCGGTCTGCATCGGTCCCCCGGCCTCGGCGCGAAGTTATCTGAATATCGGCAATGTACTTTCTGCCGCAGAACTGACCGGCGCAGATGCGATCCATCCGGGTTATGGTTTTCTCGCCGAGAATGCCCACTTTGCCGAGGTCTGCGAGTCCCACGGATTTACCTTTGTCGGCCCCCATCCCGAGGCCATTCGGAGAATGGGGAATAAGGCACTGGCTCGTGAGACCATGGTTCGTGCGGGAGTTCCGGTTCTTCCCGGCAGCGAGGGAGCCGTGAATGATGAGGTGGAGGGATTACAGATTGCCCGGGAAATTGGTTTTCCGGTGATCGTCAAGGCCAGTGCTGGCGGGGGCGGCAAGGGAATGCGCGTGGTGAGCGTCGAAAAGGAGTTCCCCCGCAGCTTCAAGTTGGCTCAGGGCGAAGCCGTTTCTGCGTTTGGAAATGGCGATCTCTACATTGAGAAGTTCCTCGTGGGTCCGCGTCATGTGGAAGTCCAGATTCTTGCTGATCGCCACGGAAACGTCGTGCATCTCGGAGAACGGGATTGCTCGGTACAGAGGCGGCACCAGAAGCTCATTGAGGAGTCTCCCTCTCCCGCAGTAAATCCCGAACTGCGGGAAAGGCTGGGGGCGGCTGCAATTCTGGCCTGCCGCGCGGCGAACTACCATTCCGCTGGCACCGTGGAGTTTCTTCTGGTCGAGGACGCTTCCTTCTACTTCATGGAGATGAACACTCGCATCCAGGTCGAACACCCGGTAACGGAGATGGTCACCGGGCTGGATCTGGTGAAAGAGCAAATCCAGATTGCGGCCGGGGAGAAAATCAGCTTCCGTCAGGAGGATGTCAAAATGCAGGGGCATTCCATCGAATGCCGTCTGAATGCGGAAGACCCGGAGAAAGATTTTGCTCCGAGTCCCGGAAATGTTGAGTCCTTTCACGTTCCGGGAGGCCCGGGTGTGAGGGTGGACAGCCATGTATATGCGGGCTACTCCATTCCTCCTTATTACGACTCCATGATTGCAAAGCTCCTTTGCCACGGCAGGGACAGGGAAGAGGCTCTCGCCCGGATGCGTCGAGCGCTGGAGGAAACCGTCATTGAGGGGGTACCCAGCACGCTTGAGTTTCACCTTGCGATGATGAACCATCCCCGTTTCATCAGTGGTGACTTCAATACACGATTCCTGGAGGAGGAGGACTGGAAGGCCGCCAGGAAGTAGATGGGAAAGGCTGCAATGAAACGACATCTCTGGGTTCGGGGTTTGGTCTGGCTCCTTCTTGCTGTCATGGCATCGGGAAGTCTCTACAGCTATCACCCGAATGACTGGATTGGCTGGGGTCTTGATTCCGGACTCTGGACTGCCGAGAACAGCTTCGGATTTCTCGGGGCGGTGATCGCAAAACTGATGGCCGCACTTCTGGGGAGCCGTCTTGCTCTGCTGGTCTTTCCCTCTCTCTTTCTGGCTCTCGCCTTCCGGGAGTTTCTGTCTCTTCCCCTGAAGCGGGTTTTGATGCCCTGGGGAAGTCTCTCTTTGCTTTCCCTTCTCTGGCTTGCCTCCATGGCGGGGCAGGATCGTTTGGCGCTTTCTTCCCTTCACTGGGGAGGCTGGCTGGGAGGACTTCTTGCTGAGGGTCTCTTCTCGTTTCTCGGGAGTGTCGGTTCTCTGGTTCTTCCCCTTTTCCTGACATTCCTTGCGGCTCTTCTCCTCATCCCAAGCCCTTGGCTGACTTTTCTGGGGAAGGGAAAGACCCCGCTTCTGGCACTCCGCTCTTTCTTCAGCTCTCTCTTTTCGAAGCGTCCCTCGCTCGCTCACTTCCGCAGCATCTTCTCCTTCCTCTCATCCCGGGCTTCCGCATTCCGGGAATCCATCGATGAACGCTTCCTTGAGGAGGAAGAAGCGCCGCCGCCAAGGCAGAAAACCATGCCGGCTGCGGAGCAGGCAAGGGCTCCCCGACCGCGAAAGAAGAAGCCTCAGACAAAAAAGCCCGCAACTCCCAAACCAGCAGCCTCTCCTTCTCCCAGGCACCGGGACTCCTCTTTTGAGATGCCTGCCGTGGATCTTCTCAAACCGCCGGAAATTCGGGACAAGCAGGAGAACCGCAAGGAGATGGAAAGCCGCGCGAGAGTGCTGACAGAGAAACTCGCCACATTTCAGGTGGGAGGGAAAGTCAGCAGCATGAGCCGTGGTCCTGTGGTATCCACCTTTGAGTTTGAGCCAGAGGCTGGAGTCAAGGTGAACCAGATCGTCAGTCGGCGGGAAGATCTTGCACTCGCACTGCGAAGCAAGGAGCTGCGGCTGGTTGCACCGATTCCCGGCAAGGCGGCCGTGGGGATCGAGTTGCCCAATGATTCTCCCGGCATCATTCGCCTGCGCGAGGTTCTGGATGCCCGGGAATATGAAGGCGAGCGGGGGAATCTGGATCTTGCCCTTGGCGTGGATGTGGACGGAGTACCCTTCTGGGCGGATCTCTCCACAGCTCCTCATCTGCTGGTGGCAGGAGCCACGGGAACGGGCAAGAGTGTTTGCATCAACACGATTCTGGTCAGTCTTCTTCTGCAACACAGTCCGGAAACGCTGAGGCTCTTCCTTGTGGATCCGAAGATGTTGGAACTCAGTGTGTACAACGACATCCCGCACCTCCTGCATCCTGTGATTACCGACAACAAGATGGCTCTGCAGGCCCTGAACTGGCTGGTCGGGGAAATGGAGCGACGCTATCGCATGCTCAAGCCTGCCGGTGTTCGAAGCATCGTCGAGTATAATGAAAAAGTAACGGAGGGGCTGGTTCAGGACCGGGACGGCAACACGGTGGAAGACATCCTTCCCTTTGTGGTTTGCGTGGTGGAGGAGTTCGCAGACCTGATGATGACTCTCGGCAAGGATGTCCAGATGCCGATTGTCCGGCTGGCCCAGATGGCTCGTGCCGTCGGGATCCATATGATTCTTGCCACCCAACGCCCGAGCGTGGACATTATTGATGGCGTGATCAAGGCCAATTTCCCCAGCAGAATCGCCTTCAAGGTCTTCAGCCGCTTTGATTCCAAAACCATTCTCGACATGAACGGTGCCGAGGCCCTGATCGGGCGCGGGGATATGCTCTTCATGCACGGGAGGCTTCCCTATCCGCGAAGGCTGCATGGCGCCTTCATTGAAACCGATGAAGTGGAAGCCATTGTCGAACACTGGAGGCAGTATAAGCTGCCAGAACCGGAACTGGAATTGTCCCCGCAGGCGGGAAGCCTGGAGGATTTTACAGCCCAGGACGAGCTTTACGAAGATGCAAAGAAGATCGTGGTTCTTCAGGGCTTCGGTAGTACGACCATGTTGCAGCGGCGACTGCGAGTCGGATACACGAGAGCGAGTCGCCTGATGGACATGCTCGAGGATTCGGGAATTGTCGGTCCTCACACTGGAAGCAAGGCACGCGAGGTTCTTGTGGGACCGGAGTGCCTCGAGGAGGAAGTCGAGGCTTGAACGAGCGCCTTGTCTATCTGGAGTCTCTCGGCTGCAGCAAGAATCTGGTCGACAGTGAGGCAACTCTCGGCTTTCTGCTGAAGGCTGGCTACCGCCTGCAGGCCGATCCCGACGCTGCCGATCTCATTCTCCTGAACACCTGTGGTTTTGTGGAAGATGCCAAGCGCCAGTCCATTGAACGGATTCTGGAGCTTGCGGAGTTCCGGAAGTCTGGCACGAAACTGGTGGTCTTCGGCTGCCTTTCCCAGCGCTATGCGGAGAGTCTGAAGGAAGAAATGCCGGAGATTGACCTGCTGGCCGGAGTCGGTCAGCAGAAAGATTTGGCAGCTGCCATCGATCTTCTTTTCGAGAACGGGCATTCCCTGTCCATTTCTCCTGCGAAACCCCGGATCAGTTTTGAAGGGTTTCGGGATCGTCCTCTTCTTACCCCTTCCCACATGGCCTGGGTCAAGGTAGGGGAAGGATGCAGTCACGCGTGCAGCTTCTGTGCGATCCCTGCCATCCGGGGCAAGTTTGAGAGCCGCAAGCTTGAGGACATTGTTGAGGAGTCGGAGATTCTGGTCAGCCGGGGAGTGGGGGAAATCAACCTCATCAGCCAGGACACGGCCTATTTCGGGCGTGAAGCCGGCGCTCCCAATGCCCTGAGGGATCTACTGCAGAAGCTCTCCGCGATTTCTCATTTGCGTTGGATTCGTCTCTTCTACTTTCATCCTGCCCTGGTCACTGCGGAGGATCTCCTGCGCATTTTCGATATCCCCCGGGTGCTTCCCTATCTGGATCTTCCCATCCAGCACGCCTCCGACTCCATGCTCCAGATCATGCGCCGTGGACATGACCGATCCCGATTGTCATCCATGATCCGGAAGCTTCGCAGGGAACGACCGGATCTTACCCTGAGAACTTCGGTACTTCTCGGACATCCCGGAGAGACGGAGGAGGACTTCGGCGAACTTCTGGAGTTTCTCGAAGAGCATCCCTTTGACAAGTTGGGCATCTTTGAATTCAGTGCGGAGGAAGGTACTCATGCGACCGACCTTCCCGGGCGGGTGGAAGAGGCTCTGGCGGCAGAAAGAGCCGATCGCCTGCGGATGTTCCAGATGCCCATCAGCGAAGACTTGTCCCGAAAACAGATTGGCAAAACCATGACAGGAGTCGTGGAGGCGACGGCCTCGGCGGGTGAGGGCCTTCCCCCGGAGCGACGCCTTCATCTTCTGGAGAGTTCTCCCTTTCCGGCATCAAAGGCCGTGATTCGCACCGAGAGGGATGCCTATGAGGTTGATGCGGTACTCTTTTCCGACGAGGAACGGGAACTTGCCCTGGGTCAGTGGGTGAAAGTGGAGGTGGAGGATGCCGATGTCTATGATCTGAAGGGACGGGTCATCGGCCCTGCTTCTCCTTGACACCCGGTCTATGGCTTTCTATACCCACAGCAGGTTTTCCAACATCCTGGAGTGGTATAATGAAGAGTTTTCGACGATTCAACGGTTCCGTATCTGCGGGAGCCGCCGCCCTCTTTTTGATCAGCGTTCTGGCCCTTCCGCTTCTGGCGGAGGAGCATGTTCTTGTACTCAGTGAAACTCCCGGCAACCTGACTCTGGCACAGACGATGTGCGAGGAGGTGGCCAGAGATGCTCTTGCCCAGTTGCTTCCGGCAGTGGGGAAAGCCATGGTCCTTCTTCGACCTGGCAAGGAAAACCCCGGGAATTCGCTGGCAAGGCTGGCTCTGGAGGAGGCTCTTCTTGCAGAAGGGCTGAAGCAGACGGAGTGGCCGGAATCCGCTGGACAGATTCTGGAGTACCGGATTCTGGATCTGCAGATTGCCTATACGGGTTTCGAGCGCGAAGCCCTTGGTTTGAAGAAGTATGTAAAAAGAGCCGGCTCCCTTTCCCTGTCCCTGACCCTGCTTGACGCATCCAGTGGTGAGGTTCTGAGCCGTTCCCGCTCTGGGATCCTGCTTGAAGACCAGTTTCCTCGAAACCTCCTCGATGTGGTCGAAAGTGAGCAGTACCCCTTTACCAAGCCTCTCCTCGTGGAGAAGGAATGGTCCAAGCTTGTGGAACCCTGGGTTGTGGGGGGACTGGTGGCCAGCCTGGCCTGGCTCTTCTTTAGTAATCAAAGCAGTGAATAGGGGTGGAGTCGAATGAACGCAGGGCGGAGATCGTGGGTTCTGGCAGTCCTGCTGCTTCTTGCCTGCTCGGGGGAGGAACTGTCCGGCCATCTTGAAAAGGGTGATGCCTATTTCAAGGATGGACAGTGGGAGGAAGCCCGTCTTGAGGCGATCTATGTCCTTCAGCGTGCCCCGAAGAATCACCGGGCCCTCTGGCTTGTTTCCCGAAGCCTTCTGGCCCTGAACCGGGACGGAGAGGCGGAGAGCTACTTCCGGACTCTCTTTGAAGAGGATCCCAGTTATCGCCCCTCTGCTTCGGCCTCTCTCGACAGTCTGGCCCGCTTCGACTATCTTGAAGGGAGAAAGGGGCGTGCTGCCCGACGCTGGCTGACAGCGCTGGATTTTCAGCCGGGGCTGGATCCCGGGCCCTATGGCTTCTTTCTGGCGGAAAAGTATTTCAAGCGGGGAGATCATGCGCGAAGCGCGGGTCTTTACCGCCGGGCCTTTGAGGCCTACCCGGATTCTGCGGAAGTGCTGGACCAGTTGTATCCTTTTGCTCTCAGTCTGGAGAGACTGGAGAGGCTCGAGGAGGCCAGACCTGCCCTGGAACGCTTTCTCCAGAAAGTGCGGCGGCATCCGAGAAGACATGAGGCGATCTTTCTCTACCAGGATCTGATGATTCGCCTTGCTCGGCGGGACATGGACCTGATGGACTTTTCATCGGCAATTCGGAGTCTGGACCGTGTTCTCCGCTATTCTTCCAATCCCACAAAAAGGGAGGAAGCTCTTCTGGAGATGGGAATCTGCTACGAGAAGCTCGGAAAGTACGGCAAAGCGGTGAAGAAGTACCGGAGGATTGTTGAGGAGAACAACTCCGGGTCGGGGCGATTCTTTGAAGCCTCATTAGAGAGGCTGGAACGACTTGAAAAGGCGGATCTGATCGATGAGGATTGAAGAACAGACAAGGATGCGCAGCTTCCTGCTTCTGCTTGTCTCGCTATTGGCCCTTTCCTGCGCAGGGCAGGGCCCCCGCCTTGAAGGACTTGAGAAGGCAAACCGTTACTTTGAGAAGGGCGACTTTGCCCAGGCCATCGAGGAGTTCAAGGTCTACCTGGAATTGGAATCTGCGAGTACGGATGTCTCCCGAGCCCAGTTCATGCTGGCTCGATCCTTCTATGAGAATGGAGACTACCCGACAGCCGCAGTGGAGTTTGAGGTCTATCGGAGAAACTACCCGCGGGGAGACTCTCTGGAACTGGCCGCCTACTACGATGCTCTCTGTTGGGTGGAACAGTCGCCCCGTTTTGACCGGGATTCTGCGCCCACCTTTCGGGCGATCCGGAAGCTGGAAGATTTTCTTCGGGAGTTTCCGGCAGGTCGTCAGACTGGAACAGCTCGCGGGAAGATGGCAGAGATGCTGGACAAGCTTGCAAGGAAGAAGCTGTCCATTGCCCGCTTCTATGCTGACATGGGCCGGCTGGAAGCAGCAGATATCTACTATGAACTCCTTGCTCTGGAGTTTCCCGAATCCCCTCTTCTTTCCGTGGCTGTCGAGGAGTGGGTGGAGATCAAGAAAGCCCGTGGTCTTGAGGAGGAAGCCGAAGAGCTGCTTCGCCTGAAGGCCGAATGGGAAGGTCGCAAGGATCGCGCCCCCTGATGACAGAGGCCAAGTCGAAGAGGGTCGGACTTCTCGGAGGCAGCTTTGATCCTCCCCATGAGGGCCACCTCTGGATGGCAAAAAGGGCGGCCGATCAACTTGCCCTGGAAGAGGTCTGGCTTCTTCTCGCCTGCCAACCTCCTCACAAGTCCCCTGACAAGCTACATCCCTATGAGCATCGACTTGCCATGACTAGAATTCTTGCCCGGGAGGATGACAGGCTCCGGGTCTGTGAGATCGAAAAAGAGCTTCCGGCTCCGGCCTATACGGTGGATACCCTTACGGCTCTCCTTCGGGATCATCCCTGCCATCGCTTTGTATTTCTCATGGGGGAGGACTCCTCGCAGGCTCTTCGCACCTGGAAAGAACCGGAGAGGATCTTCCAGATGGTGGAGGTGGCGGTTCTGGCAAGGGAGGGTTTCGAGGCTGATCCTGCCTGGCCCTGCTGTGTGATTCGGGGAGAATCTCACCCGGCACAGAGTCGCCTGATTCGGCGCGATCTGTCCCGGGGACTCCTTCCGCAAGATCTGACGAACTCCTTGCTGGAGTATGTCCGGCAAGAGGGTCTCTATTCCGGAGGGGAAGAATCATGAAGCTGCTTTTGATCGACGGACATGGACTTGCCTTTCGCAGCTATTTCGCGATGATCAGGAATCCTCTTTTCAACAGCCGTGGCGAAAACACGAGCGCAGAGTTCGGTTTTCTTCGCACCCTTCTTCAACTGAAACGGGACGAAGAGCCGGAGGCAATCCTTGTTTGCTTCGACCCGAAGGGCAAGACCTTCCGCCATGAGATGGAGCCTGCCTACAAGGCGAATCGGCCGAAAATGCCGGATGACCTTCGCTCAAGCATCGAGCGCCTTCGCCGCTTCCTCAATATGGCGGGTTTCCCTCAGCTGAGCCGGGAAGGTTATGAGGCGGATGATCTGCTGGCCAGCGTGAGCCGAAAGGCAGAGCAAGAGGGCTGGGAGGTGCGCCTTTTCAGTGCGGACAAGGATCTTTGTCAGTTGGCCAGTGACTCCATCCGCATCCTCAAACCGGCGAGCGGCAAGAAGCCGGCGCGCTGTCTGGGTCCCGAGGAAGTGGAGGAGGATTTTGGTGTTCTCCCTGCGCTTCTTCTCGACTATCTCAGCTTGATCGGAGACAGCTCAGACAACATTGAGGGCGTGAAGGGACTCGGCCCCAAGGGCGCCCTGAAATTGCTGAAGGAGCATGGAGGTCTGGATGCGGTGCTTGATTCTGCCGAGCAGGCTTCCTCTCCCGCCCTCCGCACGAAGTTGCTGGAAGGTCGGGAAAATGCCCTGCACGCCCGCGAGCTAATCCGGCTTCGGGATGACCTTGAAGTGGACTCCCCGGGAGAGTGGATCCTGGAAGGGGGGAACCCGGAGGAGACCAGGGGCTGGCTTCAGGACCGGGACTTTCATTCCCTGGTTCCCGAGTTTCTGGGAGAGGAAGCTCCGACGAGCGGGGAAGTCGACTACTCGATCATCCAAAGCAGAGAGGCTCTCGCTGACCTTGTTCAGTCCTTGAGGGAGGTGGGCTGCTTTGCTCTCGATACCGAGACGACGGATCTTGACCCCATGAAGGCTCAACTCGTGGGGATCAGTTTTTCCTTCGAAGAGGGGAGAGCATTCTACCTTCCCCTGGACGGGGATGCGGGAAATGAGTGCCTTTCTCTGGATTCGGCTCGCGAGATTCTCTGCGAACTCCTGTCAGACGACAAGCTGGTCAAGATCGGGCAAAACATTAAGTATGACTCACAGGTGCTTGTCAACAATGGGATTCCGGTGAGTGGCCCTGTGGAAGATACCATGCTGATGAGCTACTGTCTGGACTCATCCCGCAGAAGCCATGGCCTGGATGCCCTGGCCCGGGATCACCTGTCGCATGAGATGATTCCCTGGTCTTCCCTCTTTGAGAAGGGGGATCGCGAGAAGGACATCAGGAAAGTCCCTCTGGGCCGTCTGGCCGAATATGCTGCCGAAGATGCGGACTTCACCTTCCGCCTCTGGCTCAATCTGGCTTCCAGCATGAAGGAAGACCCCGATGCGGAGAAGCTTTACCGGGAACTGGAACTTCCTCTTCTCCCCATTCTCTCGCAAATGGAGAGACAGGGTATTGCCCTGGATCTTCCTCACCTGCAGGCGCTGTCCGAGAGGATGGAAGAGGAGATCCAGGCTACCCAAACCAGAATCCATGAACAGGCCGGCCGGGAGTTCAGTATTGGCAGTCCCAAACAGCTTTCCTCGATTCTGTTCGAGGAGTTGAACCTGCCGACCGGGCGAAGAACCAAGACCGGCTTCAGTACCGATGAAGAGGTCCTTCGCAAACTCTCCGAAGAGCATGAAATTGCCACCGAAGTTCTTCGCTGGCGGGAACTCAGCAAGCTGAAGGGAACCTATGTTGACACGCTACCCCTTCAGGTGAACGAGCAGACATCCCGGGTTCACACGCGTTTCAATCAGGCCGTGGCCTCTACGGGGAGGCTGTCGAGCAGTGATCCAAATCTGCAGAACATTCCGATTCGAAGCGAGTTGGGAAAGGAAATCCGGCGAGCCTTTATTGCCGAAGAAGGGCTTCGCCTTCTCTCCATGGACTACAGTCAGGTGGAGTTGAGGATCCTTGCTCATCTCTGCGGGGATGAGGCCCTCATGAAGGCCTTCCGGGAAGACCGGGACATCCATCGCTGGACTTCTTCCCGAATTCTTGGAAAGGAGGAGTCGGAGGTTAGCCGCGAAGAGCGCGATCGCGCAAAGGTGGTAAACTACGGCGTTCTCTACGGGATGGGAGCCAGGGGCATGGCTCAGCGACTGGGCATCGGAGTGGAAGAGGCCCAGAGCTTCATTGATGAGTACTTCTCAGCCTTTCCCGCCATACTGTCCTGGAAGGAAGAGCTTCTTCAGCGAGCCCGCATCGAGAAGTCTGTCACGACACTGCTCGGAAGAAGGCGCCCGCTTCCGGAAATCCAGAGCTCCAATGGAAGGATCCGGAGCTTTGCCGAAAGGGCTGCGATCAATTCTCCGATTCAGGGAAGCGCCGCTGACATGATCAAGGTGGCCATGCTTCGGGTTCAGGAAGTACTGGCAAGTACGCCCTCGGATTGCCATCTCCTCTTGCAGGTTCACGATGAACTTCTCTTCGAGCTTCCTCCGGAGCAGATCCCGGAACTTTCTCCTCTTTTGAAGCAAGCCATGGAAGAGGTCTATCCTCTGGATCTTCCCCTCCTTGTTCAGTGCGGGGAAGGCCATAACTGGCTGGAGGCTCACTGATGGGAAAGGTCTGGGTGCTGGCCGGTGCCATGGGGAGCGGAAAAAGTACGGTGGCCCGCCTTTTCGAAGATGAAGGAGCCCGGATTCTGGATGCGGATGCTCTGGCTCATGATCTCCTGAGGGAGGAAACGTGGATCGCTCGCTCGCTGGCGGATGTTCTGGGCGAAGCCGTACTGGACGAAGAGGGGCAAGCTGACCGGAAGAAGATCGGCGAACTTGTCTTTTCTGACCCCGAGGCGCGGCGTAGACTGGAGTCCCTGCTTCATCCCCTTGTGCTGGAGAAACTCACCCGCATCAGCCGGGAGTTTCGCGAGAAGGAGGAGGGACTTCTTCTTTTGGAAGTTGTCCTCTGGCTGACTCTCGACCCTGCTCCCTTTCCCGTGGACGAGGTGCTGGTCACCGTGGCTCCCGAGGAGGAGATGATCAAAAGAGTGATGCAGAGGGATGGTCTCCGTGAAAGCGAAACAAGACTTCGATTGAAGGCTCAGGGCCACTGGTGGGATTGGGCGAAGAAGTCGGACAGGACACTGGATACAGATTGTGACAGGGAATCATTGCGTGATCAGGTTCGATTGATCTATCGTGGGATCTCTTCGAATCAGGGGAAAGGAATAGACGATGCTCAATCGTAATCAACTGCAACAGCTCTCCTCCCGGGTCACTCATCTCAAGGAGTGTCTTTGACTATCCCCGCCTGATCCTGGAACTTGGGGAAGTCGAAAAGCTCATGATGGCTCCGGATTTCTGGGACGACCCGTCCCGGGCGCAAAGCACTCTCCGCGAAAACAAGAGGCTGAAACGCTGGCTGGATCCTCTCGGGGATATGGAGAGCCGATGTGATGACCTTGCGACACTTTCAGAAATGCTCAGCGAGGAGAGCGATGAAGAAAGTGCCCGGGAGCTGGAAACAGAGGCCGCCTCCCTTGAGGAGAGTCTCGCAGCGTTTGAGTTTCTTCTCATGTTTCAGGGTGAGGACGATGAGAAGTCTGCCATCCTGACGATTCATCCGGGAGCCGGTGGGACAGAGAGTGCTGACTGGGCTGAGATACTTCTCCGTATGTACCAGCGCTATTTTGAGAGGCGGGGCTGGAAGTCGAAGGTTCTCGACTTCCAGAAGGCCGAGGAAGCAGGGATCAAGAGCGTCACCGTGGAAGTCGAAGGAGACTTCGCATACGGAAGGCTCCGGGCGGAAAGCGGAGTTCACCGCCTTGTCAGAATCAGTCCCTTTGACGCGCAGAAGAGGCGCCACACCTCCTTCGCTTCCGTTTATGTCTATCCTGAGGTCGAGGATGAAGGAGAGATGGAAATCCTGGATGCAGATCTCAAGACCGATACCTACCGGGCCAGTGGTGCCGGAGGTCAGCACGTTAACAAGACAGATTCAGCCGTAAGAATCACTCACATTCCCACCGGACTTGTCGCCCAGAGCCAGGACGAGAGAAGCCAGCACCGGAATCGTGAAAACGCATTGAAGATCCTGCTCGCGAAACTTCTCAAAAAGAAGCGTGAGGAGGAAGAGGAAGAAAGAAAGGCGCTGGAGGACAGCAAGATGGAAATCGGCTTCGGAAGTCAGATCCGAAGTTATGTTTTTCATCCCTATACCATGGTAAAGGATCACCGAACGGGGGAGGAAACAGGGAACATACAGGCCGTCATGGATGGCAGCCTTGACACCCTGATTGAAGCCTGGCTGAAACACCGATCGGGGATGGAAGTCGGAGGAGCCGGCAAGGAGAAACGTGATTAGCCTGGAAGTCAGAACGGGGGCCCGCGAGGAGATTCTGGATCTAAGTGCCGAGATCGCGCAGGCAGTTCGCAGGGAAGGTCTTCTTGAGGGTGTTTGTGTGGTCTTCGTTCCGCATACCACGGCAGGGGTCACGGTGAATGAAAACGCGGATCCTGATGTAAAGCGGGACATTCTTCTCGCGCTTGAGAGGATAGTACCGGAGGATCAGGACTTCCGCCATGCGGAGGGCAACAGCACGGCTCATGTTAAGAGTCTCCTCTGCGGCAGCAGTGTGTCGGTTCCGGTTTCCGGGGGCTCTCTTGTCCTGGGAAACTGGGGAGGAATCTATTTCTGTGAATTTGATGGCCCCCGGACTCGGAAACTTCATCTGAGTTTCCTTCCGGAGGATTCCAAGAGGTGTTCAGAAGGACGGACGGAGTGAATATGAGTGAGACCCGGGAACACAAGGACCGGATTCGCGTTGACAAGGAAAACAAGCTGCAGAGGCTGCGGGAGGGGGGCGTGGAACCTTATCCCTGGAAGTTCGAACGGAGCAATACGTCCGCAGAGTGTCTGGCCAGTCAGGATGAGTGGATAGAATCCGAGAAGGAGATCACTCTTTCCGGTCGCCTGATGAGCAAGAGGGTGATGGGGAAGACCTCTTTCGGCCATGTTCAGGATCAGAGCGGCCGGATTCAGTTCTTCTTCCGCAAGGATGCAATGGACGAAGAGCATTACCGGAGATTTGCAAAGCTGGTGGAAGCGGGAGATCATATTGGAGCCAGGGGAGTTCTTTTCCTCACCCGCAGTGGTGAGTTGAGCTTGAGGGTGCGGGAGTGGACACTTCTTTCGAAGTCCATGCTTCCGCTGCCGGAAAAGTTTCATGGACTGACGGACGAAGAAACGCGAAGTCGTCAAAGGTATCTGGATCTTGCCGTGAATCCGGAGGTCCGAAAACGCTTCGAAACCCGTTCCAGGATTCTTCATTACCTCCGGGACTTTTTCGTCCGCAAGAGTTTTCTGGAAGTGGAAACCCCCGTTCTTCAGGCTCTCTATGGGGGGGCAACGGCTCGTCCCTTTCGCACGCGCCATGAGGCTCTGGACATGGACTTCTTCCTCCGCATCGCCGGCGGCGAGCTTTTTCTGAAACGACTTCTTGTGGGGGGGATGGAGAGAGTATTTGAGATTGGAAAGGTCTTCCGCAATGAAGGCATGGACCGCTCTCATAATCCCGAGTTCACCATGCTGGAGGCCTATTCCGCCTACTGGGATTATCAGGACATGATGGGTCTGGTGGAGGAACTCTACTCGGGTCTGGCGATGGAGTTTCATGGAGACATGAAGATCCCCTTTGATGGGCAGGTGATTGACCTCAGCCCTCCCTGGCCCCGTATCAGCTATCACGAAGCCGTACGAAAGTACTCGGGGCGTGATCTGGAAACGGCAAGCCGTGAAGAGCTTTCCTCCGCAGCTGAGGACCTGGGAATTGAGGTAGAGGATTCCTGGGGAGCAGGGAAGATTCTCGATGCGATCTGCGCGGAGAAGGTTGAACCGCAGTTGATTCAGCCGACATTCCTGACGGATCATCCTCGGGAGATCAGTCCCCTTGCGAAACAACATCGGGACAATCCCGATCTGGTGGAACGCTTCGAACCTTTCATTGCCGGTTTTGAAGTGGGAAATGCCTTTAGTGAACTCAACGACCCTGCCGAGCAAAGGAAGCGTTTTGAAGACCAGATGGGTCTTCGTGCCAAGGGAGATGAGGAAGCTCAGATTCTAGACGATGATTACCTCCGCGCACTGGAGGTAGGAATGCCCCCGGCTGCGGGACTTGGAATTGGAGTGGATCGCCTGGTCATGCTGATGACGGATACCCGGCACATTCGGGACATCCTTCTGTTTCCCCACATGAGACCCGAGGCCTGATTCATGCGCTACCCCGGCTGGATCCTCTTGCGACATATCGGGAGCATCCGCAGGCGCAGTTTTCTGGGCAGGGTGAGCCTGCTTGCTATTCTCGGGGTTATGCTCGGGGTCGCTACTCTGGTGACCGTACTCTCCTTCATGCAGGGTTTTCAGTCGGAGCTTCGTCGCCTTCTTACCGAGATGAACCCCTCCATCTTTGTTTCTACCGGAACGGCAGGTGGTCTTGCAGAGCCGGAGATGCTGGCCGGCTCTCTTGCGGATGTCGAGGGATTGCTCGCATCTTCCCCCTACATTCAGCAACGCGGGGTTCTCAGCAAGCCCGCGTTGCATGGACTCAAACTTTCGGGAGTTATCTTACGAGGTCTGGAACCATCGTCGGAAGCTCTCGTGACCTCCACACTTTCTTCCTGTGATCCTCCTTTTGAGGAGTTCCTCCAGGCTGGGGGCAGCCCGGGGATTCTTCTCTCCAGTCGCCTTGCCCGGGAACTTGCTTCTCTCCCCGGCGAGAAAGTCACTTTCACAACGGTGATTGAGGGCCGGGAAGATCCCCTTCACCTCTCCTTCCTTGTGCAGGGGCTGGTCGAAACAGGACTCTATGAATTTGACCGCCGTTTTGCTTACGCCGATTTATCCATACTCAGGGAAGTGCTTCGCGAAGGCGAGGGTGTGGATGGCCTGGGAATTCGTGTCGCTGACCCTCTGCGAGCTCGCGAACAGAGCATAGTCATTCGCGAGCTCTTGCCCTTTGGGGAGTATCAGGTGGCCGACTGGATGGATCTCAACGGGGAGATTTTCCGCTGGATGAAGACCATGCGGAGCATCCTTCTCTTTTCTCTCGGGCTGATTATCCTGGTGGCAGGTTTCAATATTTCGGGGACCATGACGCTGGTGGTCAGCGAGAAGACGCGGGAGATCGGCATCCTCCGTTCTCTGGGCGCGAAACGAAGGGACATTCTTCAGATCTATATTCTGGAGGGCTGGATTCTGGGACTGCTCGGGGTGGGGGCGGGCCTGCTTCTCTCTCTGGTCTTGAGGGCTCTTTTTCGGGGACGCGCTCTTTCCATCCCCGGGGAGATTTACTTCATCGATAATATGCCGATGGAACTGGAGCCGAGAACCTTGCTCCTGATCTCTCTTGTCGCTATTCTGATTTCTCTTGCCTCGGCCCTTTTTCCGGGGCTTGAGGCTCTTCGACGCAGTCCCCTGGACGCTCTTCAGGGGGAAGGGAGGATCCGTGCCTGAGACCCTGCTCATTGCAGAGAAACTCTGCCGCGGTTTTGACACGGCAAGAGGGCGAATCCCTGTGCTGGAGGATTGCAGTCTGGAGATCCGGGAGGGGGAGTCCCTCTCGATTCTGGGAGAAAGTGGAAGCGGCAAAAGCACCTTACTGTATCTTCTCGGAACTCTGGACCGCCCGGATTCCGGCACCTTGTCTTTGGAGGGGCGGGACCTGCTTCGGGCCTCTTCTGCAGAACTCTCTCGCATTCGCAACCGGGAACTGGGTTTTGTGTTCCAGTTTCACCACCTTCTTCCCGAGTTCAGTGCTCTGGAGAATGTGGCCATGCCGGGCCTGATTTCCGGCCTTTCCCGGGATGAAAGTTTCAAGAGAGCGGCTCTTCTCTTGTCCAGAATGGAAATGGACGAAAGGATGGATCACCGTCCTGCGGAACTCTCTGGGGGAGAGCAACAGAGGGTAGCCGTTTCCCGTTCCCTGCTTCTGAAACCCCGACTCCTTTTCGCGGACGAGCCGACCGGCAATCTCGATGAAGCCGCAGCGGAATCGGTATCCCGCCTTCTCTTCCAGATGGTTCGTGAAGAGGGACTTTCTCTTGCCCTTGTAACCCATGACCGTGCTCTTGCTGCCCGGGCCGATCGCTCTCTTCGACTGCAGGACGGATCTTTGTCGCTCTCCTAGCCTTCTTTCGAAACCCGCCTTCCTTGCCTATATTGTGAGCAAGGAGAGGCATGGAGAAACGCTGCAGCATCTGTGGTCATGGAGAGATTCATGTCCAGCTAACCGAGTTCAGGGATGGTCGCCCTCAACGCAGGGATCTCTGTGCGGGCTGCGCGAAAAAACAGGGCATTCAATTCCCCGACATTCCGGAAGCCTCCGGGGGAGAATCCTGGCAGCACTTTCTTCATCAGGAATTGAAGGATCGTGCCGAGGCGAGTCCTCTGGAATGCCCGGAATGTTCCATGACCTTCCGCGACTTTGAGAGCAGCGGCCTTCTTGCCTGCCCTAGCTGTTATCAGACCTTCATGGGAGACCTGACCCGGCTTCTTTCTGCCTATCACGGAGACAGCCAGCACCGGGGTCGTTTTCCCCGTTTCCTGAAAAAGGAAATCCGGCATCGTCAGAGACTTCGCTCTGTAAGGGAGAGGCTTCAGGAGTCTATTGCTTCAGAGAACTACGAAGAAGCGGCTCGACTGCGGGATGAAGTGAAAGACATCGAGGATGAACTGCAGCGAATCCGGGAGGAAGGATGAGCGTTCTCGCTCCCTGGCTCGGGGACATTGAACACTGGATGAGGCGGGATGCCAGCTCTCAAGGCGTCCTCCGCTCCCGCCTTCGCCTGTATCGGAACCTGCCCCGGGTTTTTTCTTCGGCAGGTCTTCTCGATGAGATTCGGGAGACCGTTTCGGAGCATCCCTCAATGAAGGAAGCTCACTTTCTCTCTCTTGAAGAGATGAGTGCTGCGGATAGGCAGTACCTTCTTGAGCGCGGGCATCTGGAACCCCGGGAAGCTGAGGAGCCTCAGGGACTGGGAATCTTCCTCTTTCCTGAAGCGGATCGCTCCATAGTGATTGCATCGGAGGATCATCTTCGCCTGCAGTGTCTCTCTCCCGGACTTTCAATTTCCGCCGCCTATGCGCTTGTCGATAATCTTGAATCCTCGCTGGAGGATCGCATTGACTTTGCCTTCAGTGAGACCTTCGGCTATCTCAGCCCGAATCCCTCCCGTGCGGGAACCGGCATGAAAGCGACGGTTTCTCTCTTCCTTCCGGCACTTACTTCAGGTTCTGAACTTCCTGCGATTCTCCGGGGCCTACAGGCCATTCGCATGGATCTGAGCGGCTTTCAGGGGGAAGCAAGCGGTCTGCAAGGCTCCTTCTTCCAACTGGGGAATGCAAAGACTCTGGGAAGGAGCGAGGAGGAGGTTCTCGGACTTCTGGAGAGGACTGCGGGGAATCTGCTTAAGTTCGAAATGCAGGCCCGGGGCAAGTTGCAAAGGGAGGCATGGACTTTGCTCGAAGACCAAGTGGGCAAGGCAATTGGAAAGCTGGACACGGCTTCTTCACTGAACCTGTCAGATTCTCTTGCTGCCCTGGGGACTCTGATGTTGGGACGGGAGTCAGGACTTCCGGATCTGCCGGAGATGCAGAACCTGCGCAAGGCCTGGGTTCTCAGTCATCCGGGTCACCTGCAAATGATCGACGAAGAGGCGTCCAATCCCTTGGCCCGCAAAGAGATCAGGGCCAAGTGCATTCGCATGTGGATGCGGGAACAAGCGGAAGCGAAAGAAGGACCTCCAGTATGAATGATCGTTTCACGGAAAGAGTGAGAAAAGTTCTCTTTCTGGCTCGCGATGAGGCCAGCCGACTCCAGCACGAGTACATCGGAACCGAGCACCTCCTGCTCGGGATCGTGCGGGAGGGGGAAGGAATTGCCGGAAAAGTCCTTAAGAAAATGGGACTGGATTTCGAGCAGATTCGCCTTGCCGTGGAAAAACTGGTTTCCTCAACCGGTGGCACGGTCATGATCGGAGAGATCCCCTTCACCCCGAGAGCCAAGACAGTTCTGGAACTTGCCGTGGAGGAAGCCCGCCTTCTTGGACACAACTACGTGGGAACCGAACACCTGCTTCTCGGCCTGATCCGGGAAGGAGAGGGCGTTGCCGCCCGGGTTCTTCTGGACCTTGGCGCGGACCGCAAGAAGGTACGCGAGGAAATCCATCAGCTTCTCGGAAGCAGTGACAAGAAAGGCTCCGCTTCGGGGAAGATGAGACAGAGTGAGACCCCGGCCCTCGACCAGTTCGGACGGGATCTCACCGTGATGGCCTCTGAAGGCAAGATGGATCCGGTGATTGGTCGCGACTCGGAAATCGAGCGCATCATCCAGATTCTCTGTCGCAGGAAGAAGAACAACCCGGTCTTGATCGGGGAGCCGGGTGTCGGGAAGACCGCCATCGTGGAGGGGCTTGCCCAGAGGATCGTGGAAAACCGTGTCCCGAAGATTCTCAAGGACAGCAGGATCTGCACTCTCGACCTTGCAAGTGTCGTTGCTGGCACAAAATACAGGGGGCAGTTCGAGGAACGTCTGAAGGCTGTGATCAATGAAATCCAGGACACTCCTGATGTCATCATCTTCATCGACGAGTTGCATACCATTGTGGGAGCAGGAGGTGCAGAAGGCGCGATTGATGCCTCAAACATGCTCAAGCCCGCACTGGCTCGTGGCGAACTCCAGTGCATTGGCGCAACAACTCTCGATGAGTACCGCAAACATGTGGAGAAGGACGGGGCTCTGGAGCGTCGTTTCCAGATGGTCATGGTCAATCCTCCCAGTGAGGATGAGGCCATTGAAATCCTTATGGGTTTGAGGGAAAAGTACGAGAGCCATCACCGGGCCACGATCACGGACTCTGCCGTGGAAACGGCAGTGCGCCTGAGTCAACGATACATCAGTAACCGATTCCTGCCGGACAAGGCCTTCGATATTGTGGACGAAGCTGGTAGTCGTGCCCGACTCTCTCTCGGTGCCATCCCTCCGGAACTGCTGGAGATGGAAAAAGAGATCGCCCGCCTGGAGAAGGAGAAAGAGGGGGCGATTCAGGGACAGGACTTTGAAAAAGCCGCCAAGCTTCGGGACCAGGAGAAGGATGCCCGCATTCGTCTTGAGAGTTTCAAGGCAGAACTCGACGAAAGGGATACGGAAGAGAGAGCCGTAGTTGATGAGGCCGCGATCGCGGCTGTGATCAGTGAGATTACCGGCATCCCCGTGTCCAGTGTTGAAGAGCGGGAGGGCAAAAAGCTTCTGCGCATGGAAGAGCATCTGGCCAAGAGGGTCGTGGGGCAGGAAGAGGGCATTACCGCCATCTCCACTTCGATTCGACGCAACCGCGCAGGCCTTCGTGATCCGCGCCGCCCCATCGGTTCCTTCTTCTTACTCGGACCCACCGGTGTGGGAAAGACGGAACTTGCCCGAGCCCTGACCTCCTTCCTTTTCGATTCCGAGGATCGCCTGATTCGCATCGACATGAGCGAGTACATGGAGAAGTTTTCCGTGAGCCGTCTCGTGGGCGCACCTCCCGGATACGTGGGTTATGAAGAAGGGGGCTTCCTCACCGAGAAGGTGCGCCGACAGCCCTATTCGGTCCTCTTGCTTGACGAGGTGGAGAAAGCCCATCCGGACGTCTTCAACATTCTTCTTCAGATTCTTGAAGATGGGCAGCTCACGGACAGCTTTGGCAGAACCGTGGATTTCAAGAACACGGTAATCATCATGACGAGCAATATCGGCGTGAAAGTGGTCCGGGATCAGAAACCTCTTGGCTTTTCCCTGGTTCACGGGGATCGCTCGAATACAGTGCAGGATCACAAGGATTTGCAAAAGACTCTTCTGGATGAGCTGAAAAAGGCCATGAGCCCTGAGTTTCTCAACCGGATCGACGAAACGGTCGTCTTCCACAGCCTCGGGCGACCGGAGATGGACCAGATACTCGGGATCTTTGTGGGGCAACTTCAGGGACGACTGCAAGAGCAGGGCTTTGACTTCGATCTGGACCTTCAGGCCCAGGGCCTTCTGGTCGACCGTGGCTTTGATCCCAGTCTCGGTGCGCGCCCGCTTCGCAGGGCAATTCAGCGCTATCTGGAGAACCCTCTTTCCGAGAAGATCCTCGCTGGCAAGTTCAAGAAAAACAAGAAGATCTATGTTTCAGTCCGCAAGGGAGAGCTGCATTTCTCCCAGCGGGCGCCCAGAAAAAAGGATCTGGAACTCAGCCCGAAAGAAATGGGCTGAAGCCACTTTACTTTCTTCGATTCTTCCTCTAGTTTGATGAGAAACGGCTCCGTTGGGGCCGTTTTTCGTGGCATTTCTCTATCCAAACTGAGCGAAATGAAGATCCTTCGATTTCTTGTCTTCTTCTGCCTCCTGTCCCTGCCTTTTCAGGTGGAGGCTGTGGGGACTGCGACCATCGACTCTGTCCGCGTCGAGGGACTTCGTCATGTGGCCGCGGGTCGGGTTCTTCTGGAATTCGGAATCCAGAAGGGCGATCCTCTCGACTCAGAACGCATCGCAGAGGGAATTCGTCGCCTCTATCGCACTCACCGTTTTGAAAATGTAGAGACCCGGCTGGAATCCCTCCCCGGCGGCTCGCGGGCTCTTGTCCTCCTCCTTCGGGAGTTTCCAAGATTGTCAGACATCCGCTGGGAGGGACTCCGCAAGATGGACCAGAAGGATCTTGAGGAGAAGATCAGCCTGACAAAGGGCCGCTACCTTCGGCCCTTGCTCGTATCCCAGGCGAAGCGGGCCATTCTCGAACATTGCAGGGAAGAGGGCTATCATTCAGCCACCCTGGAAGTCGTGAGGAAGGAACAGGGAGAAGGAGAGGAACTCCTCATCTTCCGTCTGGACGAAGGCAAGAAGGCAAAGATCCAGCATCTTGTTTTTGAAGGCGTGAAAAGCCGGGATTCCAGCGAACTGAAAAAGGTTCTTCAGTGCCGTCCCCGATCCCTGAATCCCCTGACCTGGTTCAATTCCGATTCCTACCATCCGGACAGTCTTGAGTTGGACGAGCAGAGGCTCCTGACAGAATACCACGATTCCGGTTATCTGGACATGAAGGTGCTGGACCGGCAGGTAGCGTTTTCCGAGGATCAGGAGGAAGTCACCCTGACCTGGATCATTGAAGAAGGCTCTTCTTACGAATTCGGGGAGATCCACTGGTCCGGAAACACCATCTTTTCCGACTCGGTCATCGAGGCCTACTTTCCCTTTGAACCGGGGGAGGAGTTCCAGGGTGCTGACCTGCGCGGTTCCCTCTCCCGACTCGGGAGTGAATACTACGACCATGGCTATCTCTACAGTCAGGTGCAGACGGATCGTCGGAAACAGGGTAATCAGGTGGATCTCCACATTGACATCTTCGAAGGTCCTCTTGCGCGGATTCGGGAAGTGGTCGTTGCGGGAAATGAGAAGACCCTCGACAAGGTGATCCGACGGGAGATCCGGGTTTTTCCAGGGGAACTGTTCAGCCAGGAGAAGCTGATCCGAAGCCAGCGGGACATTTTCATGCTTCGCTACTTTGACGATGTCCAACTGGAACCGAAAACCGACCCTGCCTCCGGGGACGTCGATCTGGTATTCCATGTCAAGGAACGGGAGGCCGGGCAGTTCGGGACCGGGATCTCTTACAGCGAACTTTCCAGTATTGCAGGATTTATCCAACTGGGAACTCCGAACCTCTTCGGCCGGGGACGAAACCTGGATTTCAATTGGGAGTTCGGTAAACGGGTCAATTACTTCAAGGTCAATTACTCGGATTCCTGGTTCAGGGATCGCCCGGTACACCTCACCGTCTCTCTCTACAGAAATGAAAACAATTACTACCGGGAGTATTACCGCGACCGGAAGGCGGGCATTTCCTTCGGTCTTGGCCGCCCCCTTCCCTGGCTGGATCATACGAGAGTGTCCCTGTCCTATCGGCTTGAGAATCTGGAGCTGTATGACTTCAGCGAACTCTATGTGGAGATGGGGGGAACCCTTCTCGAGCGGGATTGGCCGCAAATCGAGAGCAGTCTTTCCATGAACTTTTGGCGAAACTCCACGGATAATCCCTTTCTTCCAAGCCGGGGAAGCCGCTTCCGCTTGATTTCACAGTTTTCTGGAGGGCCCCTGGGGGGGAAACTTCATTTTCAGAAATACGATCTGAGTTACACTTGGTATCAGAAGGTGGCCGGCCCCCTCGTGCTTCGCTTTCATCAGTCCATGGGCCTGGTGGACGGTCTGAACCGCCCTTCCCAGGTTCCGGATCATGAGCGTTTCCGGATGGGGGGAAACCGGATCTTCCCGCTGCGTGGCTATGAGGATTTTTCCATTGTCCCGGAGGGGAACAGCCCCTTCCTGGGTGGACGAGCCATGAGCAGTGGCTCTCTGGAACTGGTTCTGGGAATCAACAACAGTGTTCAGTTGATTGTTCCCTTCTTTGATTTTGGCGACACCTGGAATTCGCTTGCCCAGGCCGATCTGACCACTCTCAAGCGCTCGGTGGGAGTGGGGGCCCGGATTGAGGTTCCGATGATGGGTGTCGTTGGTTTTGACTGGGCTTACCCCCTCGATGGCGAAGAGGGGGAACCCGCCAGGTTCCATTTCAAGATGGGTGGAGACTTCTAGGGGGTCTATGAATATCGGGATGAGAATCGCACTGATGAGTCTGCTTCTGCTGCCACTGTTGCTTGCAGCAGAGGAGATGAAGCTCGGGGTTCTGGATTTTCAGAAAGTATTTCAGTCCTATGAGGGATTCTCCGAGGCTCAGCGGATCTTTGACAAGGACGTGGAGGTCTGGAACAATATCAAGCAACAGATGATCGAGGAGGTTCTAGCCGCTCGGGAAGACTTTACCCGACAGCGCCCTCTCCTGTCTCCGGAAGCTCTTCGCGAAAAGGAATCGGAGATTACCCGAATGGAGGCAGAGCTTTACCAGTTCGAGCAGGAGAAGTTCGGGCCGGAGGGGGAGGCCGTTCGCCGGGACATGGAACTGAGTGAACCGATCTATGAGAAGATCCGCTCGATCCTCAAGGAAGTGGCCGAAGAAGACGAGTACGACCTGATCTTCGATGTAAGCGGGGCGGTTCTGTATGTGAAGCCCTCCCTGAACATGGATGAGAGGGTGCAGGAAGCCCTGAAGGCTCAGGGCTGATGGAGGCGCGAAGAGAAATGGAAGGTCTGAGCTTCACTCTGGAAGAACTGGCAGGAAAGCTGGGGGTCCGTTTTGAGGGCGATCCCTCGCTCAGGATTTCCGGGGTAGCCGGGATCCGGGAGGCGAAGGAAGGAGATCTTTCCTTTGTCTCAAACAGTCGCTATCTCCGTTTCATCAATTCGACGCTGGCCTCTGCTCTGGTTCTTTCAGACGAAGCCGATGCCCATGGGCGGCCCGCCCTGCGATCGGACAAGCCCTATCTGATCTGGCTTCTCGCTCTGAAGATCTTTGCGCCCTGTCTTCTGGAGCAGTTTCCTCCGGGACTGGACGAGGCTGCTTCCGTCCATCCTTCTGCAAAGCTGGGGACGGATGTTCATGTCTCGCCAGGAGTTTCCCTGGGGCCGGACTGTCGCATCGGGAACCGCGTGGTTCTGATGCCGGGAGTTCGTGTCTTGCACTCGGTCGAAATCGGTGACGACTGCGTTCTTTTCCCCAATGTGGTTCTTCGGGAAGAAGTAAAGATCGGAGAACGGGTGAGCATCCATTCCGGTACGGTCATCGGTTCTGATGGCTTCGGATACGCATGGGACGGGCAAGCCCATCGGAAAATCCCGCAGATCGGAATTGTGGAAGTGGGCAACGATGTTGAGATTGGGGCGAATGTGACCATCGACCGGGCAACGACCGGAGCAACCCGGATCGGGGAGTTTAGCCGGATCGACAACCTTGTCCAGATTGCCCACAACGTTCAAATCGGAGCTCACAGTGTCATTGTCGCTCAGGCGGGCATCTCCGGCAGTGCGGAAGTCGGAAGCCATGTGACGGTGGCGGGGCAGGCGGGTCTGGTGGGCCATATTCAGATTGGCGACAGGGCAACCATCGCAGCCCAGGCCGGAGTCACGAAGTCTGTTCCGGAGGGAGAGTGTGTCTCCGGCTACCCCGCAAGAAACCATGAAGAAGCACTTCGCCAGCAGGCAGCGCTTGCCCGTTTGCCGGGCCTCCTCAAGAGAATCCGTTCACTGGAGCGTTCTCTCGAAGCGATGAAGAAGAAAGAGTCGGAAGGGGAAGGATCCCTGTGATACGCCAACAGAGAACCCTGTCAAGAGAAGTCCCCTTCGAGGGGATCGGGCTGCATACCGGCAACACGGTTCGCATGATATTCAGGCCCGCAGAAGTGAATACGGGAATCCGTTTCCTTCGAAGCGATCTCGACCAGCCTCACGAGATTGAAGCCAGCTACGAGAATGCTCTGGAATTGACCGATGACATGCGGAACACGACTCTCAAGGACGGTGAGGAGAGGATTCATACCGTGGAGCATGTTCTTGCCAGCCTTGTCGGGCTTGGGGTGGACAATTGCCTGATCGAGATTGACTCCAATGAACCTGCGGAACCTGTGACAGGAGGTTGCAAGGAGTATCTGAAGGCACTTCAGGAGGCGGGGATTGTCGGTCAGGGAGTTCCGGCGAGAACCTATGAGGTGAAACAGCCGATCAGCCTTGTCGAGGACGATGTGGAACTTCTGGCCCTTCCCTACGAGGGCTTCCGCGTCAGCTTCACGATCAAGTACCCCCATCCGAATCTCGGAACCCAGTACGCTTCTTTTGATATCAATCCAGAGACCTTTGAACATGAATTGTCCTCTGCCCGTACCTTTGCTCTCATGGAGGATGTCGAGCTTCTCCGGGAAAAAGGCTTGATCAAGGGCGGCACTCTCGAGAATTCCATTGTGGTCGGCGAGGACGGAATCCTGAATGAGGAGCCCCTGCGCTGGCCCAATGAATTCGTTCGTCACAAGATTCTGGATCTGATCGGAGATCTCGCCCTTCTCGGACGCCCGATTCGAGGGCACATCATCAGCCACTGTAGTGGGCATTCATCCAATGTGAAGTTTGTCGGCATGCTTTCGGAGGCCATGAAGAGACAGGAAAACGCCATTCCCGGCAAGAGCCCGACTGAGTGGAATATCCACGACATCATGAAGATCATGCCGCATCGCTATCCCTTCCTTCTTGTGGACCGACTTCTGGAAATGGAGGACGGTAAGAGAGCCGTGGGGATCAAGAATGTTACCATCAACGAGCCCTACTTTGCAGGTCACTTTCCGGAGCATCCGATTTTCCCCGCGGTTTTGATTCTGGAAGCCATGGCTCAAACTGGCGGGATGCTTCTGCTTTCCACGGTGGATAACCATCAGGGGAAACTGGTTTATTTCATGGGCATTGACAAGGCACGCTTTCGTCGTCCTGTGCTTCCCGGGGACCAGATCCGTTTCGAAATGGAAATGCTGCGACTGAGCAAGATGGGTTGCAAGATGCGCGGCGAAGCTTTTGTTGACGGAGAACTGGTCGCCGAAGCGGAACTAATGGCCCGCGTGGTGGAGAGATAGATGTCAGTGATGAATAGGGAACCCGGAATTCACCCCACAGCCTTGGTCCACAAGGATGCAAGCCTGGGGGAGGGTGTCCGTGTTGGTCCCTACTCCATCATTGAGGCGAATGCCGAGATTGGAGCTGGCTCCATGATTGGAAGCCATGTTCGCATTGAGTCCTGCGTCCGCATGGGCTCAGCGAACAGGGTGTTTCAGGGAGCAGTTCTTGGCAGCCCTCCCCAGGATCTCAAATTTCGGGGTGAAGAGTCTTTTCTCACGATTGGCTCGGGCAATACGATTCGTGAATATGTCACCATGAATCCCGGAACGGGGGAAGGGGAAGAGACCCGGATCGGGGATGAAAACATGTTCATGGCCTACGTACACGTCGCACACAATTGCCGAATTGCCGATCAGGTGATCATTGCCAATGCGGTTCAATTGGCCGGGCATGTGGAAGTGGAGGAGTTTGCCATTCTTGGGGGGATGACTCCGGTGCACCAGTTCGTCAAGATCGGGGCTCACGCCTTTGTTGGCGGGGGAAGCCGGGTTGCCCAGGACGTCCCTCCCTATCTTCGGGTCGCCGGGAGCCCTCCTCGTGTGGCCGGACTGAACCTTGTGGGTCTTCAGCGAAGGAATTTCCCTATGGACAGCCTGGAGGAACTGAAGAAAGTCTACCGAGTTGTCTATCGGCAGGATCTGAATCTCTCACAGGCGATGGACAAACTGGATTCCGAAGAGATCAAGGATACTCATGCTCTTCGTTTTCTGGACTTCATCCTCAAGAGTGAGCGGGGCATTACCCGCTAGTCCACGGCAAATTGGCGACACTCTTCTGCCGCGCACCAGTGCTGGAATTCCGAACAGAGAATCGCTGCTTTTTCCTCCAGCATTTCCCGTGTCCAGGATCTCGGAGCATAGAGAATTACGAGAATGTCCCGGGAATCCTCGCGGATGCGGGTTCTCCAGGAGTCGGAACTGGGAGACCCGAAGGGGCCGACTTCATCAACCAGACAGATCTTGCCTTGAACGTGGATCTCCGATTTCCGGATCCCCGGGAAGAATTCACCCTTCTCTCCCATTCTCAGGGCGATGGTTCCTTCAAGAAAACGGGAATCATATAATCCGATGGAGATGGAATGCTCGAGAGAGAAGAGGTTCCCCGTGTCCACCAGAGGGCTGAGGCGGTAAAGCTCTTTGCCCTGAAGAACTCTCCTCAGCAAGGCCTCGCTGGAAGGGCGGTAGCGGGTTGGATCCACCCCGGCAGCCCGGTACATCTCCCGGGCAGGGGCGAGGCAGGGGATTTCTGAGGGCGGTTTTCCTTCGTAGCGACTGCGCATGCTGCGGCAGACCTGATTCAGGTGCTCGTGAAAGAGCGGGTCTTCCCGATGCCTCGGAACTTGAAAGACAACAGCATGGATTCGAAGGGCCAGCGGAGCCAGGTTATTGATCTGGATCATGATGGCGAGTGTAGAGGAATTGAGCCAGATTGGAAAGGGCGTTGACAGGGGCGTTCCCCGCGTTACCCTGCTCACAAGAAGGAGGCCGCCATGAAAGTGGGAGTTGTCGGTACCGGTCATCTTGGCAAAATACACGCAAGGATCTACTCCGAGATTCCGGGAGTCGATCTTGTGGGGGTACAGGACAGCGACCCTCTTGTCGCTTCGGCGGTAGCCGAGGAAAGAGGCTGCCTTGCCTTTGAAAGCCTGGGGGAGCTTGCAAGGAACTGTGATGCCCTGAGCCTCTGTGTACCGACCTTTGCCCATCATGAGCTTGCCCTTGAGGCACTTGAATCCTCCTGTCACATTCTCGTGGAGAAACCGATGGCACGTTCTGTCGCTGAGGCGGAGGATATGGTTCGCGCCGCCTCCGAGTCGGGCCGGCAGCTTATGGTTGGCCATGTGGAGAGATTCAATCCGGTGATGATCGAGGCAATGAAATACATCTCCCAGCCCGGCTTTGTGGAGAGCCATCGGCTTTCCACTTTTGTGAACCGCGGCATCGATGTGCCCGTGGTCCTTGACCTGATGATCCACGACATCGACCTTCTCTGTATGATTCTGGATGAGGAACCCGAGAGCATCGATGCGAGCGGTGTCTCCGTATTGACCGGTGACATAGACATCGCAAATGTCCGACTTCGTTTCCGTGGCGGCTGTGTGGCAAATCTGACAGCCAGCCGGATCAGCAGGAAGCGGGAGAGGAAGCTGCGCTTCTTTCAGGCGGACTCCTACCTGTCTCTCGACCTGATGGAAGGAAGGATGGAAAGAGTGGCCAAAGTTGAGGGATTTCATGAGAAAGTTGCGGCAGCTCTTCTTGCCCCCGACCTGATGGCGAACCTCAATCCGGAAGAACTTGTTCATGCGGAGACCCTCGTGCCAACGCCGGCGGAGCCTCTTCGCCTTGAGTTGGAAGCCTTTCTTGAATCCATCCGCAACGGAGGTCCCTGTCCGGTAGATGCAAAGGCAGGACTCCGGGCCCTGCGTGTGGCGGAAAGGATTCTCCAAGAGGTGAGAGCAGGTGCCTGAGGAAAGGAGAATTCTCTTGCTTGCGGGAGAGGCCAGTGGAGATCAGGCCACGGCTCCCCTCATTCGGGAAATCCTCCGTCAGCACCCCCGCTGGAAACTCGACGCCATTGGTGGCCCTGCAATGAAAGAGGCGGGCGCGCAGATTCTCTATTCATCGGAAGAGCTTGCCGTCATGGGATTCCAGGAAGTCCTTCTGAGGGCCCCGAGGCTTCTTTCTCTTCGGAGGAAGATGGCAGAGAGGATCCGCTCGGGCACTTATGATCTTTTCCTCCCCGTGGATGCCCCCGCCTTCAATCTGCCACTTTGCCGCATCGCAAGGCAGTCGGGAGTTCCTGCCCTGTATTTCATTGCGCCCCAGGTATGGGCCTGGAAGGAAAACCGTCTGAAGTCCATGAAACGCGATCTCTCCGCTCTTGCCGTGATCCTCCCTTTCGAGGAAGACTGGTTTCGGGAAAGAGGGATGGAAGCACGCTTTGTGGGACATCCTTTGGCCAGCCACTGGAATCCCGGGCCTCGAGATCGAGAGCCGGTGGGGCAGGCACTTCGCATCGCTCTGCTTCCGGGAAGCAGGAAGCAGGAGATCCGCAGGCACCTTCCTCTCTTTCTGAAGGCTGCGGAGAACCTGTCCCAGAGGCGAGAGGATTGCTCTTTTCATCTTCTGGAGGCCTCCAGCCTTTCTCCCTTGCTCTACGAGACTGCCCTGAAATCTTCCACGCTCACAGTGCATCGTCACAGAACTGGTTCTCGTGAGTTTCTTCAGGACATGGATGCTGCCTGGGTCAGTAGCGGAACAGCTACTCTGGAAACCGCATTGGCGGGGCTGCCCATGGTGGTCGTGTATCGGACGGGTGCGCTAAGCTACTTTCTGGCAAGTCGCCTGGTAAAACTAGACTCGATTTCTCTGGTGAATTTGCTTGCGGAGGAGAAACTGGTTCCGGAGCGGGTGCAGGGGGATGCCAGTCCGGAGAATCTGCTTGCAGACATGGAATCGCTCCTTGATCTGCCAGACGCCGCTTCCCGTCAAAGAGAGGGGTTTCGGCTCATCGCGGAGGGTCTCGGTGGCCGGGATCCGGCGCAGGAAGTCGCTTCCATGGTTCTGCGCCTGCTGGAGGAATCATGAGCCATTGGAAAAGAGATTCCCGTGGCCTTGGCGAGAAACAGCTTCAGGGCATAGACCGGAATGCGGGTATTCTTGCCGCCTTTCTTCGTGCCTACGGGAAGAGTTGGCGTGTCATGGAAGAACTTCCGGAGGAACTGGAAGAGATTCGAAAACAGAGCCCCTCCAAGTCCCTGATCTTTGCATTCTGGCACAACCGCATGTTGCTCCTTGCCTATACACACCGGGATCGTGCGATTCAGGTTCTCTCGAGCAGTAGTCGGGATGGGCGCTTGATGAGTTCCATCCTTGGGAAGATGGGGATGCAGAAAGTCCTCGGCTCCAGTAGTCAGGGAGGCGCAGCCGGCCTGCGTCAGATGGCCCGTCAGTGCCGAAGAGGAAACGATGCCGCCCTCAGTGTCGATGGGCCGCGAGGCCCTCGCGGGAGATTGAAGGGAGGAGTGATCTCACTTGCCGCCCTTAGTGGCTCCCCGATTCTTCCGCTCGCTGCTTCCGCTTCCCGAGTTCACACACTGTCCACCTGGGACCGCACCCTGCTTCCTCTGCCATTCGCCAAGGTGCGGCTTGCCTATGGGAACCCTGTCTGGGTTCCCCGCAACTCTGATGACCTGGCTCGAGAGGAAATCCGAAGAAAGCTGGAAGAGGAAGTTCAACTTCTCACCGACCGACTGGATCTCAGCTTTGGGCATGAGACGATTCCACCGGAGGAATCGGAATGACATGGGAAGTGCACGATCTTCGAGGTTACCGCAGATCCGCAAACCGGAAAATGCTTGTGCCCCTGACTCTTCCCTATGCGCTGATTGCGGAGTTCCATTGTAGAGTTCAGTTGGCGGGGATTCGACGGGATCCTCTCCTTCCCCTGATTTCACTGGGTAATCTGGAAGCCGGGGGTACGGGAAAGACTCCGGCGGTTCTCGCTCTTGCCAAATTGTTACAGGAATCAGGGATTCGTCCCGCCGTCTTGACCGGTTTGCCCGGGAGACGGGGGAAGGCAGTCTTTCACTC
Source organism: Candidatus Krumholzibacteriia bacterium (assembly GCA_030748535.1). NCBI lineage: Bacteria > Candidatus Krumholzibacteriota > Candidatus Krumholzibacteriia > Candidatus Krumholzibacteriia bacterium. Next base: position 105,632 of record JASMLU010000001.1, read on the forward strand.
TCGCGAGCCCGGTTTCAGAAACCAGGCCGCGGATGAGGCTCTTCTCCTCTCCCGTTCCCTTCCCGAGTGCCCGCTTGTTGCGGCAAGGCCCAAGTGGAAGGGAGTTGAACTGCTGGACAAGCCGGAAGAATCAGATCTGATCCTGCTTGATGACGGTTTCCAGCACCGGAGACTCGCGCGGGATCTCAACCTGCTTCTCCTCTCTGGAAGAACACCTCTGTCCTTCTCTCAGGTTCTCCCTGCGGGAGATCTGAGGGAAGCCCCGGGTTTTGCTCTTCGCAGGGCTGATGCCTTCGTAGTTCCGGAAGATGTGCCTCTGCCAGAGAATCTCCCTGAACGCCCGGTATTTCGAACAGGAGTTCTTTCGGCAGGGCTCCTTGCTTTGGACGGCTCTTCCCGAAAGCCATCAGACTCCGGTTTGATTGCCTTGTCAGGCATCGCTCGCCCGGAGTCTTTTGAAGAGAATCTTGCCGGTCTCGGGACTCTGAAGGCCTCTCTTCGCTTCCCTGATCACGCGCCGATGACTCCGCGCTTCCGGGAGCAGTGCCTGAATCTGCTGTCGCGTTTTTCTGGCTCCCAGCTTGTCATTACCGCGAAAGATGCCTGTCGTTGGACCGACGATCCACTCTTTGATGTTCAGGAACCCTGGATTCTGGACCATCAGATCGAATGGCGGGAACCCGGAGTTTTCCTTTCCTGGATTCGAGATGCCCTTGGTTTCCCCGTTGAAAGCGGAGGGAAGCTTGATTAGACTTTCCCTATGAGTTACTCCATGAAAATAGACTTCCTTGTGATTGGGAGCGGCGTTGCCGGGCTTTCCTTTGCACTGAAAGCCAGCAGGATGGGCAAGGTCCTTCTGGTGACGAAATCAGAGGCTCCGGAGAGCAACACCCGCAGAGCCCAGGGCGGCATCGCTGCCGTGACCTCCCGAGACGACAGTCCTGAATCCCATGAGGAAGACACACTCCGGGCGGGTGCAGGTCTTTGTGACCGGTCTCGGGTTCGTCACATGGTAGAAAGCGGCCCGGAGAGAATCCGGGAACTTCTCGACTGGGGAGTGCCCTTCAGCAAGGAAGGCGAGGAACTGGCACTTGGGCAGGAGGGGGGGCATTCCTTCCGCAGGGTCCTTCATGTCGCAGACTTCACCGGTCGCGAACTGGAAAGGGTGCTTTTGGAGAGGGTCGCTGCCGAGCCTTCGATCCAGCTTCTGGAAGACCACATGGCAGTCAATCTTGCCACTCATCGTCATCTGAAAAAGGGAGGCGAGGAAGGCAGGGTTTACGGTGCCTATCTGATGGATCGAAAGAAGAGGAGCATCCTGAGCGTGGCCGCGCGATGGACCATTCTTGCTACCGGAGGCGCAGGCAAGGTCTATGCATATACGAGCAACCCGGATGTGGCGACGGGCGACGGTGTGGCCATGGCTTATCGAGCCGGCGCACGGATTGCAAACATGGAATTCGTTCAGTTTCATCCCACCTGTCTCTATCACAGGAAGGTGAGAACGCAACTCATCAGCGAGGCCGTTCGAGGAGAGGGTGCCATCCTTCGAAACCTCGACGGAGAGGCCTTCATGGAGCGATACACCATGCAACGGGAACTGGCTCCCCGTGACATCGTGGCTCGGGCAATTGATCAGGAAATGAAACGCCGCGGCGACAAGTTTGCTCTCCTGGACTTTTCACCGATCGGCAAGGAGAGAATCCCTGAGCGCTTCCCTTCCATCTATGCGGCTTTGCAGAGACTGGGGATGGATCCCCGGGAGCGGTCGATTCCCGTGGTTCCCGCGGCGCACTACTTTTGCGGAGGGGTGGAGGTGGACGGCCAGGGGCAAAGCAGCCTGCCTCGACTTCTCGCCATCGGGGAAGTCAGTTGTACGGGGGTCCATGGTGCCAATCGACTGGCCAGCAACTCCCTTCTGGAGGCGCTGGTCTTTGCGCATGAGGCAAGTGAAGCCCTCAGTGCGAACTTTGATCCCTCCGGGGAAATCCCGGAAGTGGAGCCCTGGAGCTCCGCAAATACCCGCGACTACCGGGAGGCAGTGGTTCTCGACCATGACTGGGATCTGGTTCGGCGCATGATGATGGACTATGTCGGGATCGTGCGAAGCGACGAGAGGCTGCTTCTGGCCCGCGACCGGCTTCGCCATGTGCGGGAAACTGTGGAGAAGTTCTACTGGCGTTACTCCATTTGCAGCGAGATTATCGAACTCCGCAACATCGCACTTCTAGCGGAACTGATCATCCGTTCGGCACTCCTGAGAAAGGAGAGCCGGGGACTGCACTTCAATCTGGATCATCCGGAGACCCGCAGTGATCTGGCCAGCCCCACCTGTCTGGAACAGGAAATCCTTCATGCCTGAGGACTCCGGGGCGAATCGTTCAGTAAAGAAGCCCTGGTATATTGACGGTTTCGGCGCTCACTATCTGGAACTCTATGCCCATCGAAATGAGAGAGAGGCCGAGCAGGCCCTCAAACTCCTGACTCTTGCTGGCCTGCCACTGAAGGGACTCCGAGTTCTGGACCTGGCCTGTGGTGGGGGGCGGCACTTGCGGCAGCTTCGTCGGCGGGGGGCAAAGCCACTTGGCTTGGATCTCTCCCGGCCGCTTCTTGAAGAAGCGCAGAAGAATCTACCCCGGGACCTGTCTCTCCTCCGTGCCGACATGCGCAAGCTTCCTCTGCAGGATGAGACCTTTTCTCTTGTGCTCTGCATGTTCACGAGTTTCGCATACTTTCAGAGCGACCGGGAAAACTGGAGCGTACTTCATGAGGTCGCCCGGGTTCTGGAGGATGGGGGACACTATCTGCTGGATTTTCTCAATCGAGGAAGTCTGCAAATCCAGGCAGAGAGTGAGAGGGAGGGAGAACACTTCCGTGCCCTGGAATCCCGTAGAATCGAAAAGGGGCGGGTTCACAAGAAGGTGAGGATTCTGGATCGGGTAACTTTGGAGGAAAAACTGGAATATGAGGAGAGCGTGCGCTTGTATTCCCGCTCAGAAATACGGGATGCTGCCGAGGAGTCGGGTTTGACTCTCGTGCAAGAGTGGGGAACTTATCTTGGCGATCCCTGGGAAGAAGGGAAAAGTCCTCGACTGATTTTACTCTTTCAAAGAGTTCCTCGATGAACCGGCATGTATCCGAGTTGCCGATGCCGAAGGCGCTGGAGGCCGGAGCCTCGCCTTTTCGCATCTTTGCTCCTTCGGCGGGTCTTCTACAGGCAATGGAGAAGTATGTAAGCGGCCCTAGAGCAAGCGAGAATCTGAAGCTTCTTGCCGAAGGGAAGGCCTCCCTTGTGGTCACCGGGCAACAACCCTCCTTCCCCATGCCACTGGGCCTGACATTGGCCAAGGCGGCCACAACGGTTGCCATTGCGGAAAGGCATTGCGGAAAGGGGCGACTAGTTCCCCTCTTCTGGAACGGAAGCGACGATAGCGACTTCGAGGAAGCGTCCTCGCAGAACTATTTGCGCGCTTCTCGCCCTCCTCTTCGTTTCTCACTGCCAGTCTCCTTGCATCGAAAGAACCAACAGGTGGGAAGACTAGCAGTCGAGGGCTGCCTGCAGGAGATTCTGGCGTATCTTCCCCCTGAATACCATGACCTTGCCTCCAGCGAGCTCGGAGATCTTCACGCCCGAACCCTCGCACGCTTCTATGCAGAGGACGGCTTACTGGTTCTCGATGCCCGGAGCCCGGCATTGGCAGAGGCCGGGAAGCAGCTCTATGAGAACTATCTCGAAAGCAGGGAGCGGTTTGCCGGACAAGTGGACCGGGACGGAGACTCCCTTGAGAAGGAGTCCGGAAGTCGCCCTCTTCGACGGGGAGTGGGGGAAAGGGCTCTCTACCTGCTCTCTCGAGACCGTCGATCTCTTCCGGAACCGGCAGATTACGAGAATGTCCTCCGGGAACGTCTCCGGGAGAAAACTCCTCGCCTTTCGCCGAACGTATCGCTTAGACCCCTGCTGCAGGATTTCGTTCTTCCCGTCCGGGAGGTAGTACTCGGACCCTCGGAGTGGGAGTATCACCGCCAACTGCGGGATTCATTTTCCCTTCTGGGCTGCCATTTTCCACAACCCTGGCCGCGGCTTCAGTGGAATCTCCGATCAGGTGAGCCTCGCGACAGCAGTCCTCTCTTCGATCCTCATGCAAGGCCTGATCAAGTTCGCAGGGACTTGCTTGAGCAGGCTTCCCTGCACCTGGAAGATCTCAGGGAGAACCGCTATCTTCTAAGAAGCAAGGAGGAGTCATGAGAATTCTGGCCTGCGCCGCTCATCCCGATGATGTTGAACTGTCCTGTGGGGGAACCCTCGCAGGAGCCTTTGCCGCAGGTCATGAGACATATATCCTGGATTTGACCCGGGGAGAAAGAGCGAGCAACGGGGATCCGGAGAGTCGGGCAAAGGAAGCTGCCGAGGCTGCAGAAACCCTGGGCGCTCATCGTTTTCAAGCCGGTCTTCCCGACGGGGGACTCGATTCACGAGACTCCACTCAACGGGCCACTGTGGTGGAGATCATGCGCGAGATTCGTCCGGATCTCTTGATCATCCCCTGCCGGGAAAATCGACATCCAGATCATCGCGAAGCCCATGAGCTCTTGCATCGTGTTTCCTTTGATGCTGGCCTTCCCCGATTTCCTGCGCCCGGAGAGGCGCATCGGCCTGTGACGATTCTGGAAGCCATGGAGCGGATTCCATTTGCGCCGCACATCCTCGTGCCCATCGATGAGTGGTTTGAGAAGAAGCAAGGTGCAATCCTGGCCTACAAGAGTCAGTTCAGTCAGGGTCCGGAATCCGGGAAGACCCTGATCAATGAGGAGCAGTTCCTTGTCTGGCTGACTGCAAGGGATCAGTATTATGGCGGGCTTGCCCACTGCAAGGTGGCAGAGCCCTTTCGACTTGCCTCTCCCCTTCGCATTGATCAGTTACACGCTCTTGTGCCGGAGGCTGTAAATGACTGAGGACAAGAAATTAAAGATCGGGGTTACCTGCTACCACAAGGCGGGGGGAAGCGGCATTGTGGCCACGGAACTCGGAATGGCTCTGGCTGCACGCGGCCATGAGATTCACTTCATCAGTTCCTCCACTCCCTTCCGCCTGACCGAAAGTGACAACATCCTGCTTCACCGTGTTGAAACTGCCGACTACCCGCTCTTTGACTACCCGCCCTACACTCTCGCCCTGGCCGTGAAGATGCATCAGGTAGTCAGCTTCCACGATCTGGATCTTCTTCATGTCCATTACGCAATTCCCCATGCTGCAAGTGCAATCCTGGCACGGGACATGGGGAGTTGGCCGGTTCCGGTAGTGACAACTCTGCATGGTACGGACATAACCCTCGTTGGAAGCCATCCCAGCTATCATCGCATTACGCGTCACTGTATTGAGCAAAGTGATGCGGTCACCTCCGTGAGCGAATATCTCAGCAAGGAAACGGATCGGATATTTGAGGCGAAGAAAGAGGTAAAGGTAATTCCGAATTTCGTGGATTCAGATCGATTCTCTCCCCGAGAGAATCAGGATCTTCGCAGCAAATATGCCAGAGCGGAGGAGAAGATCATTCTTCATGCTTCGAATTTCCGCCCTGTCAAACGGGTTCCCTTTGTGTTGGAGATTTTTGACAAACTTGCAATGAGGGATCAGTCGATTTTGCTTTTGGCAGGGGACGGTCCGGACTTGAGTACTGTCCGCAGGATGGCCAGGGAAAGGAATCTTGAAGACCGTGTGCATTTCCTGGGAGCCTGTGAGGACATGGAGACGATTTTCCCGCTTGCCGATCTCTTTCTCCAGCCCAGTGAGTATGAGTCTTTTGGTCTTGCCGCTCTGGAAGCCATGAGTTGCGGAGTTCCCTGTCTCCTGACAAATCAGGGGGGGACGGCTGAGTTTCTCCATCATGGGGATAATGGCTGTCTTCTGGATCCGGAGGACCTGGATCTTTGGGTCAAAACGGCAGGCCGGCTTCTGTCTTCGCCGCTGGAGTCCCGGGAGATGGGCGCTCGCGCCCGGGATCACGCAAAGCGAAATTTCTCTCTGGAGAGAGTCGTCAAGCAATATGAAGATCTCTTCCTTTCCCTTGTTCCTGGCTTTGACAATCCTCGCAACTTCGCCTAGTCTCCTCCCTTAGGGAGGAAACTGGATGCACTCGACCACTGGACATCCCCCGGGAGCTTACCGCTTTCTTCTGGATGCCCTTGAGAATACAAGAAAACACCTGTCCACAGATGGCCATGTCTCCGGGCAGGAACTCCTTCTCGGGATCCGACTACGGGCACGGGAGCTCTTTGGCCCCCTTGCTTTCATGGTCTTTGACGAGTGGAACATCCACGAGGGGAACGATTTCGGGGAGATGGTGTTTGAGCTGGTGGATCAGGGCATTCTCAGCAAAATGAGCGAAGATAAACTGGAAGATTTCGCCACGCCACAGCATTATCAGCGCTATTATGAGGAAGAGTATTTCTCCCACAATCGCGAAGAGATTTACCTGAAGGAGAAGGAATGAACCGTGACCGGGATTGGCTGCACAGCCTTCCAAAGACAGATCTGCATGTTCACCTGGATGGTTCCCTGAGACCTGCCACACTTCTGGAACTTTCCGATAAACTGGGAAGCGACCTGCCCGCGTCCACGGAAGAGGAGGTTCTGGACCTGATTCGCATGGGAAAGGGCGAAAAAAGTCTGGTTCGCTATCTTCAGGCTTTCGACTATACCCTACCGGTTCTTCAGGATGCCGATTCCCTGGAGCGCTGTTCCTATGAATTGGCCATGGATGCAGCGGAAGAAAATGTCCGTCTGATTGAAGTCCGCTACAGCCCGCTGCTTCATCGGAAAAAGGGACTTTCCTTTGAAGGTATCATTGATGCCGTCGCCCAGGGGCTGCAGCGTGCCACGGAAGAGACCGGGATCATCGCAGGTCAGATTCTCTGCGGCATTCGAAACATGCCTCCGGAGGGTTCTCTTGAATTGGCAAGAGCGACTCTTCGATACCGGGATCGCGGAATTGTGGCTTTTGATCTCGCAGGAGCAGAGAAGGACTATCCCGCCAAGAAGCATCTGGACGCTTTCTACTTTGTTCTGAATCACAATCTCAATTCAACACTTCATGCGGGAGAGGCCTTCGGGCCGGAGAGCATTGCACAGGCTCTGCATTACTGCGGCACCCATCGGATCGGGCACGGGGTCAGGCTCTGGGAAGACGAGAGCCTGATGAACTATGTCAATGACCACAGGATTGCCCTGGAGATGTGTTTGAGCAGCAACCTGCACACGGGTGCGGTGTCAGACATTCAGGATCATCCCTTCCGGAAATATCTTGACCTTGACTTGAGGGTCACCTTGAATACGGACAATCGCCTGATTTCCGGGACTTCGGTGACGGGCGAGTTTGCACTCGCTGCAGAGACTTTTTCTCTCAGCGTGGAGCAAATCAATACGATCATTCTCAATGGATTCAAGAGTTCCTTCCTCCCGCACTCCCGGAAAGCCGAATTGGTGCGAGAGGTCGTCCGGGAATTGGATGAGAAGGGTGCGCCTCCGGCACATTCTTACTCGGATTTGCTCTAGGAGGGATAGTGAAGTACCGGGTCCTTCTTCTCTGTTTCATTCTGGTCGGGGCTGTTTCCGGCTCTGCGCAGATCGCCCAGGAAGCGGACTCACTGGAAGCCAGGTTTCTGACGCAGGATGAAATGGATCTCTTCAGCCTCGAGGAGGTTCCCTCCGGGAATACAGAGGAAAGGCCGGGAGATCCCCTGACCGGCTTTCCTACTCTCAGTTGGGTCGATTCCCTTCTCTTGGGAGACCCGACATCAGGACAGGACGGATCCCCGGAAGACCACATGGTCGATTCTCTGGTTTCAGGAGAATCCTGGCCTCTCTTTCCTCCCCGAATTCTGGACTTTCAGTCGCTTCAGCTTCAGGATATTCTTCGTTCCACCATGCTGGAAGAGGATGAAACGGAATCGTGGACTTCCCTCTTTTCTGTGGACTCCACCCTTTCTCTTTCTCTTTTGCAGGTGAAGGAAGAGGCTTGGGAGTACTTCTGTCCCTATAGTGATCTCTGGTATTACATCTGGAGAGGCTGGGGCACCCTGCTATTGGAAGGTCAGGAACAGAACTACTCCCCGGGGATGATGTTCCAGGTACCGGCCTCATCGATTCACGCATTACGAAATGTCAGTGGTGCTCCCACTGTTGCTCTGGTCTGGCAAAGTCCTGCATTATCCGACTCCCTGCGGGTCAGTATCATCCCCGAGGAGATCCTGGTGGAAATGGAAGCGGACTCCTTGCGAATTCTGGAACTGGAAGAGAAGATCCTCTACCGCAAACGATAGGTGTCTCATGAAGGGAATCATCCTGGCAGGAGGAACCGGCAGCAGGCTATTCCCCCTGACAAAGGTCACGAACAAACATCTGCTTCCTGTGGGGACTATTCCGATGATCCTCCATCCCCTGCGAAAGATGGTGGAGGCAGGGATTGAAGAGATCCTGATTGTCACGGGAACCGAACATATGGGCGATGTCGTTGCGCTCCTTGGCAGCGGAACTGCCGAGTCCTGTCAATTGACCTACCGCGTGCAGGATGAAGCGGGAGGGATAGCCCAGGCGCTTTCGCTGGCCGAGAATTTCTGCCATGGAGAGTCGATGTGTGTGATTCTTGGCGACAACATATTCGAAGACTCACTTCAGCCCTCTGTGAACGCATTTCATGGCCAGTCTTCGGGTGCGAGGATTCTCCTGAAGGAAGTTCCGGATCCCTGCCGTTTCGGCGTAGCAGAACTGGAGGGTGACCGGGTCGTGGGTATTGAGGAAAAGCCTTCAGAGCCCAAGAGTTCCTTTGCGGTCTGCGGGATCTATTTTTTCGATGCGCGGGTCTTTGAAATTATCCGCACGCTGCGACCTTCATCCCGGGGGGAATTGGAAGTATCTGATGTGAATAACGCCTACATCCAGTCCGGGGAATTGAGTTACGGCTATTTTAAGGGCTGGTGGACCGATGCGGGAACCTTCGAGTCTTATCGGCAGGCTCAGGAACTGCTCTTTTCAGAAAGAGGGGAAGAGAATGATTGACGGTGTCATAATCAAGGACTTGAAGCGTATTGCCGACGAGCGTGGTTACCTGATGGAGATCTTGCGAGATGATGACGAGTTTTTCGACCGCTTCGGCCAAACTTATGTCTCGGCCGTTGAGCCCGGGGTGGTGAAGGCTTGGCACTATCATCGCGAGCAAACGGATCATGCGGTTTGTGTCTCCGGGATGATCAAGCTTGTCATGCATGACGACCGGGAGGGCAGCCCCACAAAGGGGAAAACGCAGGTGCTTTTTATTGGAGACCGCAACCCCCAGCTCGTACGGATTCCCAAGGGAGTCTATCACGGCTGGAAGGGCATCAGTACTTTTCCAAGCCTGGTGATCAATGTTCCTGATCGACACTACGACTATGAGAACCCGGATGAGTACCGGGAAGATCCCCACGGAGATAAAATCCCCTATGACTGGTCAAGAGAGGACGGCTGATGAGCCACCTTCTGGTTACCGGTGGATGTGGATTCATCGGGAGCAATTTCATCCTTCAGATGAGGAAGGAATGCCCTGACCGGGAGATCCTGAATCTGGATCTTCTGACCTATGCCGGCAATCTGGAAAACCTGGCAACTCTGAAGGATGACCCCGCTTATCATTTTCAGAGAGGCGATGTGGCCGACCGGGAACTGCTCCGGGGTTTATTTCTGGAATATGAAGTGGACGAGGTGGTCCATTTTGCTGCGGAATCACATGTGGACCGCAGCATTCTGGGCCCGGAGGTTTTTGTCCAGAGCAACATTCTGGGAACCATGTGCCTTTTGGAAGCGGCCAGGGACTTCTGGAAATCCGGTCATGGCCGATTCCTCATGGTATCCACCGACGAAGTCTACGGCTCCCTCGGAGAGGAGGGGAGCTTTCGGGAAGAAACGCCTCTTGATCCTTCCAGTCCCTATTCCGCAAGCAAGGCTTCGGCGGATCTTCTCTGTCTTGCCTACTATCGTACCTTTGACTTCCCGGTGATGGTCACTCGATGCAGCAATAATTACGGACCCTACCAGTTCCCCGAGAAATTGATTCCACTGATGATCCAGCGCGCGAGTCAGGGAGACAAGCTGCCCGTCTACGGCGACGGGAAGAATGTGAGGGACTGGATCCATGTGGACGATCACAATCGTGCCGTGAGAACGGTTCTTGAAAAGGGAGAACCCGGCCAAGTTTATAACATTGGTGCCAATGAGGAGTACGAGAACATCGAGATCGTTCAGAGGATTCTTTCGCACCTGGGAAAGAGCGACGATCTCATTGAGTTTGTGAAGGACCGCCCCGGCCATGACCGGCGCTACGCCATGGACTCAAGCAAGATACGCAGAGAATTGTCCTGGGAGCCGAAGGTCTCTTTTCAGGAAGGCATTTCCGACACGATCGACTGGTACTTGAACCACCGCTCCTGGTGGGAGAAGATTCTCAGCGGGGAGTACCGCAATTTCTTTGAGGAACAGTACGGGAGAGTGGGTGAATGAGCCCTTCTCCCATTGACAACCCTGCGTTCCGCGTTCTGATGAAAGTTTTGGGTCTCTCTCCCAGGGATCACGAATTCCGCCTGGAAGGGAGTCTGGAATCTGTTCAGCGCATTCTCTTCGTGGATTCGGGGCAGTTTGCTGACCTCCTCTTCTTTCTGCCGGTGATTCAGGAGATCCGGGAGCGATGGCCTTCGGTGGCTGTGCAGGTAATGGTCGAAGAACGGTGGGGGGACTTCCTCAAAAGGGAACCGGGAATTGAGGGAATCATTCTCTACGACCCCGAGTCCTTGCGTTTTCGCTCCTCGGCCTATCGCAAGCTGCTTCGGGAGGTCAAGAAGCGTTCTTTCGATGCGGTAGTTCTGATGGGGACGGAAGATGATTCCCACCGGGATCTTGTCGCTTTTGCTTCTGGAGTAGCGCTACGCGCGGGAGCCTACTCTGAGGGAAGGGAGCGAATCCTCAATTGCATGGTTCGCTGGACGGGAAAGGATCGCTACCGTTCCTGTTTTGCTCAGGAATTGTCGCGACTTCTTGGACTCCGTTACGAGGCATTGGACTGGAGGTATCACTTTCGTCCCGATGAAGTCCGGGCCGCGGATCAACTCATTCACTTCAGGAAGCCTTCCCGAGATGTTCTCCTGATCGGTGTAGATCCCGGAGCGGGGCTTGCGGAACACCAGGTCGTGGAGAGTCATCTCGCCTTTCTTTTGAATCACCTTACGGAGACCCTGAAAGCTCGCCCCCTGATTTTCCAGATCCATGGTGAGAAGACCGGATTCCGCGACAAACTGAGAGGAGACGCTCTGGAGATGCCTCCTCTGGGTTTACGGGAACGCCTCGCACTCCTTTCTCGCTGCGACCTTTTTGTTGCGGGCAACACCGAACTATTCCACGCGGCCACTGCCTTCGGTGTTCCCGCTCTCGGGCTATTCACGGACTCGGACCGCCCTCAGTGGGAGCCACGGAACCGACCTGAGATTTCGGTACTAAGAGGCCGGCCCGGAGAAAAGATCTCCCTGAAGGAGATGGACGAGAGGGTGCAAGTAATCCTCAGGGCAGGCCGGGGAGTTGAGGGCTGATTTGGCAAAGGCGGTATTTCTCGACCGCGACGGAACCCTGATTCAGGAGAGGAACTACCTCTCATCCCCTGAGCAGGTCAGTCTGCTTCCTTATTGTAGTCAGGCTCTTCGAATATTGGCCGATGCCGGTTATCATCTGATACTGATCACGAACCAGTCTGGAATTGCCCGTGGCTACTTCACGATGGATGATTTCCTGAGAGTTCAGGAGCGTTTCCAGTCCCTTTTGGCGAAGGACGGAATCCAGCTTGACGCATCCTTTGTCTGTCCGCATCATCCGGAGGCTCCAATCCTCGAGTATCGGCTTTCTTGTGACTGCAGAAAGCCTCGCCCCGGGCTTCTTGATCGAGCGGCAAAAGAGCTGAGTCTGGATTTGAAGCAATCCTGGATCATCGGTGACAAGGCGGACGATATCCGGCTCTCTGTGTCTCGGCCACTGAAGCCCCTGTTGGTGAGAAGCGGACACGGCTCGGAGCAAGAGGAGGAACTGCTTCGTGAGTTCCCATCTCTCGCCGTGGCCGACGACATCATGGAAGCGGCCCGAATCATTGTGGCGAGGGAGACTCAGGATGAAGCGAGTCCTTAGATCCGAACCAAAACGCATCCTCGTCTCGCGCTTGAGATTCACCGGGGATGTGATTTTGAGTACGCCCCTGATCGAAGCACTTGCACTTCGCTTTCCAGGCGCGGAGATCGACTACCTCTGCGAATCCCCCCATGATCAGGCTCTCCTGGAGAATCCGCACCTGAATCGTATCATGACCCTGCCCGGCCAGGAAATCCGCGGATTGTCCCGATGGGGGGCCTACTTCTCCCTCATGAAGCAACTGTCCGGGTCATATGATCTCTCATTGGATCTCTTTGCCAATCCAAGAAGCTCCTTGCTGACTTTCTTCACCCGGGCAGGACTGAGGGTGGGTGGGGGCCGCTTTCCACGCTCTCTTGCCTACCATCGCAGGCTTGTGCAGGGAGAGAAGGAAGCGACAGATCGCTACTTTCTGCGCCATCTGGAATGTATTGAGGGGGAATCCCATTTCAGTCACCCGCGGGTTTATCTTTCGGATCTGGAGATAGAGGAAGGAAGAAGGCTTCTGGAGGACCGGGGAATCGGTTCCCGCAGTATCGCAATCCTGAGTGGAGCCAGCCAGTCCAGCAAGGAATGGCCCGTGTCACATTACGCAAGACTTGCTGCGATCCTGCTGATGGGGGAGCGCTACCAGCCCTTCTTCCTCGGGCAACCGGGGAAACGGGACCGACTTGAGTCCATTCGGGATCTCAGTCATTCACAGGTCGTCATTCTCCCGGAACTTCCTTTCCGAAAGCTGGCGGCTGTCTTGTCCAATGTTCGCGCCCTGGTTAGCCCGGATGGAGCAGTCTGCCATCTTGGGCTTGCTCTTGGAGTTCCCACTCTCGGGCTCTTCGGCCCCACAGATCCGGATGTCTGGTTTCCCTATGGAGATCTCGAGCACGCAGAGCTATCAATTCGGGATGCTGACTGTCGTCCCTGCCACCTGCATGAGTGCGACAGGCCCTTTTGTATGGAGGATCAGAGTCCGGAACAGGTGGCTGATTCCCTTTCCCGCTTGCTGGAGCGAACATGATGCGTATCCTGGTGATGCGTTTCCGGGAGATGGGGGATGTCATCCTGTCCCTTCCTCTGCTCGATCGCCTTCGAGAAGCCTATCCCGAAGCAGAAATCGACTTTCTTGTGCAGGATTCTCTGGTTCCCTTGATTGAGGGCTATCCGGCTCTTGATCGAATCCTGGCCTGGCCCCGGTCTCCCCGTTACCGATTTCTGAGTGATTTGCGTTGGGCCCTGAAAATCCGGTCTCGGCACTATGATCTTCTGCTGGATCTCCACGGGAATCTCAGTTCCGTGGCCTTTACGGCACTCTCCGGGGCAAGGCTCCGTATTGGCTATCACTTTCGCCACCGTCACTACTTCTACACCCACAAGTTTGATCGTGTCTGGCCCGGGGAAAGGCCTCATCCCTACATTCCCTTTCATCACTTGAGACTGCTCGAGCCTTTGGGTCTCCAGCCCGGGGAAGCTCACTCCCATCTCCCGAAGAAACCGGGCCTCTGGGAGAGGAAGAACTTTGGTGTGTGGGATGCCCCGGTCGTTCTTCTTGCGCCGGGGGCCACCTGGTCTTCCAAGCAATGGCCGGCTTCCTACTATGCGGAGCTGTCAAGACATCTTGCCGGGGATGGATTCGAGGTCTTCCTGATGGGAAGTGCTTTGGAGCAGCCTCTTCTCGCCACGATCTCCCAGGCATCGAGTGCAAGAGTTCTGCCGCTGGTGGATCTGCCGACCATGGTCGAAATCGTCAGAAGTGCGGACTCTCTGATCGCCACCGATTCCGGTGCGCGTCATGTTGCTTATGTTACGGACACGCCCTCGCTTGGAATCTATGGCCCCGGAGACAGTGAGCTCTTTTCCCCGGACGACCCGCTCTACCCAGTCATGAAACTGAATCTTGACTGCGTTCCCTGTACACTGACTCAATGCCCCCTTCAGGGGCATCCCTGCATGAAAGACCTGAAGCCTGAGATGGTGTTTGACAAGTTCCTCCGCTGGAAGAAAGAGGTCGAAGAGCATGCCTGAACTGAAGGCCTTGATCACAACATGGAATGAGGAAGACAATCTCGCTGATTGTCTCGATTCCCTCGACTTTGCAGATGAGATCTGGGTGGTGGATTCCTTTTCCTCCGATCATACGGAGGAAGTGGCACGCTCACGATCTGTGAACTTCATCCAAAGAGAGTACAAATCGCCTTCTGACCAGAAGAACTGGGCCCTTGACCAGATGGGCGACGCCTGGATCCTGATTCTGGATGCGGATGAGCGAGTCAGTCCGGAACTTCGGGAGGAGATCCAGAGTATCCTTGAGGCTCCAAGCCACGAGGCCTATTGGATCCCGAGGGAGAACTGGTTCTTCGACCGGCCACTTTCTTATGCAGGCCTTGGGACCGATGGAGTCATCCGCCTGATCCGGGGAAAGGCAGGCCGCTATGGTTCAGCGCGGGTTCATGAAAAGATGGTCTGCAAGGAAAAACCGGGGCGAATCAGTGCACCACTTCTTCACTTCAGTTACCGGGACCTCCCCGACTTCATGGAGAGAATGACACGCTATGCCTTGAGTGGGGGGCGGCAACGATTTGAGGAGAAGAAGCGATCATCCTTTCTCACGGTTCTGTTCAGACCGCTGGCTCGTTTTCTAAAGATGTACATTCTGCAGAGGGGTTTTCTGGGGGGGCGCTACGGCTTTCTGTTTTCATTCCTTTCCGCCTGCTATGTGGCAAACAAGCACGCGATTCACTGGGCTTACGAGCGAAACATCGGGAGGATCCGTGCTGAAGATTCCTAGCCCTCTGTTATTGCTGTTCTTTCTCTTTCTTCCCCTTTCCGCTCTTCCTGCGGGAGGATCGCCGTGGGAGGTCGGGGAAAGGCTGGAGTATGAGCTCCGCTACAAGATGTTTCGTATTGGTCGTTCGACTCTTGAGGTCAGGAGCCGGAGGACTTACCGGGGGCAGGAGGTGCTGGAACTGGTCAACGAGGTAAGGAGCGCGTCCTGGGTGGACCGGATCTTCCCGATCAGGGATACGGTTCGTTCCTATATGGATCCTGAGCATGGTTGGAGTCTTCACTACGAGAAACACATCCGGGAGGGTCGCTACCGCAGAGACATCGAGGCGGATCTCTATCACGATCGATCAATTGCCGAGTACTCGAAGGGTGACGTGGAACTGGTTCCCGGGTCCCACGATATCCTGACGGCGATCTTCGCTGCACGAAGAGGCGACTTGGAGCCGGGAGACAGTTTTTCTATCCCTGTTCATGATGACAAGAAGAACTATCCGCTCACCGTGAAGGTGATCCGGAGGGACACAATGAATACCGTTCTTGGAGAACGGGAGTGCCTTCTCCTGGAGCCGCATCTGGAATCAGGGGGGCTTTTCAACAAGTCCGGTCGGCTTCTGGTTTGGGTGAGCGCAGACTCTCTTGCCATCCCCGTCAAGATGCAAAGCCAGGTTCCGATTGGTTCCTTTGTTTCAGAACTGAAAAGCTACCGCAAGGGGCGCTAGACCAGAGCATCCAGATCAAGGGGAAGCCGGTGTTCCTCTGCGAATTCGTACGCCTGCTTGCTGTTCCCCCAGAACCAGACCCATGTCTTCTTTCCTTCACGGACGCAATGAAGAAGGGCATAGCGCTCCAGAAGAAGCCGGGCCCGTTCCGGGTTTTGAGCTCCGGAGACACGACCTCCTGTGGAGATCTTCAAAGGTTCAGGATCCCCCAGTTCACAGAGAATCCCCTGCAAGAGGGATTGGAGGGTCAAATCCCTCGGAAGCCTTCCCAGTTTTGAAGCAGGCGCCTTCTTAGCAGGAGAAGCTGCCTTGCGACTGATCTTCTTTCTTGCAGTGCCAGTTGCAGAGGCCGTGACGGATTTTGGCTTCCGGCTACTACGTTTCTTCTGAGCTCTTTCCTCCGACGCACGCTTGAGAGCTTCATAGGTCTTGCTCACGGGGTAACCTCCATGAGTGGGATGTTGATGCTCCAACCCGGGCGAAGGAGGTTGAAATCCTCGATGTGCGGGTTCAGAGCCTTCAGGAGTGCCTGATAGCGGGGATCTTTCAAGGTATAGGTGGTCTCAACGATCTTGCCGAAATTGTCTCCCTCTTGAATCTGATAGGGAACCGTGATGACAGTGGAAGCGACTTCATCAAGGGGCATCTGATCCAGCATCTCCCGGAACCACTGCCGGCGCTCGACTCGATGGGGAAGGGAAAAACTTCCCGGGAGATTCTGCCGGGGGGCTACCGGAAGATCGCCAGGACTCAGTGTCGTTTCTGCCGGGAGAGTTTCCTCTTCCGGGGGAAGAGTAAGAGAGGGAGCTTCAGAGGCGCGGGAATCCAGTTGCTCGATTTCGGGAGTGGCCACGGCAGAGGAGGGAAGAGTGTCCGAACCTTCCCGTGCATTTTTGGCAGCTGAGAATATCAATACGATAAAGGCAATTACCACAATCATCAGGGGCAGAGAGGAGGAAGTGTAGGACTTTGATGCCCATACCTTGGGAACTCTCCAATTTCTGCGATCCCTGACCCTGGAATCCTGAATAGCTTCTTTCAGGTGTCCTGCCTGAATCTTCCTGTTTCCCTCCGCATAGGCTATGAGAAGCGCATTGTCGCAGAGCATGTTGATGCGTCTGGGAATCCCTCCGGAACAATCCCGGAGGATATCGAGTGCTTCCCGACTGAAGATTTCCTCTTCCCCAGCTCCAGCCAGAGCCATCCGATGCAGGATGTAGGATTCGACATCATCAGGCTGCAGAGAATGAATCCGGGCGCTCACCGCAACTCTGTGGGTCAACTGGCGAAGTTCTGGCAAGGACAACTTGTCGTCCAGTTCCGGTTGCCCGACCAGAACAATCTGCAGCAGTTTCTCCCGGGTGGTTTCGAGATTGGACAGTTGCCTCAGGTTCTCAAGAAACTCCGGAGACAGGTTCTGGGCTTCATCCAGAATCAGCACCACGTTCCGGTCTTTCTTCAGTTGGGCGATCAAGTAAGTATTGAGGCTCCGCAGAAGGGCGCGACGGCTGTGATCCTTGGGCAAGCGGATGGAGAGTTCCTCATGAATGAGGATCAACAGTTCGTCAAAGCTGAGGCCGCTATGGAACACATAGACGGCTTCCACTTTCCGATCCAGATTGGCGAGAAGATTCTGAAGGAGAGTGGTCTTCCCTGTTCCCACTTCTCCCGTCAGAACAATGAAGCCCTTCCTTTCCTCAATCCCATAGAGGAGGTTTGCGAAGGCCTCCTGATGGGCGGAAGACATGTAAAGGAAATGTGGGTCCGGGGTTACATTGAAGGGCTTATCCCTCAAACCGAAGAAATCAAGATACATCGGCACTCCTTCTCTCACCTGTACAATCCCTGCTTGAATCCGAACATGATGTGATCCATGTTATGCTAGAAACGCAGGGTAGCGAAAAACTATCACTGCTCAGAAAATGCGTCAATAAAGCACTTTGGCACTTTGAATGCTTGCGGTGTGGTCGGAAAACCACTTTGAATCAAGTGCTGGGATTTCTCCAGTGCTGGTGGGGAATAGTGCTCCCTCTACAGTTCAGTAACTGAAGAGTGTGCCGAAATCCGACGATGGATGGGAAGGAATGACCGGATGAGTGTTCCATTTCTGGACCTAAGGATACAGTACAAGGCCCTGCGGGAAGAGTTGCTTCCCGGAATCGAAACGATCATGGCTAACGCGGCTTTCGTTGGAGGGCCGGCTCTGCGTGAATTCGAGGAGAGTTTCGCAAACTACTGTGATGCTTCACATGTTGTGGGTGTAGGTAACGGCACCGATGCCCTTCATCTCGCCATTCGGGCCGCAGGAATTGGCCCGGGAGATGAGGTCATTACCGCGGCGAACACCTTTGTCGCAACAGTGGAGGCGATCGTCCTTGCGGGTGCAACTCCGGTTCTCGTGGACATGGAACGTGAGACTTATCATCTCGACCTGCAACAGGTCGAAGACAGGATCGGCCCTTCAACCCGGGCGATCATCCCCGTACATCTTTACGGGGATCCAGTAGACATGGATCCCGTGATCGAACTCTGTGGCAGGCACAATCTGATTCTGATTGAGGACGCGGCACAGGCACATGGTGCTCGCTATAAAGGCCGCCCCTGCGGCTCGATGGGGGATCTCGCCGGTTTCAGCTTCTATCCGGGCAAGAACCTCGGCGCGTACGGAGACGGGGGAGCCGTGGCGACCTCTTCAGAGGAGATGGCCGCCAGGGTCCGTGCGATCGGTGATCACGGCAGTGCGAAGAAATACTCTCATGAGATGCTTGGGACAAACAGTCGATTGGATGCCATTCAGGCTCACATTCTCACAGTCAAGCTGAGACATCTGGATGACTGGAACCGGAGCCGTCGCGCCCATGCTGCTTCCTACCGGGAAGGACTGGCGGGGCTAGACTGGCTCACTCTTCCATTAATCAGGGAAGGACATGAACCTGTCTTTCATCTCTACATTGTCCGGACAGAGAGAAGAGAGAAACTTGAGAGAGTGCTGAAGAGTGCGGAAATTGCCTACGGTTTCCATTATCCGGTTCCCGTTCATCTTCAGCCCGCTTTTCTGGAACTGGGGAAGGGTAAGGGGAGTTTTCCTGAGGCAGAATCTGCCGCCTCGGAAATTCTGAGCCTGCCGATGTTCCCGGAACTGAAGGAAGATCAGATTGAACAGGTCTGTGAGGCGCTTCGATCGGTCGACTAAGAGATCCTTGAGATCCTCCCGGGAATCTGATAGACTTTAGCCAGCTTATCGGGAGGTATCAATAGGTACATTGCTATAGATCCGGGCATCGATGACCCGGGATTGAAAAAACGCCGCTTACGGCCGCAACAGCGTGGACCTGATGACACCGAATCCGTCCCCCAAGGAACCGATTCAGGGAGAGACTTCCTTTCCTCTGGATTCACTTTCCGATAGCACTTCCTCTCTGGAGGATCTGGTATCCTATCCTGTCCGCGATTCCTTTCTTTATCTCGTTTGTAAGCGCTTGTTTGATATTGCCGGCAGTCTTGCTGGCATCCTTCTCTTTCTTCCTCTCATGATCCCTCTTGCCCTCATGATCCGTCTCGAGAGCAAAGGGCCAATCTTTTTCCGACAAATCAGGGTGGGGAAGAACCGGAAACACTTTGCTTGCTTCAAGTTCCGCTCAATGGTGGACAATGCGGAGGATATGAAGGATGGTCTGGAAGCCTTGAATGAGGCCAAGGGTCCCATGTTCAAGATCCAGGATGATCCCAGGATCACGGATCTGGGAAGTTTCCTCCGAAGAAGCAGTCTGGACGAACTCCCCCAGCTCTTCAATGTCCTTAAAGGGGACATGAGTATTGTGGGGCCTCGACCACAAATCCCTTCAGAAGTGGCTGACTACGAGCCCTGGCACTACCGGAGGCTTGAGGTGCAACCGGGAATTACCTGCCTTTGGCAGATATCTGGCCGCAGTTCGATCGGCTTCAACGAGTGGATGCGACTGGATTCCGAGTATGTGAGAAACCGCAACTTCCTGCTTGACCTGAAGATTCTTCTCTTCACCCTGCCTGCGATCATTGCAAGGCGCGGCGCCTATTGAACTTACAAGGCTAGCCTTCAGTACACATATTTTCTGCCCTTCTGGGGAGAGGTGGCTTCTTCAAGGGAGTGATGTGGCATTGAAGTTGCTTATTGTCCGTCCGGATGGAACCCGAGTCCCGCTAATTGCAGGAGAAGGCAAGGATGCGAATGATTTTTAGTAGAATGAGAGCGGTATTTGGAGCGGCGCTATTGCTGTTCTTTGCCCTGCTTGCGGTTTCTTGCTCTCACAGGGCTGATGCTCCCGTGATGAGTTTTCCCATGCAGAGTCAGGCCAGTGGCCTGCATTCT
This sequence comes from Candidatus Krumholzibacteriia bacterium, assembly GCA_030748535.1. NCBI lineage: Bacteria > Candidatus Krumholzibacteriota > Candidatus Krumholzibacteriia > Candidatus Krumholzibacteriia bacterium. The sequence goes on from JASMLU010000001.1 coordinate 125,676, forward strand.
TTTCCTGCCACCGAGCAGGATTTCCTGCTGGGACCCAAAGACGCTCTTGTGATCCAGTTTTACGGCGACCCCACGATGAATACGGAAATCATGGTGCGCCCAGATGGGATGATCTCGATCCCTCTCTTCCAGGAATCGGTCTTCGTTACTGGAATGACGATGGACGAACTGGAAAATCTGGTGGAAGTGGAATTGAGCCGCTATCTGGTCAATCCCGATGTGTTCATCTCCCTTCAGGCAGTGGGGAGCCATCAAGTCTTTGTGCTGGGCGAAGTGAGGAACCCGCAAGTGGTGAGTGATTCTCCAATGATGCTCTCCAGTGTCATTGCACGCTGTGGGGGATTCAGTCCCGATGCAGTCACGAGTCAGGTTCTGGTGCTTCGCAGAAGCCCCGGAAAGGAATCGCAGGTTGTTGAGGTTGACTTTGACGCTCTGCTCTCCGGTGATTCTGCCCTGCCCGACCTTCCTCTCCAGAGGTACGACCTGGTGATCGTACCCAGGAGCAAAATTGCGGATCTTCGGAATTTCGTGAACAACATCTTCGAGCCAATGATCTCTGTGCCGAGGTTCGGTCTCGATATGTACCTCTTCTATGAGGCGCTTCATGACAACTACATGGGCTATGGAAGATAAAGCGCGGGGAGTGCAACTTGGAACGCGGTAGTTACGAGAATATCAACAGGGATGGATTTCAGGATGGCGGAGACGAGGCTGCAATTCGCAGCATGAGTCCCCGTGACATCGTGACCATTGCCTTTGTCCATAAATGGCTCATTCTCATCTCCTTCCTGATCCTCCTTGCAGGGATCTTCTGGGGGCTTTCCCTGAGGAAACCTGCTTTCATCTCCTCTGTGAAATACTATGTGGATCGCAGATTTCACGAGGAATTGGGAATGACCTATATGAGAGGCCTCGACTGGGAAGAGGAAATCAACTCTGTCGCTGAACTGGCCCGAAGCCAGGGCGTCATGATGAAGGCCGGCCAGAACTACCTCGAACTCCGGGGCTGGGAAGAGCCTCCTATTGAGAATGTACGTCTCGCAGCGGGCGCCTTTGCGGAAATCGTGGAAGTCAGTCCGGTTCCGGAAACGGACATCATCAATATCCAGGTTCACGAGGCCGATGCAGATACCGCTATGATCATTGCAGAGATCTACGGGCAGAGTTTTGCGGCTGAATATACCCGGATTCGTCGCAAGGATTACAGCCTGGAGTTTATACAGAGCAATATTGCGCGGCTCGAGAACAGGATTGAGGGAATCAATCAGCAGAAGTCTGCTCTTCAAAGTCAGTCCGGTGTCTATGATGCCAGAGTGGTGCAGAGTCGTCTCATGGAATCCATGGCCTTTTTCGAGAGGGATCTGACAGAAGTTGAACACGAGATTGTTGTGCTGGGCATGCAACTCGAAAGAGACAGGGAACTGGAAAAAGACAGAGATGGAGACTTTGTCGCTTCCCAGGATCTTCGAAACGATTCCCTGATTCGAAAGTTTGAGAGCCGGGTCTCTGATCTCAAGATGAAACTGGCCGATGAGCGAAGCAAGTATACGGATGATCATCCCGTGGTAAGGGCTTCACTTGCTGAATTGGCAGAGTACCGGAGCCGCCTGGCCGAAGTGATTCATTTGAACATCCAGACCCGTGAAAACCACTATTCGGATCTACAGGAGAATGCGCGAGTCCTGAGAGAGTCGATCATGGAAATCCAGACCCGATTGGACGGCACCCCAGGCGCAGCCGTTCAGGTTAACTATTACGATGATTTTCTGGACATGCAATGGGGACTCTACTCCAAGTTGATTACCAAGTTCAACGATCGTCTCATGGACGAGGAGTTCAAACTTCAGGAGAACCAGCTGATTAAACTGGGAGAACCGAGCATCTCTGGAATGATCGGGGTGACGCCTCCGGCTGTCTACATGCTGGTGGCCCCGATTTTCGCCCTCATTTTGGCCCTTTCGACGGCCTTCATGGTGGAGGCGGCCAGCCAGGTGTTTCAGAAGCCGGAAGACCTGGAACGTTACACCCGTCTTCCTGTCTTCACATCGTTCCGCAAGATTTAAGGAGTCGTGTCTTGAAGGACTTTTTGATTGTACCGAAGAATGGCGAGTCCGCCAGTCCTGAGCATTTCGCAAGCGGGATACTCCCGGATCTGGAGTCTCTTTATGCGTCGATTCGCCCTTTCCTTCAGGACAAGAGGCCCTTTCTCTATCTTTGCTCCACGGAGAAAGGGGAGGGCAGCAGCACCATCGCTCGCGCACTGGCCTACTTCATCGCAATGAGAGAGGGGGAGGACTGTCTCTATGTAGACGGGAACTCTTCTCATCCTTCGATCACCATCAGTCCCGACATGCCTCAACTGGGTCTAGTGGAATATCTGCGGGGAGAGGACGATTTTCGCCTCTTTCCTTTTTCGACGGAATTCCCCGGACTCTCTGCGGTTCATTGTGGAGAGGCTCACCGGCATTTCGTCTCACTGAATGCGGACCGCGCACGAGCTTTCCGCGATGCTGCCACTCGCGATTACCGCGCCGTTATCTTCGACTCCAAGCCAGGCTATGACCGATACAGCGAGATGTGGGCAGGCCTTGCAGACAGTGTCATGATCGTCGCAAGTTATCGCTCGACCAAGAGTGCGATTCTTAACCGGATGACGGACGGTTTCCGTACTGCGGGCATCCCCATGACCGGGCTCATTTTCAACAAGAGACAATATCCGATCCCTGAGTTTATCTACCGACGGGTATAGAAAATGCCCAGTATCCTGAGCAGCGAGGCGACCTTCAGGGATCAGGTGGATCGCCTCCCTTTCATGCATCCTGTAATATTTCTCTCCCTCTTCCTCGGGATTCTTCTTGTCTTTGCCTTTCAGTATGGCAATCCAATCCCGATCCTGGTGATCGGGGCGCTTCCCTTTCTCTTCTATGCGGTTGTGAAGAACAGCATGCTGGTTTTCCTGATCTGGATTGGCTCTTCTCCGATTCTCTCGAATTTCGTCAGCATCAATCTGGGAGCTGGAATCCCGGACCTTACGATCAACCGGATTGCTGCGAGTATTCTCTTTCTGGTTCTCGTTGTGCAAATGGCCTTGGGGCAAAGACGCCTGCAGAAGCTGGATGCAGCAGAGTGGACCATGATGGTGGTCGTTCTTCTGATGCTTCCCGGGATTTCCGCCAGCTTCTTTCCGATTCATTCTGCGCAGCAGATCTTTGACTCGATATTCACCCCCTTTATCGCTTACGGGCTTGCGAAGAATCTCATTACTTCCAGTCGGGAGATTCGTCCCATGATATGGACGCTGGGCATTGTGACTCTCTATTCAGCGACATTCGGATTCTATGAGCATTTCACGGAACACAGCCTCTTTACCAAGAGTGGTGTCCTCTACTGGGCTGAGGAGGGGATTGCGGACCGAATCCAGGGTCCATTCCCGAGCCCCTCGGCCCTGGGCACCGTAATGGTGGGGGGAGTTGTCTTTTTCTTTTACCACTTTCTCAACAGTCGAAGCCTGTGGTTCCGGCTGTTTTCACTCAGTGTTCTGGTGATCCATACCTTTACGATCTTCTGGAGTTATCGTCGCAGTGTCTGGATGGGCTTTGTGGCAACGCTAATCACTCTTGCGGTGGTGGAAAAGCGCGTGAGGAAGATCATGTTCTGGGCCATCCTCCTGCTCCTGCTATTCTTCACCATGAATTGGGAGAACATCGTTGGTAGCGAGGTCTTTACCAAGCGCTTTGCGAATGTCCGAACGGTCAATGATCGCTGGAATATCTGGCTGACCACTTTTGAAATCGCCAAGGCCTTCCCGCTCTTCGGCTGTGGCTATGGGAATTTCGGTCACTACTACGACAAGTACTTCACATTTATGGGTGATACAGTTACCACGAAATTCGCTCACGGAATCAAATCTACCCACAACTCCTACCTGAGATTCTTGTCGGAGGGTGGACCTTTGGTCACCATTGCCTATCTGTCGCTTCTGGTGATCATCACTCGACGGATCTGGCGACTCTTGACCGGGAGAGCCAGGCACAAGTTTGCGAGTCGGGTAGAGATCATGGTATTTGTGGGGGTATTCGTGACCCAATATACGCAGGCACTTACGACTGACATGGTCTTCTTCACCAAATATCCGGCCATCTTGGTCTTCATGCTGGCAGGCGTTCTCTCACATATGGAACCCGGAGATCGCGGGGCCGGGCGAGTCCGGAACCTCTTGGTTCGCATGAAGATTCGCTAGGCGAGTAGATTGATACTCTCCTTACCGTGGATGAAAGGTATATATCCCCGAGTGTTGGATATTAGCATAAATTCGGCTTTCGCATGGCATTTTCCAGATGCTTCTGCTATACTCAGGGCCCTTGAAATCTTTCAAGGGGTACCAGGGGGAAGCGATCGAGACCTTTTGCTAGTTGGTTTGAAAGACAAGCTCAGGCTGTGACAACCAAGCCCTGCTTCAAGGAGTTCGAGCTTGAAAAAGCAATCGATCGCTCTCAATGTTACGGCGGATGCCGTGATGGGGGGAAGCCCCAATCTAACTCTGGTCACTCGATCCCCGGGTTTTTCAAGGTATGAAAAGGGACGCGCTCTAAAGCGTTTCTTTGACTTTTCCTTTGCCTTCCTTTCGGTCGTAATTCTGTCGCCCCTTTTCCTTCTCATCTCCGCGTTGGTCGTTATTAGTTCCCGCGGCCCTGCGATCTACATTCAAAGGCGGGTGGGGCTAGACGGTCGCGTCTTCAATTTCTACAAGTTCCGGTCCATGGCTCTGGATAACGACGACAGCATCCACCGTGATTACTGTCAAAAACTGGTGCGGGGAGCCTGGAGTCAGGACTCTGGCTCTTCCTTCAAGATCAAGGAAGATCCCAGGGTGACTGCCCTTGGAAAGTTCCTCAGAAAAACCAGTCTTGATGAGCTTCCCCAACTCTTCAACGTCCTCAAGGGCGAGATGAGTATGGTAGGGCCCCGGCCTCCCATCGACTATGAAGTGGATCACTACCAACTCTGGCATAAGCAGCGAATGCATGCAATGCCCGGAATTACGGGCCTCTGGCAGGTGAGTGGGCGAAGCTCTGTGCCCTTTGACGAGATGGTGCTTCTGGATATCCACTACATGGAACACTGGTCCCTGCTGCTTGATCTGAAGATCATTTTCAGAACCATTCCTGTTGTGCTCTTCGGAATCGGCGCTTATTGAGCAATTCCCTTGACGAATCGTCAGATCCCGTTCTAAATCGCCACCGACCAACGGATGGAGGATGATATGCTGCGTATTGGTGTCATCGGTTGCGGTTACTGGGGACCCAACCTCGTTCGCAACTTTGTAAACCAGGATCGTTCCGAGGTGAAGTGGGTCGCTGATCTCTCACGGGAGAGGTTGGAGCATATGGAGGGTCTTTACCCTTCGATTCAGACTACAGAGAATTATCAGGATCTTCTGAAGGATCCCGAAGTGGATGCGATCGTGGTCGCCACTCCGGTTTCAACGCACTTTACCTTTGCCATGGAGGCTCTGGACGCGGGGAAGCATGTCTTCGTCGAGAAGCCTCTGGCCTCCAGCGCCGTGGAGAGCGCAGCGATGGAGAGGAAGGCCACGGAGAAGGGTCTTGTTGGAATGGTGGGCCACACCTTTCTCTATTCTCCTGCCGTAATTCAGCTCAAGGAGCTGATTGACGAAGGCGAAATCGGGGACATCTTCTATCTGCGTTCCAGCCGTCTGAATCTGGGACTCTTTCAGGAAGACATCAATGTCGCCTGGGATCTCGCACCTCACGACCTGTCGATCTTCAACTACCTGATGGAATCGGAACCCTCAAAGGTGACTGCCGTGGGCAGCAGCTTCATTCGGCCGGGAATTGAGGATGTTGCCTTTATGACTCTTCAGTACCCGAACGACAGGATCGCCCACATTCAGGTCAGTTGGCTGGACCCGAACAAGGTTCGCTCCCTGACCGTGGTTGGTTCCAAGAAGATGATGGTCTATGATGACACAAACCCTCTCGAAAAGATCCGTATCTATGACAAGGGTGTCGATGTCCATCCTCATTACGACACCTTCGGTGAATTCCAGCTTGCCTACCGCTTCGGCGACATCAGTGTCCCGAAGCTGGCCGGGGGAGAACCCCTGAAGGCGGAAACCGGGCACTTCCTGGATTGTATCCTGGATGGGACCTCCTGCATCTCCGGTTTTTCCCAGGGTCACCGGGTCGTGGCAATCCTGGAAACGGCCTGCCGTTCCATGAAGGAAAACGGCAAGGAAATGAACATTGAATACGAGGCTGTGGAGGGTAGTGGTGTCTAGCATTACGCCGGAAATCCCGGATCATGTTTCTCTTGGTGAGAACTGTGAACTGGATTCCACGGTTCTCCTCGGTTACCGCACCGGGCGCAAGAACGTAGTTCTGGAATCCTCGATCGGTGACGAGTCCTGCATCCGTTCCGGCTCTGTTCTGTATCAGGGGATCACGGTGGGAAGGGGCCTGCAAACCGGGCACAATGTCGTGATTCGTGAGGAGAACCAGATCGGGGATCACTTTCAGATCTGGAATAACACGGTCATCGATTACGGGTGCAAGATCGGATCCGGTGTGAAGATCCACGCGAACTGTTATGTGGCTCAGTTTACGGAGATTGGGAATGGGGTCTTCATGGCTCCCGGAGTAACGATTGCCAATGATCCTCATCCGGGTTGCCCCCAGTCCGCAGAGTGCATGAAGGGTCCGGTCATTGAGGACTCCGTCCAGATTGGAGTCAATGTGACGATCCTGCCCATGGTCAAGATCGGGGCACGTTCCTTGGTCGGCAGTGGCGCGGTGGTGACCCGGGATGTTCCTCCCGACAGCGTGGTCTTCGGCAATCCGGCACGAGTTCGCGGCTCAGTCTATGATCTTGACTGTCCGGTAAACCTGCGGGACCGCCCCTACGACCCTCCTGAGGAATAGAGTGCTTCAGTCCAGGGACCTGCTGTTTCTTGCCTCGACTCTCGAGGTGGGGGGCGGGGAAAAGGTCCTTGCCCAACTCCTTCGCGGGCTTCGCTCTCGTGGACTATCTCCCAAGATCCTGACCCTGAAAGAGCCCGGACCCATCGGGGAAGTTCTGCGGGGGGAAGGAACGGATCTGGTTTCCTGGGGCCTCCGGGACACGCGAAACCCGCTCATTCTGTTTCGCCTGCTTGCCCTGATCCGAAGGCTCTCTCCCCGCCTGATCTACATCCAGGATCACGATGACTGTATCTTCTGGGGGAGCCTTGCCGTTGCAATCAGCGGTTTTCGCCCCATTCTGATCCCGGTTCACAGTCCCAGTGAGGCGGGATACACCTCTTTCCGTCGCATGAGCCGCCCTCTTCTTGGTCTGGGCCAGTCAAAGGTACTCCTCGGCCCCTGGCATCAAATGACGCTCCGCTACGGAGACGGGATTCCTGAGTCCCGTGACTTCCTGATCGCCAACCCCTTGACGGATCCGGGGAAGGGAAAGAGAGAGATTCGAGGAGATCGGGACGAGTTGATTCTGGGCACTCTCTGCGCTTTTCGCGAGCAGAAGCGCCTGGATCGGATGCTGGAGCTCTTTCGCGAGTTTCGGCACTTGCAGAACTCCCGGCTCTCTCTCTACGGGGAGGGCCCTGAACTGGAAAGGACCCGGCACTACGCGCTTGAGTTGGGAATCAGCGAATGGGTAGATTTCAGAGGATCCACTAGGCAGGTGCGTAAAGCGATGGCCGGTCTAGACGTATTTCTGATGACCAGTGAAGCAGAAGCACAACCTCTGAGTCTGGTGGAAGCACTTGCAGAAGGAACACGCGTGGCAGCGGTGCCGAAGGGAGAAGTTCCCTCCATTTTGGATGGGGGACGCCGGGGACTGCTATTTACGGGGGACGATCCTGCTGATTGGGCCCGACAGCTTCATCATTGGCTCTCGGAGGATTGGACAGCAGAACATCGACAGCGGTGTTCTGAGGAGATCCTCCGCGAATTCTCGCCGGAACGTTTTCTGGATGAATACCATCAGTGCCTTCTCGGCCTGGGAGACAGTGGATGAGGATCCTGCAGGCAAACAAGTTTCTCTATCCCAAGGGTGGCGCAGAGGTGGTGTGCCTTGGCCTGAAAGACCTACTGGAAGAAGCAGGCCATGAGGTCGGCCTTTTCGGAATGCAGGATGAGCGGAACCTCTGTGATGAGCAGTCGAACTTTCCGTCGAAAGTGGATTACCATGAAGATCGCTCAACTCTTCAAATGGCTCGAGAAGCCCTGAGAACCATCTACGGCCTGGAGGCTCGCCGGGGACTGGAGCTCACGCTGGATCACTATCGCCCGCAGATTGCTCATCTCCACAACATCTACCATCAACTATCACCCTCGATCCTTCGCCCTCTGAAAGACCGTTCGATTCCGGTGATCCTCACTCTTCATGATTTCAAACTGCTTTGTCCGACTTATTCTTTTCTTCGTCAGGGGAAGATCTGTGAAGAGTGCCCGGGAAAAGCCAACCTTCCTCTTCTGGCTCATCGCTGCTGGGGAGAGAGTCTTCCGGCCAGTCTGGTTCTCTGGTTGGAGGATCGCCTGCATCGCTTCTTGCGCAGTTATGAAGAGGGAGTCAGTGTCTTTACTGCTCCCAGCCGATTCTACCGGGATCGAATGAAGGAGGGAAGGCTCAAGGGGCTGGATGTCCGCTACCTTCCCAATTTCCTCCCTTTTGGCGATCACATTCTCGACAGTCCATTTGTGGAACCTCCGAGGAAGGAGCTTCCCGAGCTCTTGTGGGTGGGGCGGATGAGTGAGGAGAAAGGGCTTCACACTCTTCTTCAGGCTCTGGCAAGAGAGCAACTTCCTCTTCGTTTGAGTTTGGCAGGAGATGGGCCCGCTGAGCCATCACTGAGGGAACTGTCCGCAGAACTGGGCTTGGGAGACCGGGTTCGCTTTCTTGGCAGAATTGGCAGGGAAGAGGTTCCCCAGAGGATTCTGGAGTCTGATGGAACCATCCTTCCCAGTGAGTGGTACGAAAATGCTCCGATCTCAGTGCTGGAATCCATGGCTCTGGGCCGTCCGGTTCTCGCAAGCAGGATTGGGGGTGTGCCGGAGATGGTGGTGGAGGGCAAGAGCGGTTGGCTCTTTGAGGCCGGGAATAAGGACTCTTTGCTGGAAACCCTTGGCCGCTGGTCAGCCGATCGGGAGGCCTCCATCGCAGTGGGGCGTTCGGCCTATGACATGGCACGAGAGAAGTATCACCCTCGGGTGGTCCTGAAAATGGTTCTGGAACTCTATCGCGAATTGGGATCATAATTCTTGCCCGGATCCGTTTCCCTGATTACCCTCAAGAAAAGGGAGAGTGAAATGAGAATTCTAACAGTTCTTGTGATCTTGCTGCTGGCCTTCTTGTCAGCCTGTACGCCAAAGGAAGTGGTGAACACTTCGGAAGAAGCCCCCGTTGTCGAAGAGATTAGCGCAGCTCCGGATACCCTGTCCTACGACTTTCTGAGTGAAGGGGATCGCTATGCAGGGGAAACTTCTGCCGAGGCTCAAGCAGATCTCCCGCCTCTGGCTCCGGTCTTTGAGCCAGTAGTGGAAGAACCCGAGCTTCCCGAGGAGACCGAGGAAACGGTGTCTATTGCCGATCCTCCCATGGAAATACAGGAAGAGATTAGCCCGGTAGCTGTGGAGGAAAAGACTGAGGAGCTCTTCTGGGTTCAACTCTTTGCCAGCAGTTCGAAAGAGAAGGCCCTTGCGATGGCTCGTTCTGCGGAATCAAAGCTGCAGGGACCTGTCCGGGTCTTTTTTCTGGATCCTCACTACAAGGTACTGACCGGTGGCTTTGCAGAAAAGGAAGAGGCGCTGAAGTTGAGAGCGGAGTTGGTGACCCGGGGATACCCCGATGCGTGGATCTTTCACCCCTGATCCGGTTCTCTTGACAGGCAGGGGCTTTTGTACTTAATCTATAGCATTAGCGGGAATAGCTCAGCGGTAGAGCTCTACCTTGCCAAGGTAGTTGTCGCGAGTTCAAATCTCGTTTCCCGCTCCTGGCCTCCTTCGGAGGTGGCGAATGGATTCGAGGCGGCATAGCCAAGGGGCTTAAGGCGACGGTCTGCAAAATCGTTATCCCCGGTTCGAATCCGGGTGCCGCCTCCCTATTTTCTGCCGGAGTGGCGGAACTGGTAGACGCAGGGGACTTAAAATCCCCTGGCCTTTGGCCGTGTCAGTTCAAGTCTGACCTCCGGCACTTATACTAGAATCCTGAATGAAGTGCCTGCGGAAGCGGGCATTTCCTTTTGCTAGTCATCAAGATGAGAGAGTACCATTCGGTACTTGCCTGCGCTGCTTCTCTTGATTTCCTCGACCCTCTCAATTTCAATTCGGATGCTGGAATCCAGACTATTCTGAATGGATTCGATCAGTTGGGCTTCCTCCATACCACTGGGTTTTCTGGAGGTCACGAGTCGCAGTGTCAGTCGCTCTCGCTCTTTCTGAACAACCTGATAGATCTCAATCCAGTCAATGGGCAGAAGAAGTTGATTGAAGAGGGTGCCGTGAAGGTAAGCTCCTTCGGGTGTCTGGATAAAATCCCTCATTCTCCCTTCTACGGAAGCCACACGGTCCAGTCCGCGCCCGCAAGCGCAGGGACTTTGATTCAAACTTGCCCGGTCGCCGAGTTCATAGCGGATGAAGGGCATGGCAAAGTTCAGCAGGTTGGTCGACACTACCTTGCCTGTCTCTCCCTCAGGCGAGGCCTGCTCATCAGAATCGAGAACCTCCAGAAGGTTCCCTTCCATGTTCAGGTGGTGACCCTGTTTCTCTTCACATTCAAAGGCAATCAGGCCGCCATCATTGCTTCCGTAGGTGTCAAAGACGGGGACTCCGCTTCCCTCCTCTATCTCTTTCCTCCACTGAGGAAGAAGGAGCTCACTGGTCGTAATGCAGGCCTTCAGGGGAAGCTTGTGCCCCCTCTCCTGTAGCCAGCGGGCGAAGAGTCGAAGATTGCTGGGGTACGCGTAAAGAAGAGAGAGGGGATTATTCTGCAGGATCGAGTGAAAGCGGGAAAACTCAAGATCGTTCAGGCGATAGGAGGGAAGTTGAATGGCGCCGTTAAGCCAAGTATAGCCTCTCTGACGGAAGTTTGAACGGCCGGGAACCAGGGCTCCACCGGATAGCATGGCCCAGCGATCACCCGGGCGAAACCCGGCAAGTGACCAGGCCCGCCAGATGGAGGCCCATTGGTGCCCGTGGCTGAGTCGATCCAGAAAAAAATGAAGGGAGACTCCCGTGGAGCCACTGGTGGCTTTGGGCCGTGCCTGCCAGTCAGGGAAGTTCTCCGCAAGCATGCCCTTGCCTTCCTCTCGAATGATCTCCTTGGTGAGGATGGGTAGGCGGTGAAGGTCTTCTGGCGACTGGAAATCCCGCAGATGGAGTCCTCTCTCCCGAAAGATCCGTCTGTAGTAGGGGACTTGGGCGGTGGCATGGGAGAGCAATTTCAGAAACGCTGACCATTGGTCCTGTCGCAGCTCTGCGGGGCTCTTCCATTGACTCTCCATCAACTCCGGCCAGAGCTCCAGAGAGTCGGTTTTTCTGAAATGATCCACCCAGCGGACTCCCAAGAGTCCGGGGGTCCAGTAGGGGAATCTCAAGGCCCACCTCCTCTCGCAATGTAGCCGCGCCCGGGAAGGCTGGCAACGGCTTTCCACGGAGGCTTGCCTCTTCATGACAGCTTCCGCCAAGCTCGCAGCTTACTTTGGCAGTATCATGACACATTGGCAGTGCTCTAGGGAGCCTCCTCTGGGGCTGCGCAGGGCTGGCTCTGTAACTGACGATAAACCAGTGCCTTAGAAGCCCTCGCTATTTCCGGAAGTCTGGCATGAATCTTCTAATGGAACGAAGGAACTGAATCCAAGGAGAAAATCAGATGGCTAAGATCATTGGAATTGACTTGGGAACCACCAACTCCTGCGTCTCGGTGATTGAGGGTGGAGAGCCCAAGATCATCCCGAACAGTGAGGGGAATCGTACTACGCCAAGTGTTGTCGCCATGAGTGCTGAGGGAGATCGCCTTGTGGGACAGTTGGCAAAGCGTCAGGCTGTCACGAACCCCACGAATACCGTCTACTCGGTGAAGCGCTTTATGGGCCGGAAGTACAGCGAAGTTGCCCAGGAAATCAAGGAAGTTCCCTATGAGGTCCTCAAGGGCACAAACGGGGACGTCCAGATCAAGCTGGAAGGCGAAGAGACCAGTCCTCCGGAAATCAGTGCCCAGATTTTACGCCGCCTGAAAGAAACCGCGGAAGAGTACTTGGGAGAAACGGTGACGGAAGCGGTGATCACGGTCCCTGCCTACTTCAATGACCGACAGCGTCAGGCGACCAAGGATGCGGGCAAGATCGCAGGACTCGATGTAAAGCGAATCATCAACGAGCCTACCGCAGCGAGCCTCGCCTACGGTCTTGAAAAAGTGGGAGATCGTACAATTGCGGTCTTCGACCTTGGAGGGGGAACCTTTGACATCTCAATTCTGGAACTCGGAGATGGCGTCTTTGAAGTCAAGTCCACGAATGGCGATACCCACCTCGGCGGCGATGACTTTGATCAGGTTCTGATTGAATGGCTGAATGAGGAGTTCCGCAAGCAGGAGGGCATTGATCTTTCCGCTGACCCCATGGCACTTCAGCGACTGAAGGAGGCCGCTGAGCAGGCAAAGAGGGAACTCTCCACCCGAACCCAGACAGACATCAATCTCCCCTTTGTCACGGCGGATGCCACAGGACCCAAGCACCTGAATGTGAGTTTGAGTCGCGCGCAGTTTGAGAGCCTGGTTTCTGACCTTGTCCTTCGCACCCAGAATCCCTGCAAGCAGGCTATCAAGGATGCCGGCGTCAGCCCCTCCGATATCGATGAGGTTGTTCTGGTGGGAGGATCTACCCGAATCCCTGCGATTCAGAACAAGGTCAAGGAAATCTTCGGCAAGGAACCCAGTCGCAATGTAAATCCGGATGAGGTGGTCTCTCTGGGTGCCGCAATCCAGGGAGGAATTCTGGCGGGAGACGTGAAGGATGTCATCCTGCTCGATGTTACTCCTCTCAGTCTCGGGATCGAAACGCTCGGCAGCGTGATGACCCGCCTGATTGACCGGAATACGACGATTCCCGGACGCAAGAGCCAGATCTTCTCCACGGCCGCGGACAACCAGGACACGGTGGACATCCATGTCCTTCAGGGTGAGCGGGAGATGGCCTCGGACAACAAGTCGATTGGCCGCTTTCAGTTGGCCGGGATTCCTGCGGCTCCTCGCGGCATTCCCCAGATTGAGGTGACCTTTGACATTGATGCAAATGGCATCCTCTCCGTCAGTGCCAAGGACAAGGCGACCGGCAAGGAGCAGAGCATCAAGATTCAGGCTTCCAGCGGGATTGATGATTCTGAAATCGATCGCATGGTTCAGGATGCGGAAAGCCATGCCGATGAAGATCGGGCCAAGAGGGAACTCATCGATGCGAAAAACAACGCGGAAGCCCTTGCCTATCAGACAGAGAAGCAGCTGGAGGAGAACAAGGACAAGGTGGATGAGTCCATGAAGGCAACGATGGAAGGCCTGGTCTCCGACTTGAAATCAGCAGCAGCGGGAGAGGATAAGGAGGCAATTGATCAGGCAAGCGAAGCCTTGAACAAGGAACTCCATGCCTTCTCCCAAAAACTCTATGAGGAAGCCAGTAAGGAAGCCTCGACGGAGGAAGAGTCTGCGGAGGCTCCTCCTTCTTCCAGGGAGGAGGCAAGCACTGGCGAGGGAGAGGCCGTGGACGCCGACTTCGAGGTAGTGGACGAGAAATAGCGAGGATTCCCTCCCTGGCAGGAGGAATATCTTTCTCACATTGGCTGGATTCTCAACAATGCCATAGGTTTAGCGCCCGGAGCCTGGCTCCGGGCATTTCTTTGTGTCCGTTCTGTAGGTCTTGCATTATCAAGGCAATACGCACGTATCATGAAGTGGTTTCGTGGAGCGTGGCAGCCCTCTCTGCCCTTTGGCAATATCCTTGCAAACCCTGAGGCAGGATGCGTTGCAAGGAGGAACCGGATGGCCCGCGCCCAGAAAAAGTCTCTTGACCCCGGGAAGAAGTCTCTGGCAGCGGAGCGCTTTGAGCGCAAGCTCAAGGAGAGAATCGTAGGGCAGGATCGGGCGATCTCGAGAATTGCCAGACTGTATCAGGTCTACCTTGCAGGGCTCTATCCCCCGGACAGGCCCATTGGCAACTTTCTCTTTCTGGGTCCTACCGGTAGTGGAAAGACACGAATCATTGAAGCGGCCAGTGAGATCCTGTTCGGCACTTCCAATGCTGTTCTGAAGATTGACTGTGCGGAGTATGCCCACAGTCATGAGATCAGCCGCCTGATTGGCTCCCCTCCCGGATATCTTGGTCATCGGGAAACCACTCCCTATTTTTCTCAAGGCAACCTGGAGCGTTACCGCACTCCGGAGCTCGACCTCACCTTTCTGCTCTTTGATGAAATTGAAAAGGCTTCTGACACACTTTGGAGTCTTTTGTTGGGAATCCTCGACAAGGGAAGACTGACGCTCGGTGATAATACGGAAGTGGACATGACGCGCACGGTGATCTTCATGACCGGGAACATTGGCGCCGGGAATATCGAGAAGATGATTGAAGGGGGGATCGGTTTCACCGAGACCTATCGTGGCGGCTCACCGGAACAGTTGGACCAGCGTGTCTACACAACGGTGATGGAAGCAGCTCGCAGGAAGTTCAGCCCTGAGTTTCTCAACCGGATTGACAATACGGTAGTGTTCAGGAATCTGACGGAAGACCATGTCCGCAGAATCCTGGACATCGAACTTGATTCACTGCGGAGACGGATCATGCAAGCGGCTGGTGATGTCAAGTTCTCCTTTGACGTCAGTGCACGGGTCAAGGATCTCCTCATTGAAGAGGGCTACGACCAACGCTATGGAGCCCGCCATCTGAAGAGGGCCATTGAGCGCTTTCTCGTCTATCCCATGGCGAATCTGGTTTCCACTGGACAGGTTCGCTACGGCGACCACCTCCTTCTGAACATTCGCAAGAAGGATGGAATGGTGGAGTTCCACAAGGAAAGCTCTCCCGAACTTCGGGTTGTGGGGGAGTCCGTGCAGGCTCCTTCCTGATCCCGTCTTGACAAGCGCCCTTCTCTTGTCTATATCCATTCACATCAGGGCGATTAGCTCAGTTGGCTAGAGCGCTTGCTCGACACGCAAGAGGTCACTGGTTCAAGTCCAGTATCGCCCACCCGGCCGGGAATCCCGGCCTTTTTTTATGGTGCATTCTTTCCCGAAATGGGTAGATTCATCGCATCCCTGTGAAGAAGAGGAATTCGTGATGCAGATTGAACTCCGGCTTCCCGATGGAAGCGTTCTTGAGAAGGAAGCTCCTCTCCCTGTTGATGAGGCGATTGCATCGATCAGTGAGGGTCTCTTGAGGCAGGCCGTCGCCATCAGTCTGGATGGCAGGATTCTGGATCGCCATTCCATGATCAGGGAAGGGGGTGAGTTCCGGGTTCTTACGAACAGGAACGAAGAGAGCCTCGCCGTATTACGCCACAGTGCCGCCCACCTCATGGCCTGTGCGATTCAGGAACTCTATCCCGGCGTTCAATTCGCTTTCGGGCCCGATGTAGAAAACGGCTTCTACTACGACATCCTTCTTGATCGCACCCTGGTGCCGGATGACCTCGGCGAAATTGAAAAACGGATGAAGGCCCTTGCGAAACAGAAGATTCCCTTCGTCAAGTCACTTCGTTCTCGAGAGGAAGCCCGTGAGTTCTTTCAGGGCGACAATCAGCCATTCAAGGTCGAACACGTTTCGGATCTTCCCGAAGACGCGGAGATCTCCTTCTATGAGATCGGTTCCTTCACCGACCTCTGTGAAGGTCCGCACATTCCCGACACTTCTTTACTGAAGGCCTTCCGTTTGCAGAGTATTGCAGGCGCCTACTGGAAGGGGGACGAGTCAAGGGAACAGCTTCAGAGGATCTACGGCACCTGTTGGTTTAAGGCCAGTGACCTCGAGGAACACTTGAAGCGACTGGAAGAAGCAGAGCGGAGAGACCACCGCCGCCTTGGTCCTCAACTGGGGCTTTACGGCATCGTGGAAGAAGCGGGAGGTGGACTTCCCTTCTGGTTCCCCAAGGGAACCGTTCTTCGGGAGCAAATCGAGAACTTCTGGAAAGAGGAACACCGCTCCCGAGGCTACCAGATGGTCATGACCCCGCACATTTTTAAGGGAGACCTCTGGCGAACCAGTGGTCACCTCGATTTCTATGCCGAGAACATGTACACCTTTGAGCAGGATGAACAGACCTACGTTCTCAAACCGATGAATTGCCCGGGCCACATTCTGGTTTTCCAGAATGACCTGAAGAGCTACCGCGATCTTCCGCTTCGTCTTGCCGAGTTGGGCACCGTATATCGCTATGAGAGAAGTGGAACCTTGCACGGACTGATGCGAGTGCGCGGTTTCACTCAGGATGATGCCCACATTTTCTGCCGCCCGGAAGATCTGCTGAGTGAAGTAAGCGAATTGATCAGATTTTCCCGAGACCTTCAGAGAGCTTTTGGCTTCGAGGAGTTTCGCGCAGAACTGAGTGTGCGAGATTCCGGGAACAAGGAAAAGTACATCGGCACGGACGAGGAATGGGAAGCTGCGGAAGCATCACTCCTTCAGGCCACTGAGGAAGTTGGTCTTGAGGTGACCCGCATGGAAGGGGAGGCTGTCTTCTACGGTCCGAAGATCGACATGAAGTTGCGCGATGCTCTCGGCCGCTCCTGGCAGACTACCACCATCCAGTTCGACTTCAATCTGCCCCGCAGATTCAATGTCCAGTATGTGGGAGAGGACGGCCAGCACCACTCTCCCTACATCATCCATCGTGCCCTGCTCGGATCGCTTGAACGCTTTATTGCGATATTGACGGAACACTACGGCGGAGAGTTCCCGCTATGGATGGCTCCCGTTCAGGCCAAGATCCTCCCTCTTAGTGAGCATTTCCTGGATTACGGTAAACAGGTGACCGACGCTCTTCTGGCTGCGGGAATCCGGGCGGAACTGGACACCCGTGATGAGAAGCTCGGCTACAAGATTCGAATGGCGGAACTTCAGAAGATTCCCTACATGCTCATCCTGGGTTCCCGGGAAATGGAAGAAGGCAATCTCACGGTTCGAAGTAAGAAGGAGGGAGATCTGGGCAGCTTCAGCCTTCAGGACTTCACGGCAAGAGCCCTTGACGAGATCCGCGAGAAAGCCTAGATTGAATCACAATTGAATTAGGGAAAGCAGAGGACCCCTCTCACCTGGAAGCCGTTTCACGAGCTCCCCAGTGTCAGAATTACCCGAGAGGGGGAGTTTGTCTTTACTCCCCTTTTTTTCATGCCAGGAGGTGGCTCACATCAGACCCGGAAAGAAGGACAATCAGGAACTGAGGGTGAATACCAGAATACGAATCTCGGAGGTTCGTCTTGTGGATGAAGAGGGAAACCAGCTTGGGGTGATTGCAACCTCAGTGGCCCTCGACATGGCCCGAAGCCGTGGATTGGATCTTGTGGAGGTCTCACCGAATGCTCGTCCTCCCGTCTGCAGAATCATGGAGTACGGGAAGTACAAGTACGAACAGAGCAAGAAAGCCAAGCTGGCCCGTCAGAAGCAAAAGCTTCATCAGGCAGCTTTGAAGGAAGTTCAGTTTCGCCCGAAGACCGATGAGCACGATTATCGTTTCAAGGTTCGGAATATTCTGCGTTTTCTGGGCCATCGTGACAAGGTGAAGGTCGTTCTTCGTTTCAGGGGGAGAGAACTCTCTCATATGGAATTCGGAATGAAGACGATGGAGAGGATCCTTGATGACCTCAAGGACCTTGCAATTGTAGAACACCCGCCCAAGCAGGAAGGTCGGAACGTGGTGATGATCCTCGGACCGATCCCGGAAGCCGAGGGTGGGCGGAAAGCGACCAAGGATGATTCTGGTGAACTCGTGAAGGCGAAGTCCCCGGAAGTCGGGGAACAGAGTCCCGAATCCAGCGATCAGGAATAGCACAGGAGGAAGACAGAATGCCCAAGATGAAAAGTCGTCGTGGCGCGATGAAGCGTTTCAGAACGACCGGGAGTGGGAAAGTCCGCCGTCATAAGGCCTTCGGATCCCACATCCTTACCAAGAAATCGACGAAGCGGAAGCGCGGATTGCGTGAAGCCACTCTGGCTTCTTCCGGTGATGCCGACCGTATTCGGAAGATGATTCTCGAAGCTTAAGCTTTTAGCAGGAACGAGGTATTTCATGTCCCGCTCGATTAACAACGTTGCCTCGCGAGCTCGCAGGAAGAGGATTCTCTCCCGGGCAAAGGGCTACTACGGAAAGAGAAAAAGCAGTGTTCGCCTTGGCACCGAAGCCGTCAATCGCGCCGGAGCCTACGCATACCGTGATCGCAGAGCCCGTAAGCGCGAGTTCCGTCGTCTCTGGATTGTTCGCATCAATGCGGCCGCGAATCTGAATGGAATCAGTTACAGTCGTTTCATCGATGGCCTGAAGAAACTCAACATCGAAATCGACCGGAAGCAGTTGGCGGAAATGGCGGTCAACGACGCTCCCGCCTTTGCGAAACTCACAGAGAAGATCCAGACGGAGTTGTCCAAAGCAAGCTAGGAGACCTCGTGGAACAGGATATTCTCCGCCTGAAGGAACACCTTCCAGAAGATCTGGAGACCATCAGGGACGAAGAGTCTCTGGAGGAATTCCGAATCTCCTACCTCGGGAAAAAGGGGCTCTTGCAGGGCCTCTTTTCCCGTCTGGGATCCCTGCCTTCCGAAGAACGCCCTGCCGCCGGCAAGGCGATTAACGATTTTCGTTCTCAGGTTGAATCCGCTCTGAAGCAGCGGAAGGGCGAGATTCACCGCGCCGCAGAAGAAGAAGTCCCCCCTGGATTCGATCCAAGTATGCCTGCCCGCGAGCCCTGGATTGGTAGGCGCCATGTTCTTTCCTCCACGATGGAGGAGATCATTGACATCTTCCGCGGAATGGGCTTCTCGGTGGCTGAGGGGCCGGAAGTGGAACTGGACTACTACAATTTCCAGGCCCTCAATTTCCCGGATGACCATCCTGCACGAGACCTTCAGGACACCTTTTTCGTGGATGACGAAGTTCTTCTCCGGACTCATACAAGCCCGGTGCAGGTAAGAACCATGGAGGAGCAGGATCCGCCTGTGAGGATCGTGATCCCCGGACGCGTATTTCGCAATGAAGCTATCGATGCCACCCATGCAGCGGAGTTTCACCAGTTGGAGGGACTCTATGTGGATGAAGGCGTTTCGATGGGGGATTTAATTACCTCTCTTACCCGTTTTGCCCGGGAGTTTTTTGGACCGGATACAGAGATGAGGTTCCGCCCTCACTTCTTCCCCTTCACGGAGCCCAGTGCAGAGGCGGACATGACCTGTTTCGCGTGCCACGGTTCCGGATGCCGCGTCTGTGGTGATTCCGGCTGGATTGAAATCATGGGAGCCGGAATGGTTCACCCGAATGTCCTGACTGCTTCCGGCTACGACCCTGAACGTTACACTGGTTTTGCCTTCGGCATGGGAATAGAGCGATTGGCCATGTTGCGTCATGGAATCCGTGACATTCGCCTCTTCCTGGAGAACGACATCCGCTTTCTTTCCCAGTTTTAGGAGACGCATGCTTATCAGTATGAACTGGCTGCGCGACTACGTGGACATCCCCGAATCTCCCGAGAAACTCGCCGAAGATCTCACCATGCTGGGCCTTAATGTGGAATCCCTTACTCATCGGGGTAATCCTCTCTCGGAATTATGTGTCGGAAAGGTTCTCTCCTGCGACCGCCACCCGGATGCGGACAAGCTGACTGTTTGCTCTGTCGACGTGGGGGAGGAGGAAAGCAAACAGATTGTCTGCGGCGCACCGAATGTCCGGGAGGGTCTGACCGTTTCCGTGATCCTGCCTGGGCGTCATCTTCCGGACGGAAGTCGCATCAAGAAGACAAAGTTGCGGGGAGTGAAGTCGGAGGGAATGATCTGTTCGAGCCAGGAAATGGCGCTAGGTCTGGAACATGAAGGGATTCTGGAAATGGAGGCCGGTCCTGCGGCAGGCACCCCTCTGTCGGATATCTTCGGGTGCGAGGACTGGATTCTGGACATCGATGTAACACCGAACCGGCCCGACCAGCTTGGCCATCTTGGCGTGGCACGCGAAGTCGCAGCTCTCTATGAAAGAGAGCTGCGTATTCCTGAGAGAGAGATCCCCGAGGATTTGCTGGAAGACAGTACTCCCTTCCCCGTAGAGATCGCAGCTGCTCAGGCTTGTCCCCGCTACATTGCCAGAACGATCTCGGGAGTCACCATCGCAGAAAGCCCGGAATGGATGCGGGAACGCCTGCAGGCTATCGGCCTTCGCCCCATCAACAATGTGGTGGATATCACGAACTATGTCCTTCATGAGACGGGTCACCCTCTACATGCTTTTGACAGGAAGAATCTGGAGGGAGACTGCATTAAGGTGCGTTTCGCGAAGAAGGGGGAAAAGGCCGTCACGCTGGAGGAGGAGAACATTCAACTCCGCCCTGAAGATCTTCTGATTACAGACGGAACTTCTGCCGTAGCCCTCGCAGGGGTGATGGGTTGCCTGAACTCCGGAGTATCTGAGTCGAGTGAGGACCTGGTTCTTGAGAGCGCTTGCTTCAATGCGTCCCGTATTCGTGCTACCCGCAAGCATCATGACATGAGCACGGATTCCTCCTATCGTTTCGAGCGGCAGGCTGACTTCGAGATGACAGACTTTGCCAGTTCCCGCGCCAGTCGCCTGATTCTGGACATCGCAGGGGGGCGTCTGTCGAGAGCGGTTACGGATCTCAAACCAGAGAAACCGGAAGAGAAGGTCATCCTCCTTCGTCGATCCCGGGTGAAGACTCTTCTGGGCCTGGATCTGGATTGCGGGAAACTTGCCAACCTTCTTCTGCGTTTTCAGATTCCTTCAGAAGTGGAGGGAGACGATTTGAGAGTAAAGGTTCCTTCTTTCAGGAGAGACCTTTTGGAGGAAATCGACCTGATTGAAGAAGTTGCCCGGCTATACGGATACGGATCTCTTCCTGAGGAAAATCTGCAAAGCAACCAGATGCATTCCTCGAAGAGCAAGAGAGAGAAGCTTCGGGACAGGATCCACAGAGCCATGACCGGGCTCTCTTTCACGGAATTGATGACCAGCAGTTTCATGGATGAGCGAAGCCTGGACCAGATGAAACTTCCCGCAGAGGATCCTCGACGCTCTTTGGTCACTCTCCGAAATCCTCTGGTCAGTTTCAATGAGAAGATGCGCAGCAGTCTTCTTCCCGGAATGCTCGATGTTCTGAAACTCAATGTTCATCGGGATGAAGACCAGTTACGACTCTATCAACTGTCTCGAGTCTATCTCGCCGGGGAAGAGAAGTTGCCGGAGGAGCCGGAACACCTTTCCCTTCTTGCCACGGGACTTCGCGCTCCCGAACACTGGAGCGAAAAGAGTAAGGCCTTTGACTCCAGCGATCTGCTCGGGATCACCCTCTCTCTCTTCCGTTCCCTGGGAGTTCCTGTCAGTGTGGAATACGAGAGCGGGGAGAGCTTCTTTGCGCCCGGGCAGGGTTTCCGGATTATCGGTTCAGAAGGTGCCAGGCTTGGAGAGGGGGGACTGCTTCGGGCTTCCCTTCTCTCGGATCTCAAGCAGAAATTGACGATCTACTGGATGGACCTCTCTCTGGAGAAGATTCTGGAGGAGGAACATTCACATCCTGCTCATCAGGAGATTCCCTCGTATCCGCCACTTCGCAGGGATCTGGCACTGATTCTCCCGGAGTCTCTACGCTGGGAAGCCGTCGAGAAGGTGATTAAGGAAAAAGGGGGAAAAAGCTTGGAAAACCTCTACCTCTTTGACGTATACTCTGGCCGTGGCATCCCTGAAGGTACAAGAAGTTGCGCCGTTCGTTTGAGGTTCCGCTCGAAGGATGGAACGCTTCAGGATGAGAAAGTGGATCGCCAGATCCGGAAGATTCTGAAGACGCTGAAAGACACACTGGGTGTAGACCTGAGATCCTGATTGCTCAAGAGGTGAATCGTGGCAGAGACGACGAGTTTCCAATTGCTCGAAGACAAGATCACCCGTGCCATCGACAAGATCGCTGACCTGAAATCGGAAAACAGCGAACTTCAGAAACGCATGAAGGTTCTGGAGAAGGAAAAGGCCGCCCTGACGAAGACCGTGGCCCGGATGGGGAAGCAACCTGTCAGTAAGGGTTCTGATCTCGATGTGAATAAGCTCAGGAACAAGGTAGATTCCCTTCTGGGGAAACTGGACGAATTGAACCTCTAGGAGAGCGATGAGCCAGGAAGATACCGCGCGCGCTGTCAAGGTCACGATCTATGGAAACCAGTATCGGGTGCGAGGCGATGCGGATGAAAAATACATCCAGGGGATTGCCGATTACGTGGATCAGACGATGCGTTCCATTGCAAAAGGCGGGCATCATATTTCCCCGACTCGGATCGCGATTCTTGCGGCCTTCAACATCGCTGACGAGATGTTTCGCAGTAGCGGAGTCGAGGAAGACGGGGTCGTGGCAAACCCGGAAGACACCGGCAGACTCCTCAAACTCTTTGAAGGCCTGGAAGAGTGACATTCACTTGCTCCCTGATAAGGAAGCTGGTATACTTGGTTTAATTCCCTACCTGGTTCGTGTGGGAAGTAAGTATTTGAGCCAACACATCGGCCTTGGAAGATCAAATACCGGAAAGGAAAGGGAGCTCTCGAGATTCCCGAGCTTTGCGTGAGATCATCCACTTTGTTAGAAGGCCCAAGTCTATTCTCTCACACGGCCAAGAGTGGGGAATTTTTCTGTCCAGGAACTCTCCACGACCCTTCGTCGCTTTTCTGCCCGAAGCAAAGGTGCAGGTGAAGAATGAGAGTCCTCTTCCTTGCGGATATCATGGGGTCTCCGGGCCGTAAGGTATTGCGCCATTTCCTTCCCCTTCTCATTGATCAGCGGAAGCCGGATCTCGTGATTGCCAATGCCGAGAATGCTGCTGGTGGTGGTGGACTCACGCGGTCCGTCGCCAGAGAGATCTTTGATGCCGGGGCTCAAGTCCTGACGGGTGGAAACCACAGTTGGGATCAGAAAGAAGGGGTGGCCCTTCTGGACGAGGATGATCGGGTCCTTCGCCCTCATAACTACCCGGAGGATAATCCTGGTAGCGGCCTCCATTCCCTGCCACTAGCTGACGGCCAGTTCTTTCACATTCTGAATCTTCAGGGTCGGGTATTTATGCAAGCACTTTCTTGCCCCTTTCGGCTTGCTGACAAGGTTCTCGCCAAGCTGGAAGGCCCCGTCTTTGTCGATATTCACGCAGAGGCCAGTAGTGAAAAGGTCGCCTTGGCCCGCTATCTTGATGGTCGTGTGAGTGCTGTCATCGGCACTCATACCCATGTTCAAACCTCCGATGCCCGTATCCTTCAGCGAGGGACCGCTTTTCTCTGTGATGCCGGGATGACCGGGCCTCATGACAGTGTGATCGGAATGAAGGAAGAAAGCGTTCTTCCACGCTTCCTTCTTCAAACCCCTCACCGATTTGAGGTGGCCAAGGGCGGTCTTCGCCTTCAGGGCGTCCTCCTGGACATCGATCTCTCCAGCGCGAAAGCCCTTTCCATTGAAACCGTGGATCTCCCCCTGGAGGACTCGCCATGATACTCCTGGATGGCAAGGCACTTCGAGACAGAATTCTTGCAGACATAGCCTCCGCACTGGAGAACGAAGAAGAGAAGCCCGGCCTGGCGGTGGTGCAGGTGGGAGAAGATCCGGCCAGTTCGGTTTACATTCGAAACAAGATTGCTGCCTGTTCGAAAACGGGGATTCGGTCAAGACATCTTCACCTCCCTGATGACTGCTCTCAAGGTGAACTGAATCGAAATCTCAGAGAGCTTAGCCAGGATTCTCTGGTTCATGGCATCCTTCTGCAACTGCCATTGCCTACTGGCCTCAGTGATTCAGAAGCGATGAGCGCTCTGGATCCCGAGAAGGATGTTGATGGTTTCCATCCTCATAATCTTGGTCGCCTCCTGAGTTCTGAAGAAGCTCCCCGCCCCTGTACCCCTGCGGGAATCGTGGAGCTTCTCAGGAGCGAGGGAATTGAAACCCGAGGCAAGGAAGTTGTCATTCTTGGGCGGAGCCTTATTGTCGGAAAACCTGCGGCTCTTCTGTTTCTTGAAAAGCACAGCTTTGGCGATGCAACCGTTACGATTTGTCACAGTCGAAGTAAGAATCTTGCAGAGATTACTCGCAGGGCGGATATCCTTGTGGCGGCCATCGGCAAGGCTCATTTTCTTGACAAGGAGATGGTCAAAAAGGGTGCTGTGATTCTGGATGTGGGAATTAACCGGATGGAAGATCCTCGCAAGAAGAGCGGCTACCGGCTGGTCGGTGATTGCAACCCAGAGGGAATGGACGGCCATGTTTCGGCAATGACCCCGGTTCCCGGGGGCGTCGGCCCCATGACCATTGCCCAGCTGATGAGGAACACCTATGAGGCCTGGCTCAGGCAGACAGGCAGGAGCCGGCCTCATGAGTGAGCACACCGCATTTCTTGCAGACTTTGAAAACTACCTTTCCGGACTTCTTGGACCCGTCTCCATGTCTCACCCGACCCTTCACGCAGCGATGACCTATTCGCTCCTTTCTCCCGGTAAAAGACTTCGCCCCCGACTGGTTCAGGCCGTTTCCCTTCTCGGGGAGGATCCCGGTGAATCGCTGTTGCCGGCAGCAGCAGCCGTGGAATGCCTCCACAGTTATTCGCTCATCCATGATGATTTGCCGGCGATTGATAACGACGATTATCGAAGGGGGCAGGCAAGTTGTCATCGGCAGTTCGGAGAGGCCATGGCGATTCTTGCTGGCGACGCATTGCAGGCACTCGCTTTTGAGTCTCTCACGAGAGCTCTTTCTCATGCCAGTCTGGACAAGACTTCGTCCCTGGAGATCATCAATCGCTTTTCCCGTATGGCCGGAATGACAGAACTGGTGGGAGGGCAGGCTGCAGACATGGAGCCGATTCCTTCGTTTCCCGAAGAGGAACTTCTTCCCTGGATCCATGGGCGGAAGACTGCGGCGATGATCCGTTTTTGCTTCTCTCTGGGGGCTTCCCTTGCAGGAGTCAAGGCAGATCTCCTGCATCAGTTGGAGAGTGCTGGAGAGGCATTGGGTCTGGCATTTCAGGCCGTGGACGATTGCCTGGACAAGAGTGCTGATGCCGGAATCCTGGGGAAGACTCCGGGCAAAGATGCAGAACAGGGGAAGCTGACTTATGTCAAGGTTCTGGGTCTCGACCGTGCCCGGGAGGCCGCACAGGGTTTTCACCAGAAGGGTCTGGACATGATCCCTGACTCAATAGAGGCAGCGCCCCTTCGGGAATTGGCTCGTCTTATGGTGGACCGGGATTTCTGATGTTAATCTTTCCTGTCATTGCAACGGGCCTTCTTGCTCAAACCATGAAGGGCTTTTCACGGCTTTCTGGACAGGGTCGCTTCAGGCTGGGTCGTCTGGGGGACTTTGAGAGTTTTCCGAATTTCCATGCCCTGCTCTCCGGTGCCCTCTGTGGACAGCTTGCCCAGGATCCCGGACTTGGAACTCCGGCTTTCACACTTGCCGCAATCATCACGGTCATTATCCTGTATGACAACTCCGGTGTGAAACGGGCTGCAGGGAAACAGGCAGAAACCCTTAACCGGATTCTCACTCTCTCGAAGGGGGAGTGGCGTAGGCTGATCGTCCTCGGGCAAAGTCCGCTCAGGAGCTGGCTGGCAGCCATTCTGGGGGCAGGAATCTCACTGGCTCTGGAAGAATGCTGCCTTGCTCTGGGTCTGGGCACTTGATAAGCTAAGTAAGAGGAATGGAATGATTCTGGAAACCATACAATCACCTCATGATGTCGCTGCGCTGAGTCTTGAGCAGTTGGAATTGCTTGCTGGTGAAATCCGTCAGGAGATCATTCGAGTTTGCGCCCATAATGGAGGGCATCTGGCTGCGAGCCTTGGCGCAGTGGATATCGCTGTGGCCGCTCATTATGTGTTTCCCAGTGAAAGCACTCGTATGGTTTGGGACACAGGCCATCAGGCCTACGCCCACAAGCTCATGACGGGCAGGCGAGAGTCCTTTTCGACAATTCGGACAAGGGACGGTCTTAGTGGTTTTCTGAAGCGCTCGGAAAGCCCCTATGACCATTTTGGAGCAGGCCACGCCTGCACAGCCCTGAGTGCCGCTCTTGGCTTTTCAGCTTCCGCAAGACTTCAGGGCAGGGATCGAATGAACATTGCGCTTCTCGGAGACGGAGCCGCGACGGGAGGTCTTGTGTATGAGGCGATCAACAACACTCAGGCACATGGAAGCAAGCTCCTCGTAATTCTCAATGACAATGAGATGTCCATCTCCCCAAATGTCGGAGCCATAACTCGGGTACTCACTCGCCTTACTTCCACCCGCAGCTTTCTGAATCTTGAGGGCGGCACCTGGAGAGCTCTCGGGCGCATTCCGAAGATCGGAAGACTGCTGAGAACGCTGGCCAGTCGTGCGAAGCAAGGGCTGAAGCACCTGATCTTCCCGGGGAATTTCTTTGAGGATTTCGGTTTTAAATACTACGGACCTCTCGATGGCCATGATCTTTCCCTCCTGGTGCGAACCATGCGACAGTTGCGGGAAATCCAGCATCCGGTGATTCTCCATGTCCTGACGAACAAGGGCAAGGGCTACGATCTTGCCGAAGAGAACCCCGCCAAGTATCACGGCTTTGCGCCCTTTGACCCGGAAACCGGAAGCAGTCTGGGAGCTTCCCCTTCTGCTCCCAGTTATACGGAAGTGTTTGGCGAAGCCCTTCTTCAAATGGGACACGAGGATTCTACGGTCACCTGCATCAGTGCCGCCATGCCTGCGGGAACGGGAACGGACCGTTTTGCCGAAGCCTTCCCGGAGCGGTTTTTTGATGTGGGAATCGCAGAGCCGCATGCGGTGACTTTTGCGGCAGGCCTTGCTGCCGACGGCTTGCGCCCGGTGGTAGCCATCTATTCAACTTTCCTGCAGCGGGCTTTTGACATGATCTATCACGATGTCGCCCTGCAGGGTCTTCCGGTCATATTCGCCCTCGACCGAGCGGGCATTGTGGGGGAGGATGGTCCTACTCATCACGGGGTTCTGGACCTCAGTTATCTGAGGATGATTCCCGGTATGGTCATCATGGCTCCTTCTGATGAACTGGAACTTCATCGTATGATGAAGACTGCACAGCATTACAGGAAGTCACCCCTGGCAATTCGATACCCCCGAGATCGCGGTCTTGGAATCGACATTCCGGAACAGCTCTCTCCTTTGGAAATCGGGAAATCCCGGACTCTCCGGGAGGGCAGTAAAATCCATCTCTGGGCTATTGGTTCGATGGTGAGGCCGGCTTTGGAGGCTGCCTCCTGTCTGGAATCCCGGGGATTTGACCCACTCGTTGTGGACGCACGATTTGCGGAACCTCTGGATCGTACTCGACTCCTTGAGGAGGCTTCGAAAGCGGATCTGTTGGTTACTGTGGAGGAAAACAGTTCGCGCGGAGGCTTTGGTGAAGGGGTTCTTGCCTGTTTCCGGGAAGCCGACATGGATGCGCCATCTCACCTTCTTCTCTCCCTCCCTCACGGCTTCAGCCCCCAGGGAACGAGAAAAGAGATTCTGGCAGAAGCCGGCCTTGACGCTTCAGGAATTGCTTCCAGCATTGAGAAAGCTCTCGAAAAGAATCCGCGTTTTATGGAAACCGGTGTCGGGGGGAAGTCATGAATGAGATAAGTAAGCTGGGGATTTTCGCCAGTACAGGAATCCCCGGAGTAAAGATGGCGGTGGTGCGCGCACTGGACCTCCTGCGCGAGAGGGATTGTGAGATCTATCTGGAGAGTCAGGTCTCAAGCTTGCTGGGAGAGGGCACTGGCGCTTGGGACAGCGGCCAGGTTCCCGAGGACTGCCAGTTGATCCTGGTCTTCGGGGGAGACGGCACCTTTCTGAGAGCTTCCCGTGCCATCAATGGAAAACGGATTCCCCTCTTGGGCATCAATCTGGGCGGACTTGGCTTCCTGACCGTTCTGAAATTGTCGGAAATGGAAACAGCTCTTTCGGGGATTCTTGATGGGAACTACGAGACAGAATCCCGAATGCTACTGAGTGCATCTCTGGAAAGAGGCGACCAGGCCATCGCTTCAGAAATGGCTCTGAATGATGCCGTCATTCATATGACTCCCGGCGATCGCCTCGTGGAGTTCATCATCTCTGCGGGAACACAGTTCTTGGGGCGATACCGGGCAGATGGCCTCATTGTCTCCACGCCTACTGGTTCCACCGCTTATTCCATGTCAGCTGGTGGGCCCATTCTTGATCCCTCCATGGATGCTTTGATTGCGACTCCCATTTGTCCCCACGCCCTGTCGCTTCGTCCTGTGGTGTTGCCAGGCAATCTGGAACTCACTGTGGAACTGGGCGAAAGAAGCGGCAAGGCCATGCTTGCGATTGACGGGCAGGAGAGTTTTGCCCTGGAAACGGGAGACCGCATCAGAATCGCCAAGAGCAGTGACTTCCTTCCCATTCTTCTTCCCAGTGGTTATCGGTTCTACACGCTTCTCCGTGAGAAACTTGCCTGGGGAAGAACCGGGGAGGCCTGAGTCTTGATCTCTCATTTGAGGATCCAGAATCTCCTTCTTGTGGAGGACACGGAGTTGGCGCTCTCTCCGGGTCTCAATGTCCTGAGTGGTAGCACAGGATCTGGCAAGAGTGTGCTTCTGGCTTCTCTTGCTATTCTGGGTGGTGAGAAAGCCCGTAAGGACTGGATCGGTCCCTTTGACAAGCCATGCAAGGTCTCAGCCCTTTTCCAGCTATCGCCGGAAGCCTCGAGTACTTTTCATGAATTGGGTGTCATTGAGGAAGGCGAAGAGGAGATCAGCCTTTCCCGCGAAATCCTGCCCACTTCCCGGGGCCGCGCCTTTGTCAATGCGAGACCGGTTAGCGTGGCTACCTTGCGAGCTCTCAGGCCTCACCTTTTCCAGATACAGGACCAGCATGCACAGTTGAAACTCTGTGATGCCCGAGAGCAAAAGAGACTTCTCGATGAGTGGGCTGGAAATCACGAGCTTCTTGCATCTTATCGGAACTCCCTTGAAACGCTGGACTCTCTTGTGGAGGAACAGAAAGTTCTTCAAACAGAAATTGCAACGCTTCGGAAGGAGGAAGAGTACCTGCGGTTTCAGTTGGATGAGATTCAGGCGGCTCAAGCTCTTCCTGACGAAATTGAAGATCTCGAACAGAAGGAGAAGACTCTTCGCAATGCCGGAAAAGTCCAGGAACTTCTCCTTTCCTCCCTGAATAATCTGGAAGGGGAAGAGGGGCTGCGCAGAAAACTGCTGGCTCTGGACCGCTCACTTGGCAAGCTTTCTGATTTGGGTACCCTGAAGGAGATCCCGCATTTCCAATCCTTGTTTGAGCAGATCGACGAACTCTCTTTGTCCCTCAACCAGCAGTCGGACACTCTGAAGTCCGAGGCCCTGGACAGTAGAAGGATTCAGGAGCGGCTGGGAATACTGCATTCTCTGGAAAGAAAACACGGGAAATCTCTGGAGGATCTCATTGCCTGGACATCGGAACAGGAGAACAGGCTCGAGAATCTTCCTCTCCAGCAGGCAACTCTCAGGGATCTGGACTCCTCGATCCGCGAGGCCTCCCTCGCCTTGAGCGAATCGGCCTTTCTCCTCTCGGATTCGCGCAGGGAGGCATCCCTTTCTCTTTCGGAGAACTGGCAGGCCGCGATGAGGGAACTGGGAATGGAAAGTGCTTCTCTTCGTATTCAGGTGGACCAACAGGAGTGCGTCCAGAGCCCTATCTCCAGAAATAACAGGCACTATCAGTATTCTTCTGATGGGATGGATGAGGTTCAGGTAATGGTTCAGCCGAATCCGGAACTGCCGGAAGGCAGGCTTCGGGACGTCCCGAGTGGGGGAGAGTTGTCTCGCATGGCACTTGCCTGGAGGCTCTTGCCATCAACGAGTTCCGATTCCGCTTCCCTTCTTCTGGATGAAGTGGATGCTGGCCTTGGGGCCGACCTTGCTCCCGCCCTTGCCCGCCAATTGAAGTCGGCGGCAAGGAGTCATCAGATCCTCCTCGTTACGCATCAGGCTGCTCTTGCGGTGATTGCGGATCAGCAGTTCCAGGTTCGCAAGGAGAGAGGGAGTTCCGGAGCCAGAGTGGAGGTCTTGCCCCTGGAGGAAGACTCCCGATTGGCTGAAATCGAGAGGATGCTCGGAGGGCAGGGAGAGAGAGAAATCCGGGATCATGCCCGGAGCCTCCTGGAGAGTCATTCCTAGTTATTTCTCTGGAAAATCCCCCCTTCTTGACCTAAGTTCCTTCCGTTGCGCCCATAGCTCAGCTGGATAGAGCGCATGCCTCCGGAGCATGAGGTCGCAGGTTCGAATCCTGCTGGGCGTACCTCTTATGAAAATTCTACTCACATTGCTGCTCGCTTTGGTGGCCTGGAAATGGCTGCTCTCGCCGCTTCTATTCTTGAGGCCTTCCCGGCAGAAGAAAGCGGAACCACCTTCGGCCTCTTTTGAGGGGGAGAAGGTCAAGGATGCGGACTTTGAGGATCTCTCCGGAGGGGACGAGTGAGCGGTTCCCGTTTTCGCCCCGGTTTTCGTTTCCGAAGTTCCGAAGGCAATCAGGAAGAGAAATGGGGCTACTGGATTCAGTGGATTCTCCTTGCCGTTCTGGTTCTTGCTCTTTTTGCCCTTTTCCTCTCCTCAATACACTTGCTTCGAGCACATTTGCTGGAGAAATATGGCTTCCGGGCCTGGATCTTACCCGTTATCATCTTCCTGATTGATCTCCTGATGCTCTTTCGTCTCTTTCGCCTTTCCAGGACAAAAGAGGAGGCACAGGATGGGAAGTAGTTTCAAGAGAGGTTTGAATGTCGGCGTTTGATGCCCTGAGTGAGAAGATTCGCAAACGAGAGGCTCGCTGTGCCGTCATTGGGCTTGGCTACGTGGGGCTTCCTTTGGCAACGGAGCTTCTGGAGGCTGGCTTCCATGTGATCGGAATCGACCTTTCCGTGGAGAAGATCGCAAGCCTCAAGGAAGGGAAGAGCTACGTTCGTGACGTCTCCTCGGAGAGAGTCGCTCCCTTTGTTGAATCCGGCGCCTTCGAAGTTAGTAGTGATTTCACTCTCCTGGCCAGTGCCGACACAATCAACATCGCTGTTCCCACACCTCTCGGGAAAACCAGGGACCCGGATATTTCCTACATCGTTTCGGCGACAGAGGAAATCGCGGCAAACATGCAGCCGGGGGCCCTCGTAATTCTGGAGAGCACAACCTATCCGGGAACTACTGACGAGGTCATTCTTCCTCTTCTGGAAGCCGGGAATCGGAGTGTGGGGGAGGATTTCTTTCTGGCCTTCAGTCCGGAAAGGGTGGATCCCGGAAATGCCACCTTTACAACCCGGAACATTCCAAAGGTTGTGGGAGGCATCAGTCCCGCCTGCACGGAACTTGCCACGCTTCTTTACGGAGAGTCTCTGGAAACGGTCGTGCCGGTTTCTTCCAGCAGGGTTGCTGAATCCGTCAAACTTCTGGAGAACACTTTCCGCGCGGTGAATATCGGGCTGGTCAATGAAATCGCCCTGATTTGCAGCAGAATGAATATCGATGTCTGGGAAGTTATCGATGCCGCGGCCACAAAGCCGTTTGGTTTCATGCCATTCTATCCCGGCCCGGGTCTCGGAGGACACTGTATCCCGATTGACCCCTTCTATCTTTCCTGGAAGGCACGTCTTCACGGCTTCGAGGCCCGCTTTATCGAGTTGGCCGGGGAGGTCAACGGACACATGCCCGACCATGTGGTTTCCCGTTGCGGCGAGGCCCTGAACTCGGTCCAGCGTTCCATCAGCGGATCCCGGATTCTGGTTCTCGGCATTGCCTACAAACCGGACATTGATGACTACCGTGAAAGCCCGGCTCTTGAAATCATCAAGCTCCTTCAAGCGAAGGGAGCGGAAGTCAGTTTCACGGATCCCTGGATCAAGGGGCAGGTTCCTGAAATTCTCGATGTTCCGCGACGAAGCCTGGAGGATTCTCTCGAAGATGTGGATCTCGCCCTTGTGGTCACTCACCACTCGGGAGTGGATTACGAACAGCTTCTGAAGAGAGTTCCTCTTTGCGTGGACACGAGAAACGTGTTCAAGGGAGTGGCGTCCCCCAAACTGTTCAAGCTCTAGGAGTCGCATGGCAAAGGTACTCATCACCGGGGGCGCGGGATTCATTGGAAGCCATCTTGCCGAAGCTCTCCTTGAGGACGGCAATTCCGTAGAGATCTTCGACAATCTTTCCACCGGCCATCTCTCCAATCTGGAGGCCTTTCGAGACCGGATTACTTTTACGGAAGCTGATCTGAGAGATGCCTCTGCGGTTTCTGCCTCCGTCGCCGGCAAGGACTATGTCTTTCATGAAGCTGCGCTAGCTTCGGTTCCCCGCTCTGTGAAAGACCCTCTTGCCAGTAATGACGTCAATGTCAATGGAACCCTGAATCTCCTGATTGCAGCAAGGGATGCCGGCGTTCGGCGTGTGATTTATGCGGCCAGCAGTTCCGCTTACGGAAACACAGAAGTCAGTCCAAAGCATGAAGCCCTGCCCTCAAATCCGCTCTCTCCCTATGCGGTGACCAAACTGGTTGGTGAGCAGTACTGTCGCGCTTTCTATGAAGTCTATGGGCTGGAGACCCTGAGCATCCGCTACTTCAATGTCTTCGGACCTCGCCAGGATCCGGACTCTCCCTATTCTGCGGTCATCCCTATTTTCGCCAGCCATGTTCTTGATGGGAAGTCTCCTACGATTCATGGAGATGGAGAGCAGACAAGAGACTTTACCTATGTTAAGAATGTGGTTGCGGGAAATATGAGAGCCATGGCTGCAGAGAATGTCCGGGGTGAAACTGTGAATGTGGCTTGCGGCGGCTCCTACTCGGTGAACTATCTCTTTCGGAGTATTTGCGACTACTATGGTTCTTCCATGAAGGCGAAGTACTCGGATTCCCGTCCCGGAGATGTTCGGGACTCATGTGCGGATATCAGCAAGGCACGAGAGCTTTTGTCATACGAGCCCGTGGCAAGCTTTGAAGAGGGTCTGAAGGCCACACTGGACTGGTATCGCTCCTTGGGCAGCTAGGAGGGAGGAAGAATGTCACCGTCTCCCATTCTGATTCTCGACAATCAGGAACCGGTGCGCCTGCTTCTGACAAAGAGCCTTGAAGGCGCAGGACATTCTGTCACGGCCCTTCCCTTTCCTGAAGATCTTGGGAACTTGCTTCAGGAACACAGCCCTTCTCTCCTTGTCCTGGAAGATACGGAACTGAAAAGGCCTCTGTCCGACCTGAATGACTTCCTGAGACTGAATCACGAGAGACTTCCCTACATCCTGATAAGCTCTGCTCCGGAGATTTCCCGAGCCATTGAGGCAATTCGGGGAGGAGCCTGCGACTACCTCCCGAAGCCTATTGACATGCCCCAGCTCCTGAAGAAAGTAAGCTCGGCGCTGGAGTCCCGGAAAAAGGAATCGGCTCTTCTGGATAGGCGCAGGCAATTCAAAACCGGAAAAGGTCTGACTTTCTATAAGCTGAAAAGCCCGGCAATGGAGCGGGTCTACGATCAGGCCTCACAGGTGGCGATGAGCCCCGATACAACAGTTTTGATTTCAGGAGAGAGTGGAACGGGGAAGGAAATCATCGCCCGGCTGATTCATGACCTCAGTCCTCGCCATGAGCGAGAATTTATGGAACTGAATTGTGCTTCGATCCCTTCAGAACTTCTTGAGAGCGAACTTTTTGGTCATGAGGCGGGTGCTTTCACCGATGCCAGGGAGAGTAAGAAGGGACTTTTCGAGATTGCCAACGGGGGGAGCATCTTCCTGGATGAAATTGGTGAGATGAGTCTGAACCTCCAGGTTAAACTTCTTCGGTTCCTGGAGCTTCGTTCCTTTCGCCGGGTGGGAGGGACGAAGGACATTGAGGTTAATGTCCGGATAATTTCTGCGACCAATCAGGACCTCAAGGAAAGGGTGGAGGAAAAACGCTTCCGCTCTGACCTTTATTACCGACTCAATGTTATCCCGATTAGTCTCCTTCCCCTTCGGGAAAGAAAAGAGGACATTCTTCCCCTCTTCCGTTTCTTCCTCATGGACTTTATGAAGAGATACAATCGGGACCCCCGGGACCTCGATGAGGTGTCTTCCCGCATCCTCCTGGAGTACGCTTGGCCGGGAAATGTGCGGGAACTTCGAAACGTTGTCGAGCGCCTTATTCTGATGGAAGGGGACCAGGCTCTGGACGCAGAGACCTTGCGATCCAGCTTGGGGCAGGATCTTGCCAGGGGAGATGAGTCGATGGACCAACGCTGGGCCAGGATTCTCGGTAATCCCCTGCCAGAGGACGGAGTTCCCCTGGAGGATCTTCTCCTGCAGTTGGAGACCGTCATGATTCTGAAGGCTCTCGATGAGACGAATGGGAACCAGTCCCGGGCCGCCCGTCTTCTAAAATTGGATCGCGACAAACTGCGCTACCGGATGAAGACCCAGAACATCCAGAAGGTAAAATCTTGAAAAATGGGATCCTGATATTGACGCTCTTTCTTCTGGCCTGTGCGAATTACAGCAGCACTACGCGGGGACGGGGAGTCCGGGGAGATCTGGACCTTCCTCTCTTTGTCAATGAGACGGATCAGGCGGGCCTTGGCATCGAACTCACAGAGCTGTTGCTGGAGGAAATTGAAAGGGACGGACTTCTTCATAAGGTCCCCGAAGAGGGAGACCCTCTCTTCCGGCTTGATGTCATCCTTGAATCCTATGAAGAGAAGGCGGCCTTTACCGGAGAGATGGGGGCCGCCGAGGAATACACTTTGGAGATTCAACTCAAGCTTACGCTCAGCACCCTTCGAGATCCTCACGAGGAAGAGGAAGGTCGGGAGGATTTCAGTAAGTCGATCAGGGCAAGGGAAACATTCTACCTGGAAGGCGAAGGCTTCAGTCGTGATGATGCTCTCGAAAACGCAAAGGAGCAACTGGTCGACGACATCCTGCTTGCGATCTTCGGAGACTGGTAATGGCCAGGTCCCGACCTTCTAGCCCCCTGGAGACTCTTCGAGCTGACCTGAAAGCTACCCTCCGTCCCGTCTACCTCTTTCATGGACCGGAGCAGTTTCTCATTCAGGAAGCAGTGTCTCTTCTCCGGGAGACCCTTGCTGCCGGAGACATGGCCTGTGAGTTCAAGAGTGACACTCTTGGCGCCAAGAGCCGCTGGTCAGACATTGAACCCCTGCTGATCAATTTCTCCATGTTCAATGAGAGAGAGATCCTGCATCTGGACATTCCGGGAAAGTTGTCAAAGGACTTTCGGGACTCTCTGAGCGGCTATCTGGAATCTGATCCCGGGAGCAAGGTGATCTGCCTGACAGCTCCCAGCCTTGATCAGTTAAGAGCGGTGAAAAACCGGGTGGAAAAGCTGAAGGGGATGACTCTTTCCTTTCAGGAACTGAAAGGGGAGGCGCTCCTTGCCTGGATCCGTTCATCACTTGCCGTGAAAAACGTCTCCTGCGCACGGGATGTTCCCGCAACCCTGCTTGCACTCCTTCCTCATGGTCTGTCTGCTCTGTCGGGAGAGATAGAAAAGCTCGCCCTGATTGCCAGGGAGGGCGAAGCGCTGGACAGAGACACGGTGGAGAGGATCGTGGGAGGGAAAGCGGACCTGAATGTCTTTCGACTTGTGGACGCTCTTCGTCCTGGGAACGATGCGGAATTCCTCCGCATTCTGGGGGAGTTCCTCGATTCAGGGGCACACAAACCCGTCTCCCTTCTGCCTCTGCTGGGGACAACCGTTCGTAATCTCCTCAAGGCCCGGATTCTTCTGGATTCAAATTCCAACTCTCCGGCAAGCGTGGAAAAACAGATGGGTTTGCATCCTTACCTTGCGAAGAAGACAGTGGCAAGGGCCCAGAGGGGGAGTCGGTCTCTCTTCTTGTCCTGGCTCCTGAACCTGCAGAAACTGGATGTCCGTCTGAAAAGAAGTCCCGAAGATCGTTCCCGAATCCTCATGGAGACCTACCTTCTGGAGTCTCTCTCCGGCAGATTCCTTTCCTCCTGAGCTTGCACGCCGACTCAAGCCCTGAGTATATTCCCCCTCATTGGAGGACAACATGCGACGTCTCTGTTTACTGTTTGCGATTGCTCTGCTCCCTGCCTTCTCCCTGCTTGCCGCAGAGACGGAGGGAGAGGAGAAGGATCCACGTTGGCTGGCCGGACATGAATACCGTCAATGGGTTTATGACCAGAACTTTATCGGCGACCAGAATTCCAATCTGGACCCGGGGATTGATTTCATTGAGGAAGGTAAGATTCGCATCCACTCCGGCCGAGTCTACTTCTATGACAATCTGGATCTGGCGATGCAATTGGGCCGCGAAACGGGATTCCCGATTGCCTTCTATATCTTTGACCACCAGTGCCAGACCTGCCTCTACCGTCTCGGGGAACTGTATTTCGATCCCACGATTGTTGCCAAGAGTCGTAAGTTCATCAATGTCTATGTCGAAGTGCCCAAGATGCGGCCACGCCTGAGTAAACTCGGAATCTCAAACTCGAATCTGACCGTGCAGTTCTTCCTTCCGGGAATGCGTCGGCTGCGGGTCCTCGATGATGCCGAGAAAGAGAACCTCAGTCATACATACGATCTGATCTTTGAGAAATATCACTCTCTGAGTCCTGAGGAGAGGATGAAGCCCCCTCGTCCCCCCAAGCAGTTTCGAATGAGCCCCAATCAGTATCGATAAGAAAACCCCGGCAAGCGCCGGGGTTTCTTTTAAAACTGAAGTCTGCTGGCAAGGTCAGGTGGTAGCCGAAGGGGAGAGTAGCGGGATGCTTGCAAGGGAACCTCGGGCAGGGAAGGGTGCTGCAAGTTGGAGCCGTAGGTTTCATTGATCTTGTCAATGAAGTACCCGGCAATCACGGCCTGTCCGATATTGGAAGGATGAACTCCATCCAAACTAAAGAGGCCTCCTGTTACAAAGTCAGTCGTATAGTGCTTTCCATTGTAGTCCAGCCCATCGACAGACACTTCCGAGAACAGGGCGTTCATATCCACAAGGGGAATGCCGAAAGCTCCCGCCAGGGAGGCAATGACGGCATTATATGCGTCCGTTGCCGCAAGAATCGCAACCTTCTCTGACTCCACCAGCGTCAGGTTTCCCGGGAGGAGTTGCCCATGAAGGGGGAAGGGGCTGTTCTCGGGATCGTTGAGTACTGCAGTCGCAGTGGCCTCATCCATTCCCATGCTCTCCATCAGAAGGGCAATCAGAATCGCATCGGGGATTCCCATTCCCTCGGAAATGTAGGAACTGGCAGACAGGCAAACCAGGTCGCTGGGCACAAGCTGGTAGGCAGTGTCGGCGGCATCCTCGGCGAGAAGGCCAATGGGAAATCCCGTGTCCGGGTCATAGACCGGATTCATATCCGGGTCAACGATCAGCCAGGGGATGGCGGTGAAGAAGGGGATGGAAGTGACATAGGGCAGATTCGCCACAATCATGTCCAGATCCGGCAAGGCGGTCTTCAGATCATTCAGGATACTCCAGTAAATGGCCTCCATGCTGAGGCCGTCTCCCGTTGCCGGATAGAAGGCATCCCCTGAGCCGTTTGTCGCCGGCATCAGGAGTTCATTGTTCCCGATCCAGAGGCTCAAAAAGGTGGGGGAGGCGAGAATGGTCTGCTCCACAACCGAGAGGTAGTCCTCGTCCTGCCCAAGAGCCGTCCAGAGTCCAGTCCCGTTGCGAAGCACCGAGTCAAAATAGGAATTGGGTTCGCCCAGAAATGACCCGGTAAAACAGTCCGTGGAAATCGTGGCAAAGTAGAGGTCATAGGCCGTGGACCCGGGAATCCCGAGGTTGTGGTAGGGGGCCAGAAGACCCGCGTTGAGAAGGAACTGGGCGGGGTCGGATACTCCCTCCGGCCAGGGCGTGGGAGCAATAGAAGCATTGCCTTCCTCATCAAAGACCAGTTGCAGATGGCCGACTCCGGGCAGCCCTTCCACTTCCGTTGAATAGATACCCGGATCCATCATCCAGGGCATCTCAAAGGAAGTAACTCCCATGCTTTGGGAAAGAAGCCGGGCATAGCCATACTGCTGCGTGCTTTCATACAGGGCACCGCTCTGGTATCCGGCCGTCAGGCTATTTCCAAGAGTGACATAGACGGAAAAGTCTGCCGTTCCTGAATCCACTTCCTCCGGCAGGATCTCCTCTTCCACTGGTGCAAAGACGGAGCAACCGAGAGAGAGGAGAAAGAGGGCCGCAGTAAAGAGAGCAAGAATCCGTTTCATTTCGCCTCCTAGAAGTGGTAGCTAAGGCCGATGCCCAGCAGGTTTGAGAACGTGCGATAATTGCCGTTGAAGCCATCATGGTTGTCGCGAACTTCCCTCTCGTCCGCAAAGACCATGAGATTATAGAAGTCGAGGTCGAGGTTCTTGCCGAAATGGTAGCCATATCCAAGAGACCAGACCGTGCGATCCGAGTCCGGTAGAACCGGTCCGCAACTTGCCGAAGGCTGGGGACTGAAGTCCCTGGCAAAACCCGCCCTTAGCTCAAGGCAGCGATTGTACTGGTAAGCAAGACCAAAGCGGTACTGGCTGGAGTCTTCGTAATCCTCCGGAAGGAGCTTGTTGTTTTCAGGGCTGTCGGGGAAAACAAGATTCAGGCTCTCAAAAGCAGACCAGAAAACCCGGTTGTAGTTGAACTCAAAGCGAAGATCCGGCCGAAGCTGGCTTGAAATGCCCAAGGAATAGAGAGCGGGTAAAGGAATGGCTGTCTCCGCGCCTCCGTCCACGGGAAGAACCCCTTCGAAACCGGGATAGGCAGTAAAGTCCGCTTCGCCCGTGAAGTCGAGTTGGATTTCACTCTTGTAATTGAAGCCCAGCTGAATGTTCTCACAGTAGTCGTAGAGCAAACCGAAATTGAAACCGTAGCTCAGGTCACTGCTTCCCGTAATGGTGGCCGTTCCGACATCCGTTGCATTGGGGATGTTCTCTACAAGGCCCTGTTCCAGGTGCACGCTTCCCTTTACCAGATTCACGCCCGCTCCAAGAGAGAGAGCATCCGTGAGCTTCCAGGCCAGCGTGGGGCTGAAGAAGTAGGTCTTCAGGTCCGTGAAAGTCGAGATGGAGCGCCCCGAGAAGCTCTCGGGATTCTCCCATTCGACTGCAAGACCATAGGGGGTGTAAAATCCCAGCCCGAAGGCGAGATCCTTCCCCAGAGAGCGGGAATAATAGGCCTGTGGCAGAAGGAAGAAATGATCGGCGAGCCTTTCCGTAACCCCGAAGCCGGGATTGGGAGCCACTCCGCTGAACTCTGTTTTCGGGCTGATTCCGGTCAGGTCCAAGCTGAAATTACTTCCCTCAAGGCCTGCAAGGCCCGCGGGATTGAAGAAGATCGCCGTAGGGTCGTCCGCGCTGGCCGTCATGGTTCCCCCAAGAGCGGAACTCTTCGTTCCCATCTCCCAGACAGCAAAACCTGCCGCCCAGGCACTGAGAGGGAGGGCCAGAAGCGCAAGGATGGTGAAAGTTCTGAGTGTTGATTTCATGACACCTCTTTCTTGCCGATTCGATGCTTTATGAACGGGACTCTTCGTAGAGAGAGTCGATAATTTCCTGATACGATGCTTCCACCCGGTTTCTCTTGACCTTGAGAGTGGGGGTCAGTTCCCCGCCTTCCAGACTCAACTCATGGTCCAGGATGGCGAACTTCTTGATCTGTTCAAAGGAGGAGAGTCTCTCATTGAATTCGTCTACCCGGTCCTGATACATCTGCCGGATCAGCGGCTCAGCCACCAGACCCGCCTGAGAAGTGAAGAGAATCTCATTTTCCCTGGCATACTTGAGCAGGTTTTCGTAGTTCGGAACCAGGAGAGCGGTGACGTAACTCCGGCGATCACCAATGAGGACACACTCAGAAATGAACTTGTCCGTTTTGAACTTGTTTTCAATCGGCTGGGGGGCAATGTTCTTGCCGCCGGCCGTAACGATCAGGTCCTTCTTGCGATCCGTAATCTTCAGGAAACCGTCTTTATCAAACTCGCCAATGTCTCCCGTGGCAAACCATCCATCCGGGCTGATAGACTCTCTCGTTGCCTCTTCATTCCGGTAATAGCCCTTCATGACATTGGGACCACGCGTGAGGATTTCCCCGTCATCGGCGATCTTCACCTCAATTCCCGGGAGCGTCTTGCCGACAGTCCCCAGCCTCATATCATGAAGGAAGTTCGCGGAAATGACCGGGCTGGTTTCCGTAAGACCGTAGCCTTCCAGAATGGGGAGCCCGGCAGCATAGAAAAACTTGGCGATGTCAGCGTTCAAGGGCGCGCCTCCGGACACAAAGAAACGCAGACTGCCGCCTGTCTTGGTCTGGAGCTTCGAGAAGACCAGCTTCGCAGCGATCTTGTAGAAGAACCGCAGGCCTCCGGAGACCGCCTTCTTTTCGATATCCAACTCCGCCCAGCGTTCGCCGGTGCGCTTCGCCCAGAAAAAGAGGTTCTTCTTGATCGAGCTGCCCGAGAGAGCGGTGTCGAGAATCCTTGCGTACATCTTCTCATAGAGGCGGGGTACGGAAATCATGATGGTGGGATGAACTTCCAGCAGATTCTGCGGAACGGTCTCAATGGACTCCGCATAGGCAATCGAAGCTCCCGCATCCAGCATGAAGTAATAGCCGGCCATCCGCTCAAAGATATGACTGAGAGGCAGGAAAGAAAGCGAGACATCCGATGAATCGCATTCAATCAGACTCTTGGAGGCGTTGATATTGCTCACGATGTTTCCGTGAGTCAGCATGACACCCTTGGGATCACCGGTGGTTCCCGAGGTGTAGATGAAACTGCAAACCTGATCAGCTTCCACAGAGAGAGCCAGTTCCTCGAAAGCGTCTTTCTGGTCCTCATACTGAGCTTCTCCCAGGCTCAAGAGATCCTGAAAACTCATCACACCCGGCTCAGTTGACTCGCCGTCCATCAGGACGATTTCCTTCAGATCCTCCAGGTTGTGTCGAATTTGGAGGATTTTCTCGACTTGCTCCTGGGTGGAACAAAGGACGAACTTGGCTCCCGAGTTCTGAAGAATGTAGAGGATTTGCTCGGGCAAAAGAGTCGGGTAAATCGGAACATTGACTGCTGCAGAAAGCAGGATTCCAAAGTCGCTGACAGCCCATTCCAAACGATTTTCAGCGAGCAGAGCGGCGCGATCTCCGGGGCGGAGTCCCAACTTCTGCAGGGCAAGAGCCGCATAAGAGGCCATCGTCCCGAATTCGACAGAGGAAACGGCTTGGTACTTCCCGGCGACTTTTCTCTGAAAAGCACGAGGATTCTGAATCTCCCGAACGTTTTTGAAGAAGATATCATTGAGAGTACGAATCTCCACGCGGGGCCTCCTTAGTACGGGTGCTGCGCCTTCGAAGCGCATTGGTTAACATAATATACATTATGCGTCATTCCGGGCTTCCCCCCTTGAAGGTGGGTGGCTCCGGGATTCTCTCCGCATAATTGCCGATCCAGGGAAGCGGCGTGAGTTCTCCTGTCAAAGCCTTGGCAACTCCCAGCACTGCCAGAGCCAGAACAGGAAGCCAGAGGACCAGTCTCAGAAGAATCAGAAGCAGTAGGCCCAGAAACGGGATCTTCCCGATGCTGGCATCGAGAACAGCGATCAGAATCCAGGCCAGGATTTCCAGCAGAAAGAGGAAGAGTCCCTGCTGTGCATGGAAGCGAACATGCTTGCTCTCCCCCGCCCGGAAATAGGGCAAGAGACAGAGAAATGGCAGATAGGAAAGAGCAGAGTACCAGTAGGTATTGGAGTCTGCTCGATCTGGCCCGGAAGATGTGGGCGTGTTCACGGGATCCCCTTCTGATGGCTGAAAGGTTAGTAGAGCAAGTCGTCCGGGGAAAGTCAACGCAAAGAAAAGCCCCCGAAATCCCTGCCGGACTCGGGGGGTAAATGCAGGGATTCTCAGGGGTTCAGGACGGCAAGAGCCTCCAGATCCCTTTGTACATCAAGAAGGAGCTTTCCCTTTGCCTTCTCCTTCAGGGAGGACAGGATGTCACCGGCAAGATCAAAGTAGCGGGAATCAAGATAGATCTTACTGGCCTTGTAAGCTGTCAGAAGGGACAGCTCTTCCCAGGCTCGCGGATGCTCAGAAATCTCAAGGTAGAGGTCCGCAGCTTTCTTGGGATTTCTCAGGCTATGCTCACAGGAGGCAATTCCCTGAAGGGCTGCCAGTTCGAATTCTCCCTCGGGCTCAGCACTCAGATAGGCTGAATAGTCGCCCCGGGCCTCTTCAAACTGCTGGAGGCGTTCCTTGCAAAAGCCCGAGTAATAGAGAGTCCAGGCCCCTACCGTCCTTTTCGGGTATTCAGCTCCTACTGCCTCAAAACCGGCCAAGGCCTGTTGAAAGGCCTCCTCTGTATTGCTATCCAGAGCCAATTCAAGATTACCGAGAGCTGAAGCGAAGGACTGCCGGGATTCCAGTTCCGATTCCTTCGCAAAACGGAAAGACAGACTGACGGCAGCAATCACGATGAGAATCATCGTAAGAGAGGCAATCACGCTCTTCTTGTGCGCCATAAACAGCGCTGCATAGTGCCCGGCCCGATCGACGAAGGCATCTTCCCTCACATGGCGGCCGCTCTTCTGAGATACCAAGGCAATCCTCCCGGAAAGTGAAATTGTGAGAAAGAACTTAACATTTGCCTCCCTGACCGGCAAGTCCC
Source organism: Candidatus Krumholzibacteriia bacterium (assembly GCA_030748535.1). Lineage (NCBI taxonomy): Bacteria > Candidatus Krumholzibacteriota > Candidatus Krumholzibacteriia > Candidatus Krumholzibacteriia bacterium. Next base: position 168,554 of record JASMLU010000001.1, read on the forward strand.
TCAAGCTTCAGATTGACAGGAAGGAAAAAGGAAAGGAAAGTCAGGTATCATGATTGGAACCCGCCATTTGCTTCGGAAGGCGAAGAAGTCCTTCCCCTACTTCCTGCTCCTGATGGCTCTCCTCTTGAGTCTCGCCGGATTGTATGACCGTTGGGAGACCCCCTATCCCACTTTCAGAATTCATAATCTCAGGATCTACACCTCTCAGCCTATCCCAGGAGGTCTAAGAGGCAAGGATCTACTGCTGGCCGTGAATGGCGAGATTGTTCACCGGGATCAGCAGGCCATGAGTCTTGTCTCGAAACTCAAGGGCGAGGAAGGTGTCCTGAAGGTTCTCCGTGAGGGGCAGGAAGTTCTGGTCCCCTACTCCGCCCCTTTTCCCGGACTTGGAATCCGCTCTGCTTCCAGCCTGAGGGTTCTCGCGTCTCTCTTCATTCTGCTTGCGGCCGCCTTTGTCTACAAGAAACGGCAAGACCCGCTGGCCCTGCTGTTCTTGCTTCTCTGTTTTCTTCTTGCATCACTCCTTTCTCCCCATCCGCGATTTGAGGCGTCCTTCCCCGGCTTGCTTCTGGAATTGGGCAACGATCTTCTTTCCCTTTTCTTTGCTCCCCTGTTTCTGCATTTCCTGATTCTCTTTCCGGAGAGCAGGCCACGCTCCCTGGGGATCCGACTGCTGATCTATCTCCCTTCTTTCCTTTTTGCCGTGATGGACGCGGCGATTCTTTTCGCCTTCATGCCCTGGTCGGGGCTAATGGAATATCTCGAAATTCTGGCCAGCCTTCATTCGGTTCTTCTCCTGCTTCTTGCCCTGCTTGTTCTTCTGATAAAAGTCTTCCGCAGAAGCCGCAGGAGGGAGAGGTACCGTCTGCGCCTTGTCCTCTCGGGGGCGGCTCTGGGGCTTTTCCCTCTGCTGATTTTCCAGATCCTGCAGATGGTGATCCCCCAGGAGATCCTCGCAGCTTCGCGCTGGGCTCCTGTCTTTCTTGTCTTCCTCCCTCTCAGCTTCGCCTATGGAATGTTGGGAAAGGATTTACTGTCACTTAGACAGTCTGCTCTCACCTTGAGCAGGAGTATCCTCCGTAGCCTGTTCTTCATTGGACTCTTTCTACTTCTTCATGGCCTATTTCTCTCCTTGTCAGAGGGAGATTTCGGAGGACTTGGCTCTTTCCTCGGCTCCGGCCTGGTGCTGGCTCTTTCTCTCGTTCTCTGGGCACCCGTTCAGGGTGTCTTTCCGGGGAAGGGTAAGAAGAGACCGGAAGACGAGCTTCTCCAGTCCTACCCGATCCTGTCCGGAAGGATCCTCAGCTCCAGCCTTTCCGAACTTCAGGAGGCTCTCTCCGCTGCCTTGATGGAGGATCTGGGTGCTTCCTGGGTAGATTGGTATTCTCTGGAAGAGGGAAAGTGGAATCCGGATTTCACTCTCCTGCATGTGGAGGTGGAGTCTGAGGAAGCGAAGCCTCAGGTGCTTCCCGATCAGTTGGCCCAGACTCTGGCATCCGGCCAGTGTTTGCTTGCTGCCGACCTCTGGGACCCCTACTGGGCCTCCGCACATCTGGGAAAGGAAGGGCTGGAGTTTTGCAGGAAACACGATTGGTCCATCCTGCTCTCCTTCCCCCAAAAGGACTCCGTTTCCCGTCTGATTGTCCTTGGGCCGCAACTCCGGCACTCCCTCCACTCCCCCGAGTTGCTAAGCAGATTTCAGAGCCTTATGCCTTCCCTGTCTCTTCAACTGGGAAACCTCTCCCTTCTTGATCGTCTGGCGAAAGAGAAACAGATTGAGCATGAGCTGAGACTGGCGCGGCAGATCCAACAGAGTCTGATTCCCTCCACTCCTCCCGAGAGGAAAGGCCTTGAACTACTGGGCAAGATGATTCCCAGTGGTGAGGTGGGCGGAGACTATTTCGATTTTCTGGAAACTGCCGATGGCCACCTGGGCCTTGCTCTTGGCGACGCTACAGGGAAGGGAATCCCGGCGGCTCTGCTCATGGCAGGAGTTGCCCAGACCTTTCACAGCCAGGCCTTTGCCATGCGTTCACCCGCGGCGGTTCTTTCCGGAATGAACCAGTCCCTGATTGATGCCCGCTCCGACCCGGTATTCGAGGGCTTTTTCGTTGCCTTCTTCTTCGCTCTCTTCAATCAGGAGAAATCCGTACTCCGCTTTTGCAATGCGGGCATGCCCACTCCCTGGATTTTCCGCAAGAACGGGGAGATTGAGAGACTTCACCGGGGCGGTCCTTTTCTCGGGATTAGCAGCGACGGGAGCTTTCAGGAAGGACTTCTGCGTCTGGAAGCAGGAGATCTCCTCTTTCTGCGCTCCGACGGCTTCGAAGAACAGGAAAACGAGGCGGGAGAACGCTTTGGCGAGGATCGCCTGCTGGAATGGGTAAAAAACCATCAGTCACTCCCCCTTTCTGACCTTTTTACGGAATTAATTGCCACGATTGAAGACCATGCAGCTTCTGCTATCCGCGATGATATCTCCTTGATCCTCATGCGATTACGGGATTCCTGCTGAAATCCACCATCTCCGGCACATGAAATGCTCCAGAAGGAAGGAATCCATCGGATTCCAAGCAGAAAGGAGTCTCCATGTTTCCGTGGTACGTTATCTTTCTGATCGACATCTTCTGGTGGCTGAAAGGCTAAATCAAGAGGACTGATATGATTAGCGATCTGTAGGGCGTCTCCCAGCAAGGAGACGCCCTTTTTCATGTATCGCTTGAGAATAACTTCCCATGTTGCTGAAAACAGGCGACTTCAGAGGGTGCTCTTCGGAGAGAAAATGAGGGAAGGCGTTGACAGGCAGGGATTCGCTTGCTAAAGTTTATGGGCAGTCTATTCTGCGGGTATGTCGTCCTTGTACCTCAAGCATCTTAGCGAAGCGCTTGCCGCACGAGCCTCTGAAGGGTTGGGACAAAACGTATCAGCGGTTTAGGCTGCATTTTCAGGTACCCCCGACAGGATTCGAACCTGTGGCACCCGGTTTAGGAAACCGGTGCTCTATCCACCTGAGCTACGGGGGCAATCATGGATCCACATCCTCTGAGGTAATCAGGAGCCTCAATTTCCTCAAGGCTCCCTTTTCAATCTGCCGGGCTCTTTCCCGGGTGATCCCAAAGGCCTGGCCCGTTATCTCCAGAGTCTGAAAATCTCCGCCACTTTCAAATCCATAACGAATCCGCAGAATCGCTCTTTCCCGCTCCGACAGTTTTTCGAGCAGGCGATGAAGCTGCTCATGCTCCAACTGGAGGCTCACCAGTTCTTCCGGACTCTGGCTCGTCTGGTTCTTGCCCTCGGAGTAGAGTTCCCGAAACGCGCCCTGGCTCATCATGAGATCGAGAGACAGAATTCCGTGAACCAGATTCCTGACAAGATGCGCTTTGCGTTTCGAGCAATGGAGGCGCTTCGACAGAGCCTCGTCGTCTAGGCGAGTGTCCCCCTCCTCCTCAGCGCCCAGGCGCAGGAAGCGATTGACCAGTTGGAAGACATGGAATGGGATTCGAATCGTTCGCCCCTGATTGGATACGCAGCGTGCCATTGCCTGCTTCACCCAGTAGGAAGCATAGGTGGAGAAACGAAAGCCCCGTTCCGGGTCGAACTTTTCCACTGCCCGAATCAGTCCGAGATTCCCCTCTTCCACAATGTCCAGAAAAGGAACGCCCCGTCCTCGATAGGACCGGGCGATACTCACCACCAGTTTGAGATTTGCGAGGATCAGCTTTCGCTTGGCCTCAGCATCTCCACTCTGGACCCCCCTGCCGAGATCCCTCTCCTCCTCTGCGGACAAGAGAGGAAGGCCCGCAATTTCACGAATGTATCTGGACTCGTAATCCGTAGACATCGACCTCCAGAATCAAAGGTCGGGGCGAGAAGATTTGAACTTCCGACCTCCTGTTCCCGAAACAGGCGCGCTAACCGGGCTGCGCTACGCCCCGAATCCAGCCGAATGTAATGCATCATTCAGCCCTTGTAAAGAGCCCTAGATTTGGCGGATGAGGAAACTGAGTCCAAGAACTCCCTTGCAGACGAGTGTCACCACGCATCCAGCAATCAGAATTCCCAGAAATATCGCGGGGAAAGCCACCCTTCGTTTCACGCCGAAAAGATAGGCGGCCACACTTCCTGTCCAGGCTCCCGTCACTGGAAGAGGAATCGCGACAAAAAGAACCAGCCCGAGGATCTTGAACCTCTCAAGCAGGCGTCCCTTTCTGCGAGTTCTCGCAAAAAGCCAATCAAAGAATCGGCGAAAGACCGGGAATCTGCCAAGCCATGCCTCCGCCGGTTCCAGAAACAGGAGAATGGGAATGACGGGAATTGCGTTGCCAATTACAGAGAAGAGGTAGGATTGCAACCAGGGCATCTTCTCAATAAACAGGGCATAGGGAATGGAGCCACGCAGTTCCAGAATCGGCAACATGGCAAAGAAAAGGACTTTCCAGGCGCCGGGCCAGTCACGGGTCAATTCGAGAAGAAGGTCCATCAGCTCCCCACAGTGCGAGCGAGCATGGGGACAAACTGACAATCCCCCAGTTCCTCCTGATAAGCTCGATTCCCTTCCCGCCGGACTCTCAATAGTCGCTGGCGCCCATCCTTCTCCAGGGGGAGAAGAAGTTGTGCACCGTCGGCAAGTTGGTTCAGAAGTGCCTCCGGAATCTGACGAGGGGCAGCGGTCAGGAGAATGCGGTCAAAGGGAGCATCTTCAATCCAGCCTTCATAACCGTCTCCAACCCTGGACCGGATTTTTCCCTGCAGCCCCATGGCCGACCAATGGGACAAAGCATTACGATGAAGGGAAGCGATTCTCTCCACAGTCCAGACCTCTGCGCCAAGAAGGTGCAAGAGAGCCGCCTGATATCCGGAACCGGTACCGACTTCCAGCACCTTCATCCCCGCCTGAAGTTGAAGGGATTCCGTCATGAAAGCGACAACCTCCGGGTGAGAGAGCGTCTGGCCGGCGCCGATGGGGAGTGCATCTTCTCCGTAGGCACGAAGAGCAAGGGCTGATTCGGCAAAGATGTGGCGCGGAATCTCCCTCATGGCGGCCAGAACCGCCTCGGAAGCGAGCTTCCTGTCCCGGATTCTCTGGACCATCCGGTTTCTTGCTACCTGATACTCGCCATTCATGGAAGCTCCCGACTCCAGTTCTTCATCTGCGCAAGCCGCTCGTGGTTGGTTAAATCCAGAAGAAGCGGAGTGATGGAAATTTTCTTCTCCCGATGAACCGTGTAGAAGTCCGTGTACTTTTCATCTTCCCAGGTAGGCTCTTCCCCACCGATCCAGAAGTACTCCTTCTCGCGGGGATCCTTCTTTCTGATGATGACATCTCCGTAAAAGCGGCTTCCGAGGCGGGTCACTTCCACCCCCCTGACTTCATTCCAGGGAAGACTGGGGACATTGACGTTGAGAAGGGTGCCGGGGACGGTCAAGGACTCTGCTTCATTTCTTACCATTCGGGAAACATACTGCACGGCAGCCTCGAAGTTCGGTTCACGAAAACTGGTAACCGAGATCGCCATCGCAGGAATGCCGAGAATCGCAGCTTCGATGGCGGCGGCAACCGTCCCCGAGTAGTGAACGTCCTCTCCCATGTTCGGCCCATGATTGATTCCTGAAATCACCAGATCCGGCGGATTGGATTCCATGACGCCATTGAATGCCATCAGAACCGAGTCGGCGGGAGTCCCCGAAACGCTGTACACCCGATCACTCAACTTGCGGCGACGCAGGATCGTCTCCAAAGTGAGACTGTGGCTGGTGGCGCTCTGCTCGGAAGCCGGGGCTACCACCCAAAGCTCGCAAAGAGACTCCAGTTCCGCCTGGAGCGCTCGAAGGCCCTGAGCATAAATGCCATCATCGTTCGTAAGAAGTACTCGCATGCGGGCAATCTAGCAAAGGAGCAGTTTTGCGGACAGGGAAATCTGCAGGGCAATTGGACAGGACGGCAGGATCCGGGAACTCAGGATCATGGTAAGCTCGGCGGCAAGTGTGACCAGGGCTACGCTGCACCCAAGGGATAATGAAAAACCCCGCGACTTTCGCCGCGGGGTGATGGTCGGGGCGACTGGATTTGAACCAGCGACCACTTACCCCCCATGCAAGTGCGCTACCGGACTGCGCTACGCCCCGACAGGGAAGCAGTGTAGGTAAGGAAGCACTCTTTCTCAAGAGCCAATTTCAAGTTCTTTCCGAAGATCAAGAAGGCCCTCGCGAAGCTCCTTGAGCAGTTGCCTCTGGTTGGCTCTGCCGAAGGGAATTTCCAGTTGGTCCACGAGATCCCGAACCTTCCTCGTGGAGGCAAGGCGATGGCGGGCACCCTTGATCGTGTAGCCTTCTTCGTGAAGCAGTTTGCGAATGGCCAGAATCAACTCAATATCCCGTTCGCGGTAGTGCCTCTTGCCCGAGGAATTCTTCTTCGGACTCAGGCTGGGGAACTCAGTCTCCCAGTAACGAAGAACATGGGCCTTTACTCCGGTCACTTCAGAAACTTCACTGATACTCCAGTAAAGCCGTTTCACTTCCTTTGTCTTTCGGGCCTTCTTCATTTTAGGAGCTGGCGACATCGACTTCTCCCTTTCGGATTTCGTGAGCGGGATCCCGGGTCATCAGATCCCGGATTGCCTCTCTCGCATCCAGGTCCTCAAACAGGGTTGCATAGACCTTGGAAGTGATGGGCATTTCCACATTTCGGTCCAGGGACAGAGTATGGAGAGTTCTAGTGGTGTGAACGCCCTCTGAAACCTGAACCATTTCTGCCAGTATTTCCTGAAGGCTCTTCCCCTCGCCGATCTTCTGTCCGACAAAGCGATTCCTGCTGTGCTCGCTGAAGCAGGTGGTAACCAGATCTCCCACGCCAGCCAAGCCGAGCAAAGTTTCCCTGCGTCCCCCATGCGCCTCAATAAACCGACCCATCTCTGCGAGGCCGCGACTGAGGAGAGCCCCCTTGATATTGTCACCTAATCCTAACCCATCACAGATACCTGCCGCAAGGGCGATCACATTCTTCATGGCCACACCCAACTGGCTTCCCGTCAGATCATCATTCACATAAACTCGGAGATAGTCGTTGGAAATGTTCTCCTGCAGTTGCTTCCTCCTGGGAGTATCCGGGCCGGCAAGGACCAGTGCCGTCGGCATTTGCTTTGCCACCTCTTCTGCGTGACTGGGTCCGACAAGTGCAAAGATTTGCTCCGGAGAGAGACTGGCAGTATTTGCGATCGCCTCGCTAAGCGGGTGCCCTGTTTCAGGATCCAGACCCTTGGAGGCAAGAATCCAGGCCGCCTTGGGAGGAAGGGTCGGGCACTGGGAGATTCTCAGGCTTACCTCGCGGATCACCGGACTGGGAACCACGAGAAGTAAGGCATCGCAGTTCTCAAGTGCCTTCTCGAGATCCGTCGTTGCCTGAAGCTTGGCAGGCAGGGAGACCCCGGGAAGATACTTCCGGTTTTCCAACTCTTTCTGAATGGGGTGGATCTCTTCTTCCAGATGGCCCCAGAGAAAGACCTCATTGCCAGATTCAAGAAGAGCCTTGCCCAGCGCAGTCCCCCAACTGCCACAACCGATGACCGCGATCTTCAGCATTTCACTCCTAACTCTTCCCGAGGCGAGGTTCCTCGCCTCGAAAGAGACGAGCCATGTTCGAACGGTGACGATAGCATACGAGAAAGGCCAAGCCGACGGAAAGCCAGAAAAGAGAAGAATCGAGAGGCTGCAAAAAGCGAATCAGGAAAGGGAGTCCCAGTGCAGCAAGCATGCTCGAAACGGAGATCATCCTGAAAAGGGCCAGACTCAAAAGGAACACCAGCAGAGCGGAAAGAAGAGGAAGCGGGGAAAGAGCAAGGAAAGCCCCGGCACTGGTGGCGACTCCTTTGCCGCCTCGAAAGGAGAGAAAAGGGGAAAAGCTGTGACCCAGAACTGCAAAGAGTCCGGCTAAAAGGGGGAGCCAAGTCAGAGGGTGGTTCAAGGTCAGAAGAACAGCCAGAGTTCCCTTGGCAGCATCCAGAAGAAGAACTGTGATCCCCCACTTCTTTCCCAGAAGCCGCCAGGCATTGCTTGCTCCCGGATTCCCGCTTCCGTGCTCCCGCAAGTCGATGCCCCGGGATAATCTTCCCGCAATCCAGGCAAAGGGCAGAGAACCGAGAAGAAAGGAAAGAAGAAGCAGGAGGGCAGCCTGAATCATGATTCCGCCTTTCGGGGACTCAGTCTCAGTCGCACCTTGCTGCCTTCAATCTGAAAAGCTTCACGGAAACGGTTTCCGAGGAACCTGCGGTAATGCTCCGGGAACCAGTCCGCATTATTCACGAAGATCTGAAAGGTCGGGGGAGCAGAATACACCTGAGAGACATAGTACATCTTCCCGGTTCCGCCGCGATGATGGTGAGGAGGTTTGCTCTTCATGATGTTCTCAAGAAGAAGGTTCAACTCCCGAGTCGGATACCGCTTCTGCCGATGTTCAAATACGCTCCAGGCTTTCTCCAGTAGCAGGTGAATTCGCTGATGCGTCTTGGCCGAGATAAAGATCAGCGGAGCGTAGTCGACGAATCCGAGTTGGTCCCGTATCTTGCGCACATAATCCCCCATCGTAGAGGATTCCTTGTCCACGAGATCCCACTTGTTCATACAAAGAACGATGCCGCGCCCCGACTCATGGGCATGAGAGGCGATCTTCAGATCCTGCTCTGCAAGTTCCCGGTCACCGTCGAGAACCAATACCACGACATCCGAGTAGTCGATCGCAGAGAGACTACGGAGATTACTGTAGATCTCCAGGCTCTTCTTGACTCGCGCCTTTCTTCTCAGGCCGGCGGTATCGACGAGAATCACATCCCGTCCATGCCAGCGCAAGCTTGAGTCCACGGCATCCCGGGTAGTTCCTGGAATGTCGCTAACAATCATCCGGTCTTCTCCGAGCAGGGCATTTACGATACTGCTCTTGCCGGCATTCGGGCGACCCACAAGGGCCATGCGCATGGACTCTTCGCCTTCAGAAGGTTCCGGTACCGGAGGATACTCCGCTTCCAGCCTCTCCCAGAGGTCGGCAATCCCCATGCCGTGAAGTGCTGAGATGGGGTGGGGATCTCCCAGTCCAAGAGAATGAAACTCATGGAATGCGAATTCATCATCCTTCCTCTCCACCTTGTTCACCAAAAGCCAGACCCGCTCGGACTGCCGTCTGAGAATTCTTGCTACCTGCAGGTCTTCCTCCGTGACACCATTTAGGACATCCACGAGAAAGAGAACAAGACCTGCTTCATCGAGGGCTTCAAGTGCGCTGTCCCGCGTCTTTTCACTAAGCTCCTCTCCGTCCAGGGAGATTCCTCCCGTGTCCAGCAAGTAGAGGCGGCGGCCATTGTGTTCAATGGGAGCGGAAAGCCGGTCGCGCGTCACTCCCGGGCTGGCGTGAACCACCGAAACCTGTCGCCCCACCATTCGGTTGAAAAGCGTCGACTTCCCCACATTCGGGCGGCCCACAATCGCGATAGTATTTGAATGAGGCACTGGAAGTATCCTTGCGAAGGGCTTGTCATCCTTGACGATAGGAATCCTAGCAAAGGGTGTTTGTCTGCGCAAGCTCAATGATCGAGGAGAGGAGAAAGAAGCCCCTCCTCCGGAATCGCCACTGCGACGGGAACCTTGTCGCGAAACCCTGACAAGCTCAGGTCATCGAGAAAGAGATCGCTAGCATTCAGGCAGTTGGGCGGGAGAAGAAGTAGATCGCAGTGAGGAGCTTCCTCAATAGCGGCCTTCAGCAGCACTCTGCCCGGGAGAAGCCCACTGACTGTGATCTTTTCTCCGAAGAGAGAGTTCTTGAGAGCGCGAACCTTGAACTCCAGACCCTCAAGCTCCGAGAGTGTCTTCTCCAGAAACTCTCGGAAGACCCTCTCCCCCAGGATGCCGGTCAGAATCGTAATGCGCTGGGGTTTCTCAAGCGGAGACCAGGAGGAGGCTTCGCTTCGGACTGCTTCAATGAAGTCACGGCTCATACCAATGCCGTTGTCAGAGAGAGGGAAGTCCTCGTACTCCTCCATCATCGGAAGGTCTCTTTCAGAAAGAAGATAGAACTCATCAGCCAGAAAGACAAAACGGGTTCCTGTTTCACGCAAAGACTGCTTCTGGAAGTTTTCCACCTGATCGATCACAAGGCCGGCAGCTTGCGGAGTACAGGCTTGCAGTGATGGGAGAGAGGAACGGAAGTCTGTAAGCCCGACGGGAACCACTCCCAGAGAAGCCACTCCCGGGGAAAGGCGGGCGAGATCTTCCATACTCCTCTTCAGTTCCTCTCCATCATTCCACCCGGGAAGGAGAACGATCTGCGTATGAACTGTAATGCCCTCGTCACAGAGCCTTTGAATAGTGCTGAGGATGTCCCGACTCTTCTTCAAGCCAAGAAGCCGGTTTCGAAGTTCCATGTTCGTAGCGTGTACAGATACGTACACAGGGCTCAGTTGCTGCCGGGTAATGCGGAGAAGTTCCTTCTCGCGGGCCAAGGCCAGAGTCACATAGTTGCCGAACATGAAACCGAGACGATAGTCCTCGTCCATGAAGTAGAGATCTTCACGGAGACCGGGAGGCATCTGGTGAATGAAACAGAAGACACAGTCATTGCCGCAGGTCTTGAACTGCATGGGTTCGAATTCGAGATTGCTCGGGTCCAGAAGATGAGACTCCAAGGAAATCGTTCTGGTTTCTCCTGAACTGGAAGCAATCATCACCTGAGGAGACAGGCTGAGAACACTGTAGAAGTGGAAATCCAGCACATCTTCGACAGCATTCCCGTCGATCTCGAGAATCTCCTCTCCCGCCTCAATTAGCGGAATCAGATCGCCAGCAACTCTGGCGACTTTCAGTCCGGATCTCTTCTTGGGGCTCTGACTCATGAGCTCAGGATAGACGGGCCGGCTCCCGATGTAAAGGGCATGAAGAACCCCCCACAGAATGCGGGGGGTTCTTCTTCAGAAATTTACTTCACGAGTGTGATCTTGCGGGACTCGGAGTGCTGCTCCGTTTCCAGACGAATGAAATAGACTCCGGCGGAGCAAGTTTCCCCGTCTTCTGCGCGACCATCCCAGGAGGCCTGATGGCGTCCGGCGGGAAGCAGCCCACTCTCAAGAACCTTCAACTGTCGCCCGGTGATGTCAAAGACGGAAAGGCGGACATAGCCGCTCTCAGACAGTTCAAAGGGCACTTCCGTTCGGGGATTGAAGGGATTGGGAAAGTTGGCAAGAAGCGCCGTTCTTGCAGGCGCAGAATCGTCGCTGGAAGTCATGTCGTCTGCACCGACTCCCCAGATCTCAACATCGTCGATGTTCCAGCCACAGTACTGCCAGCTTCCATCCGTGGTTCCCATGGTCCAGCGGAGAAAGACTGTTGCCTCGCCGTCAGCAATCGCGGAGAGATCATACTCTTTCTGAGACCAGTTGGAATCGGCTACTTCCGCCGAGTTTTCCCAAACCGTGGTCCAGGAACTTCCATTCGTACTGACTCGAAGATAGGCGTGGTCGTAAGATGATTGCTCCACACCCAGCCATCGCCAGAACTTCACAGAAACCGCAGAGAGGTTTGAGCAGTCGATGGCTCCCGTTGTCAGATGACGCTCCGGAAGGTTGTTCCCATAGTCGCCTGACAGATTGTAGCCATAGACTTTACTGCCCGTATGCCCTGAAGTGGGATCTGCATTGCCGTACTGACCCCCGCCACCAGTCGGTTGTCCCCAGGCCCAGTCGCCTGTAGTAGACCAACCGGGATTGGAGTTCAGGTCCCAGTCATAGACCAGGGAAGGAACGCCCACCTGAAGGTTCACTGAGCGGCTGGTATCCCCTTCATGGGTGCTTGTGTTTGTGAAGTAGACGAGATCCTCGTAGCCTCCGGATGGTAGCGAATTGGCAGAGGAGTTGATGGACACGGTGATGTTCGCAGAGTTCCCGGGCGAGAGATAGGAGCCGGAGGAACTGAGAGAAACCCAGGCCGCCGAGTGAGTGACACTGAAACTGAAGCCGCTTTCTCCCTGATTGGTGACCGTATAGGTCTTCGAAGAAGGACTGAAGGGGCCTCCGGAATCTCCGGAAGAACTGAAAGCGTCACTCGGGCTGACGGCCATGCCCGATGCTCCGGGAACCAGTGTGTTGACGCTGCTCTGACCCGTTCCCGCAGCATCCAGCCAGTTGCTCAGACGACTGGACGAGGAGCCTCCTCCTGTCCAGGAGCGGGAAAAACGCCCGTACCAGTCTGAAGTATCGTTGCCGCATGCAGCGTAGCCACCATGAAGCTGTCCAACGACCCGATGGTTTTGGTCATAGAGAGGAGATCCCGAGGATCCCGGCTCCGTGGTGCCATCATCCCAGTCAATGACCCGAATATGGCTTCCATCCCCGGGCTGGGAATTGCTCAGATAGCTCGTAGTCGTACAGGCATCATATTCAAAGCTGATACTCTTCTCATCCGTACTGGGATGATGAATCGCCACTGCACTCGATGGGTTCGCAGTGGAATTGTCCCAGCCGGAATAACTGACTTCATGGTCAGGGTTGGGGGCATCATCCAGTTCGACCAGAGTGAAGTCTGAAGTGCTGTAGCCTGCCCGGTACCAGGAACCGCTCTGCCACTGGTTCAGGGAACCGCCCCCCTGCTGCCCGCAACTGGGACTCTGAAAGTTCCAGTATACGACCAGTGAGGAAGCATTCCCTCCGCTGATTCCACAGTGCTTGGCTGTCATGAAGTAGGGTGTCTGGTCTTCCGAGGTGTTGTTGACCATGAAACCGGTGCAAAAGAGAGTCCCGCCTGTAGAGATCACGCCAACAGAAGCGATTTCATCTCTCCAGGGATCACCCTCGGGGCAGACCACGTCGTTGTTGCAGTAGCCGGAACGGTCTCCCAGCAGCTCCCCAAAACCCCGGTATCCGCGATTGACTGAAGTCAGCTCGATATTGCACTCATCGAGAGCCTTGACCGGAACCGTGACTTCCACCACGACATCATTGCTGAGGATTACTGGAGTCCAGAGCTCCCCGTGTTCGTCGTTATCGATTTCAGTAAAGGCATAGTCAATCTTCTCGGAACCATCGGCCGAGTAGATCAACATGCGAGCGTCGGACACCATGTTGTATCGGCTGAAGCCGAAGTTCAGGGACAGGGCATCCGGGCTGTATATCCGGACCCTCCATACCTGATGGCTCTCTCCGTAGTTTTCCCAGTCTCCCTGGATCCCGGGAGAAAGAGTCACCGGATGAGCGACGGCGAAACGGGGAGCAAGCCCCTCCTCCTCGCGAAGCTGGTCTTCCAAAGCCAGAGCATCCAGATCCAGGGCAGGGCATATCATTGCTCCGGCCGTGGCAGGATCCAAAGGAAGTGCTTCCGTGGAAAAAGGATCAAAGGGGATGGCCTGAGCAAAAAGCGGCAGGCAGAGCAAAAGAATAGGCAGAACTCGACGGATCCCGGACATGGTTCCCTCCCTATGGGGTGCGGTTCAGCCGCAGAGGGCTATCAGTACGATCTCAAGCGACTTTAGTGTACCATAGTGACCGGAAGCGGTCACGGCAGATTTGAGCTAAAAAAACCCGCCGAAGCGGGTGGGGAGCGGGAAACGGGACTCGAACCCGCGACCACCAGCTTGGGAAGCTGATGCTCTACCAACTGAGCTATTCCCGCAGAAATACGAAGCTAGCAACAGGAAGTATTGAAGTCAAGATGCGAGCCAGTGGCGGATTTCTCTCGCCCCGTCCCCCCGCAAGTCCTGAATGATCAGATCGAATTCCTGCTTGCGAAACCAGATTTCCTGCCTGCGTGCATACTGACGGGTCCGGATCAGAATCTTCTCTCTTGCCTCCTTGAGAGAAAGATCACCGCGAAGAATAGCCAGAACCTCCGGATAACCAAGAGTCTGCATGCCCGGTGCTTCCGGGTTCACACCGCTCTCCATAAGCTCTCGAACTTCCGCCTGCCATGATCCGTCGAGCATTCGATCCAAGCGGTCTTCGATATTCTGATGCAAGGCAGAGCGCGCACAGCTGAGAAGAACTCGCTTCCATTCGACATCTTCCGGACTCTCACGCCCTTTCCGATGATGATCCGTCAGGGTTTCCCCGGTAGCCAAATAGACTTCCAGAGCCCGGAGAATCCTCTGGCGGTCATTTTGATGGATTCTCTCAGCGCTTTCAGGATCCGCACTACTGAGTTGATTTCGAAGCTCTTCCGTGCTCAGGCTCTCGATCCTCTTTCGAATTTCCCGGGTCTTTGAACGAGAAACGCTGAGGGGAGAAAGCCCTTCCATCAGGCTCTTCAGATAGAAGCCGGTCCCTCCTACCACTATGGGAGTTTGATCTGCCTTCTCCCGGAGAACGCTCAGAGCATTACGGGAGAAGCCCTGCGCGGACCACTGTTCGTCTGGAGAAAGAAAGTTCTGGAAATGGTGAGGAACTGCCGCCTTATCCTCAGGGCTTGCCTGAGCGGTTCCCACTCTCAGTCCCTGATAGACCTGACGGCTGTCAGCGGAAATGATGTCTCTTGAATACTCCCGGGCAAGTTCCATGGCCAGCGTACTCTTGCCCGTGGCCGTCGCCCCGGCCAGAATCAGAACCTTCACTTCTTCTCCGAAACACTGTCGGGAATTTTACGATGAAAGCGTTTTTCCAGTTCTTCCCTTCCAATCCGGATGATGATCGGCCTTCCGTGAGGGCAGGTGTAGGGCTGAGTGGTCTGGAATAGACGGGTTACCAGAATATCCATTTCTTCGTCCCGCATGGCTTCACCCGCCTTGATTGCATTCTTGCAGGAGTACGTGGCAAGCGCAGTCTCCCGCTTCTTGCCCAAGTCTCCGGTTTCCTCGGAGATATCGTGGAGGATATCGCGAATGGCACTGCCCTCATCCCAGCGGCTTACTGTCTCAGGAATGGCCTCCACCAACAAGGTGCTGGGCCCAAACTCGCTCATGCGATAACCAATTTCCTGGAAAAACTCCGACCCCTCTCGCCAAGCCTCCATTTCCGGGGGACTCAGTTCAAGCTTGTGTGGAAACAGTAGTTCCTGTTGCTTCGGAGCAAGGCCCGACAGATTTGCCAGGGCCTGATCAAAGAGAACCCTCTCATGAGCATTGTGCTGGTCAATGATCACAAGCCCGCCCCCGATTCGGGTCAGGATGAAAGTGTTCTGCAAGTGCCAGAAGGATCTCTCCTCACTTCGTTCCGGCGCTGAATCCCCTGTCTCCCGAAGATCCATGGGAGGAGTTGGCCTGGCAGGGGCTTGATATCCGGAATGTGAATGACCGGGAAAAGAAAGTGCTGACTGCTTTCTACCACCGGGCAGGCGTTCCGGGCCGAGAAGAAGAGATTCTTTCTCCCGAAGGCGGGATGCAAGATCTCCCCCACTGCCGATGGCCTGTTTCAATGCTCGGGTAAAGAGTGAGTGCAGGCGGGAGGGATTCCGGAATCGAACTTCTCTCTTACTCGGATGGACATTGACATCCACTTCTTCTCCGGGAAGTTCCAGAAACAGGACGCAGGAGGGAAAGCGCCCCGGTGGGAGGACATCACGGTAGGCCTGGGAGATCGCATGGCGAAGAGAGTCATCGCGGATCGGTCGCCTTCCCAGGAAGACATATTGCTGGCTTCGGTTTCCCCGGCTACTCAGGGGAAGACTGCAAAGGCCCGTCAAGCGGTAGGACTCATCTTCTCCCTCAAGGTCCACCATGTGGCGAAGGGCTTCCCTTCCCAAAACAGCTTCGGCACGTTCCCGAATCGTCCGGCACTCAGGGTATTGCAGTTTCTCTTTCCCATCTTCCAGAAAGCGAAAGGCTATCTCCGGGTGAGCAAGGACATACTGCTGGAAGATCTGGAGGATCGCGCGTTTTTCGGAGTTCTCGCTCTTGAGGAATTTCTTGCGAACCGGGATTTGAGCAAAGAGGTCCTTCATGACGACCGTGCAGCCGGTTTCTCTGGCCTGTGGACGGGGCTCCTCAAGCTTCCCATGGAAAGAACGGATGCTCCAGGCACTTTCCTCTTCCTCCGTCCGGCTCGTCAGGGAGAGATCGGAGACAGAGGCCATGGAAGCGAGTGCCTCTCCACGAAAACCAAAGCTGGACACCCCTTCTATATCATCAAGAGCGCGGATCTTGCTGGTGGAATGGCGGCTCAGCGCCTCCTGCAATTCCTCCCGGGGGATGCCGATCCCATTGTCGCTCAGGCGAAGGAGGGAAACTCCCCCACCTGCTATCTCCACCTCCACCTGATCTGCGCCCGCATCCAGAGCGTTCTCCAGAAGCTCTTTCAGTGCTGCGGCAGGCCTTTCAATCACCTCGCCGGCGGCAATCCTGTTGACGGTCTCAGCCGAGAGAGCCTGAATCGGGGTTCTCACACTTTCCCTCCCGGCGTATATCCCTTTCGAGCCAGCTGCTCCATGGCCTTGCGAATGAGAAGAGAGGCAGAGTTTCCATCCTGGGGAAAGAGGGACTGAACCACGAGTACTTTCCAGGGCCCTCCCTCCAGTCGGGAAGTACAGTCCTCAAGTGCTGACTGAAGGCGCCTTTTCAATAGGCGAGACTGCTCCAGAGTCTCCGGGGCAAGGTGAAGCATTACTCCCTCCGGACTCAGCCCCCAGGTATCGGTCTTCCTGCCGATTTCAGCAGGGAGGTTCAAAAGAGGTTCCTCCTGAAAGTGGGAAACCTGCAGGCAGTTCTGTTCTTCATCAAGAAAGAGAAAGAGGCTCAGGCAGAAACCCAAATGATACCGCTGGCTGCGGAGGATCTCCCGGCGTAGCTCGCGGGCAAATGCGGGGAAGCTTGATCTTGCGGGTGGGCTTGCCCTTCTTTCTTCCTTCGGGGGAATCGACACCTCCGTTTCCTCCTGAAAAAAGCGGTTCTGGACTTCCGAAGGCAGCAATCGGGGAAGGCCGCCCCAGGCTTGCGTGGGTGCCTGTTCCACTACCAGATAGTCGGCAATGCCGGCCCACTCGGGACAATGATCCGGGCGGAGAATGGGAAGGCCGGAAATCTCGGCATAGAGCCGAAGATCTTCATCCTGCCCGAGAGGGATGATTCCAAGGATCTCTGCTCGGCCTTCCATGCGAAGCCGCGTCAAAAGAGACAGAAGCTCATGGTCGGTTCCCATCAGGATCAGGCGAGTCATGATTCTTCCTCCCGGTTCAGGCGCTCCCGGTACTCCGAGATCAGGGACAAGGCATCCAGAGGAGTCAGGCGTTCCGGGTCTAGGCTCCGGATCTCATCAAGAACCGGGTGCCCCTCGGAAGGAAAGAGAGTCATCTGCTCCCGCTGTGAGGGAACCGGCTTCCCGCCTTCTGCGAAATGGGCATCCCTCTCCATTTTTTCCAAAATCCGGAAGGCTCTCTCGGTGACTTTTCCGGGAATCCCGGCAAGGCGGGCCACCTGTATTCCATAACTCCGGCCGGCCGCTCCGGGCTCCACCTTTCGAAGGAAGATAATCTCCTCCTGCCATTCCTTCACGCTCACATGAAAGTTGTGAAGCCTTGGCAGATCCTTCTCCAGGCTTGTCAGTTCGTGATAGTGAGTAGCAAAAAGAGTCTTTGGATTCGGGTGAGAAGAGGAGTGCAGATGCTCCAGAACCGCCCAGGCAAGACTGAGTCCATCGTAGGTGCTGGTACCTCTCCCAATCTCATCCATAATCACCAGACTGCGACTCGTAAGGTTACGGAGGATGTAGGCCGTCTCTTCCATCTCGACCAGGAAAGTAGATTGCCCGCGGGCAAGATTGTCGCTGGCCCCCACCCGGGTGAAAATCTTGTCAGTGATCCCGATTCTCGCAGAATCGGCCGGTACGAAGCTCCCCATCTGCGCCATCAGAACGATGAGCGCGTTCATTCTCAGATACGTCGATTTGCCGCCCATATTGGGACCGGTCAAGAGAGTGATCTGATGTCGCTCGGGGTGCATCTCCAGGTCATTGCGGATAAAATTCTCATCCTGCAACATTTCCACAACGGGATGGCGCCCTCCCAGAATCTCCAGAACTGGCTCCTGTTCAAGAACTGGACGCTGATATCTTTGCAGGGAGGCAAGTTCAGCAAGCGAGGCGAGAAGATCCAGCGCAGCGAGATGCCGTCCATTTGACTGAATGGTCTCGCGAAACTCCCAGGAGCGGGCCCGAAGGCTCTCAAAGATTTCCTTCTCCCGCTGAATCCTCTTTTCCTCTGCACCGAGGATTTCCTCTTCCCTGCTTTTCAACTCAGGAGTTGCGTAGCGCTGGCTGGAAGTCAGCGTCTGTTTGACAATGTAGTCTTCGGGGACCTTGTCCACATGGGATTTGCCAATCTCGATGTAGTAGCCAAAGACCCGGTTGTAGCCGATCTTGAGTTTCTGGATTCCGCTTCTCTTGCGTTCCTTATCCTGAAGAGACAGGATCCAGTCCCTTCCCTCTTCGCTCAGGGACCGTAAACGATCCAGCTCTGAATCAAACCCTGGACGGATCAGGTTTCCTTCATACAGGTGAGCAGGAAGCTCATCCAGGAGCGCTTCCTCGAGGAGCTTGCGGATCTCAGTAAGCTCATCAATGGAATCCCGCAGTCTCCCAATCTCGCCACCTTCCACTTCAGTGAGAAGATTGCGGATGCCCGGCAGGAGAGCCAGAGCCTGAGAGAGAGACTTCAGATCCCGGGGTCTTGCCTTCCTCTCATTCAAACGACTCACCAGGCGCTCCAGATCCGCACAGGGTTTCAGTTCTCCGGCCAGTTCATTTCTCAGAGAACTCCTGTCGAGGAAAAGGGCGATTGCATCCTGTCGGTCTTCAATGGATCTGATATCCAGAAGAGGCGCCAGAAGCCAACGAGAAAGGAGACGCGATCCCATGGGACTAACGCAATGATCCATGACTCCGAGGAGAGTCGCACTTCGATCCTCACCGCGCATGGGGCGAATGAGTTCCAGGTTGTCGACAGTCAGGCGGTCGAGAACCATAATCTCATCCTGTCTCAGGAATTCGACATGGTCAAAGAAGGAAAGATCTTCGGATTTCAGAGAGCGTAGGTATTGAAGAAGAGCCCCGAGGGCACGCAGGAGAGGTTCCTCCCCCTCACGGATTCCCATCAGCGTGCTGTCAGAAACAGAAAAGTGCTGTCTTAAAAAGGCCTCGCATTCCCCTTCCTGAAAGTGCCAGGCGGAGGAAGTGCTGAAATGAATATCGGGATAGAGGTTTCTCAATTCCTGCAAGAGACCCTGCCCCACCATCTCCTCCGGGAAAAGGAACTCCTGAACATTGAAACGGCTCGGCAGACCCAGCAACTGGGAAGGGTGCTCCTGGCCTGCAATCAGTTCCCCCGTTGAGACATCTCCCAAGACAAAGCCAGCAGAATCCTGTTCCGGGAAGACCGACATGCAGTAGGCGCCCTGCTCTCTTGGCAGAAACTCCTCGAGGGTGAGAGTCCCGGGAGTGATCACCTCCAGAACTTCCCTCTTTACGACGCCCTTTGCGGTGGCAGGATCTTCTACCTGCTCACAAATCGCAACGCTACAGCCCGCGGCGATCAGACGATGGATGTAGGTATTCACGGAGTGATGGGGAACTCCAGCCAAGGGGATTGGATTACCCTGACTCGAGCCTCGGGTGGTCAGTGCGATTCCCAGAATCCGACTGGCCTCGACCGCATCGTCATAGAAAGTCTCGTAGAAGTCCCCCATACGATAGAGTAGAATCTGGCCCTGATGCTGGGCCTTGATCCGCTGGTACTGCTCCATCATGGGAGTGAGGCTCTTTTTTGCCCGACTCAAGGAGACTCCTTCTCGGAGGTAATCGCAAAGTTCAGTCCGAAACGATCCCGAGCCTCTTGCCCGATGGATCTTGCCTCCTCTCTGCTGAGACAGGGCAAAGAGCAGACACGATACAAATGTACTCCCTCCCGCTCAAAGCGGAGAATCTCCGCCTCCAGCCCATAGCCTGCGAGAATGTGGATCTGTTTTTTCGCGCCCGCAGGGTCGCGGAAGGCTCCCCATTGTACCCGAAAGCCTTCCCCCGTGGGAGAGGGAAATTCACCGATTTCCTTGCCCGCCTCCGGATGCCGGGCAAGGAGCTCCTTTCCGGGAGGGACAAAGATCGAGGAAGGATGCTTCTGAAAGAGCCGGTTAAGAGCCTTTTGAGACAGTTCGTAATCCTCTGTCTCGAAATGGAAAAGAGCAAGCCAGTAGAGTGACTCCGGATCGTCCCCCAAGAGCTGGGACTTCCACTCCCGCAATTCCTCTTCCGACCAGTCCTGCCTGGAATTCAACCTCAATTGAAGGGGAAGGTCGGGACCCTTTTCGGGCAAGGTCACTTTGACTTGCTTCTTTGACACGGCAAGAAGGGATCGCAGGTGCAGGGGACTCTTCTGAATGGAAGGCTCTGCAATCAGGGACTGGTAGAGCCCCGCAGCGAAACGGTAGGCAGGGTGCGCATTATTTGTGGCAACGGTGTCAGGCAAGGCAGGCCAGGAAAATGCAGTGTCTGCCAAGGAAGCGGAAGGAAGCAGAAATGCAAGAAGCAGGATGCTAGACAGGAATATGATCAGCGGACTCCTGAGTAATCGGATCATAACTGTTGAAGCCATGGCAAGCGGGACAATACCAGCGGGGGCCGCTGTGGCGGCTTCCACAATTTCTGCAGCGGTAGAGAGACGGGAGAGGACCGGACGAGTTCCACTTCTCCAGCCACTGCATTGCAAGTTCCGGTTTGTCCCACTCCAGAAGGATTCGACTGGCCTTCACCGCGTCAATGGAGTGAGAATTGAGATTCGAGTCCAGGAGGCGAATCGCATCTTCGCGGCTACCCCTCTTGTCGAGAATTGCAGCAAGCGCAAAACGGGCTGGCCAGAAACCAGGATCCTTGCTGAGGACCTCCTGGTAGACGAACTGGATCTCGTGAAAACGGCCGAGATCAAAGAAGAGCTTCTCCATCTTCGGGTAGTCATGTTCTGAGCCCTGAGCAGCCGTGAGTGCCATAGTCTGGATCTCATCGGCAGCTTCCTGATCCTTGCCTTCCTGATGAAAGAGATCCGCAGAAAGGCGTAGAGCGGGGATGCAGGCAGGATTCAGTTTCAGGGCTTCCTGCAAAGCCTTGCGGCCTTCCTTCCACTGCTGATCATGGATCTTCTGGCGTGCGCCTTCCGTGAGAAGGATCGCCATCTCATCAGTCTGGTCCTCACCCTCCAGACGATGCGCCTTGCGAAGCTCTGCTTGGGCTTTCTCCAGTTCCATCTTGTGGAGGAAAACCTGACTCATCCTGCGTGCAATCGATGGGTCGCGAGAATCAAGGCGTCTCAATTCTTCCAGTTGACCCAGGGCCTCATCCCATCGGTTGGCGGCGAGATAATCGTCGGCTAGGCTCGCCAGAATCCTTGCTCGATCCTGATCGTGCGCATCTCTTCGAATCTCCAGAGAGCGATGAATGTGAATGGCTTTCTTGAACTGTCCTTGAGAGCGGTACAGATCTCCCAGTCGCAGAAATGCATCCACTCCCCCCTGACCGGACTGAACAGCCAACTGCAACTGGGCAATGGCAGAGGAGAGGTCTCCATCGGCCAGAAACTCCAGAGCCAGGAGGTGGTGGTCCTTCGAAAGAGTCGCCCTGCGGCGGGAAGTCTTTCGACGCAAATAGAGGGCAACAAGCACCAGAAGAAGTGCTGCAAGAATGAGAAAATAGAGGAAGAGAAGCTTCATCTAGTTTTCCTCGTAAGGAGCGTCCTCAAAGTCCTGGTCCTGAAAACCCTCTTCAATGGACAGGTTTCTTAATTCCTTCAGTTCCTCAAGAAGGGAGTTCTCTTTTCTCCTCGTTTTGCGAAGTTCCGCACGAAGGGACAGCTCTTTTGCTACGGAGAAGAAGTACTGGAAAATCGCACCAAGCAGGAAAAAGAGGACAATCAGAAGAGGAAGAGGGATTTCCTTGTAGACCTTGAAACCGAGAGACAGAGTAGTCTTCTCCGTCGCATTGAAGATACCGAGAAAGAGAATACACGCTACTACCAGAAGAATAAAGAAACGCTTCAAGACCCACATCTTTCCTCCTGAGATCAGAGCAATTCTCCGGTCAGGGTTCCCCCCTTGAAACCGGTAATTCGAGCGACCGCAAAATCGCCAATCGCTGTTCCCTTTTTCGGGTCTACAATGACCCGCATATTGTTACGAGTCCTGCCCCGAAGCTGATTCTTGGCTTTTTTGCTCTCTTCATCAAGCAATATCTCAAGTTCCTCTCCCACTTGCGCCTGAAGAAGACGAACTGTTGTGGCTTCCTGTAGTTCCATCAAGCGGGCAAGCCTTTCGGATTTCACAGATTCGGGGACATCGTCCTCGCTCCGGCAGGCCAATGTCCCTTCTCGAGGAGAATACTTGAAGAGAAAGGAAGACACAAATTTCTGCCGTTCCATCAGTTGAAGAGTCGCCTGGAAATCATCTTCCTGCTCTCCGGGAAACCCGACAATGAGATCGGTGGAAAACTGTAAGCCGTCGATTCTCTCCCTCCCGGCCAAGAGAATTGCCTCATATTGAGCAAGGTCATAATGGCGGTTCATCTTCCTTAGAACCCGGTCGCTCCCACTTTGGACTGGTAAATGAATCCGGTTCTCCACTTTCGGAAGATCTGCAATGGCATCAAAGACCTGTTCATTGAGGTCTGTTGGATAACTGGTCATGAAGCGGATTCGCTTGATCCCGTCAATGCAGGAGACATTCCGAAGCAGCGAAACGAAGTCATCTCCCCCATGCTGGTAACTACTGATGGTCTGGCCCAGGAGAGTGATTTCAAATCCTCCTGCCTCCGAGATCGACCGGGCTTCCCTCAGAATGATTTCCATGGGCTTGCTTCGCTCTCTTCCTCTCGTGAAAGGGACGATGCAGTAGGAACAGAATTTGTCACATCCATGCATTACGGCCAGATAATGAGAACCCCCGGGCGGCATCTGTTTGGGTCGTGCCTCATAGGTCACCACATGGTCAAAGTCGGTAAAGTAGAGGGACGGCTTTTTCTGAAGTGCAAGATCGATAATCTCCGGTAGTCTTTGGTACTGATCCGTACCCACCACGAAATCGAGTCGTGAGTGCTTTTCCTGAAGAAGACTCTCACCCAGCCTCTGAGCCATGCACCCAAGAAGACCGATCATCCCCTCCTGTCGTCGTGCAACTCTCTCACCCCAGAGCTGGTTGATCCGCCCCCGCACGCGTTGCTCCGCGTTGTCCCGCACAGAACAGGTGTTGATCAGAATCAGGTCTGACATCTCTGCACTCGCCACTTTCCTGAGTCCCATCCCCTGCAGAACATCGTCAATGACCTGTGAGTCATAGAAGTTCATCTGGCAGCCATAGGTTTCTATGTAGAATGTTTTCATTGCCCGGACTCCCCCACGATCCGGGTCGCCGTCAATCCATCGCTCTCAAGACCCGAGACCTTCATGCTCCTGATCTCCCCGGCGTGAACCCCTTCTGCGGAAAAGGTAACTTTCAGGTAATTCTCACTACGGCCTCTCATCATCCCTCCGGGAAGCGGGGTTTCGGCAAGCACCTGAAGCGTTTTACCTGTCTGAGTCTTCCGATATTCATCTTCCTTGTCACGAAACATGTCTCTCAGAATCGCTCCCCTCCTCATGGCAAGGGAGCGGTCGACCTTCCCTTCCAGAGTGCTGGCCACCGTGCCGGGGCGGGGAGAGTAAGGAAAGACATGCGCATAATGAAGAGGGAGAGACTGGAGAAAAGTAAGAGTTGTCATGAAGGAGTTTCCCGACTCCCCGGGATAACCGGTAATCACATCCGTACCGACGCAGACATTGCTCACGGCAGAACAGATCCTCTCCAAAGTTTCCCGATACTCTGCACTTGTGTAGGGACGCTTCATGGAACGCAGAATCCCGTCATCACCGCTTTGCAGGGAAACATGAAAATGCGGACAGAGTCGCTCTGGCTCCGATTGAAAGAGATCCAGTAGCTCGCTGCTCACATGCTTTGGAAGCATGGAGCCCAAGCGGAAGCGAACATCCCGGGTCTTGTCCAGAAGCATCGAGAGCAGTTCTGGAAGCCGCCCTCCTTTTGAATCGGGGTCCCGGTAAAGCCCCAATTGAATGCCGGAGAGAACGACTTCATGAAATCCGTTTTCCTGCAAAGCATGAACGCGGCTCAAACACTCCCTTGAGGAGCGGCTCCGACTATTACCGCGAGCAAGAGGAACGATGCAGAAAGAGCAACGAAGATTACAGCCGTCCTGGATTTTCAGGATCGCGCGTCCGCGTCCATCAAAACGGGTAATGAGAAGATCCTCCAGTTTCTCCTGAGCCGGCTCTTCTGGAACATCCTCTCCCGAGAGAATGCCGGGGATCGCCATCTTCTGGTTATTTCCCAAAACCTGGGGAGAACCTTCCATGCTTCTGACTTCCTCAGGATCAATCTCAGCCTTGCACCCTGTGACCAGAATTCTGGTCTTCGGAGTGATTCTTGCGGTCTTTCGTAGCAGTTTCCGAAGATCCCGGTCACTGGCTTCGGTCACAGTACAGGAATTGACCACGAGAAGATCCGGTTCATCGCTGGGCCTCACCAGTTCCCATCCGCGGGCAAGAAGGTCCTCAATAAGAACCTGCGTCTCATACTGATTCACCTTGCAACCCTGGGTCACAAGAGCGACTCGCACTGGAGTTTCAAAGCTCAGTTTATCCATAGATAAAAAAAGGGAGGCGGAGTTTTCTCCGCCTCCCTGAATACCCGAGGTTTCTCAGGACTCTTCGTCAGGAGTCTCCGGTTCTTCCGATGACTCTTCCTGAGAAGACTCTGCTGCTTCCGGCTCGGGATCGGCACTTGCCTCCGGAGCTGCTTCCACTTCGGGAGCCGCCGCTTCCGGCTCGGGATCAGCACTTGCCTCCGGAGCTGCTTCCGCTTCGGGAGCCGCTGCTTCCGGTTCGGGATCGGCACTTGCCTCCGGAGCTGCTTCCGCTTCGGGGGCCGCCGCTTCCGGCTCATTCAGATCAAGATCATCTGACGCCATTTCCTCATCTTCATCGCCCTCCTCCTTGGGAGGAGGTGTGAAGCGAGGTTCCCCAAACTTGTCCATGAATTCCTGGAAGGCTTCCGCCCCTTCCTCACGGAGACGCTCCGTGACGGAAAGAACGATCCTTCTGCCATCATGGTCAATGTTGATCACCTTCATGGGAAGCTCTTCGCCTTCGGCAAAGTGCTCGGCAGGGCGCTTGATGCTTCGGTCCCCCAGGTGGCTGACCGGGATGAAGCCTTCAACGCCATCCTCCACTTCCACGACCACGCCTCTTTCCAGAGGGCGGCAGACCTTCGCCATAAGGAAGGTTCCTTCCGTGTACTTGGCCGTGAGGTCGAACCAGGGGTCCGGAGCCAGCTGCTTGATGCCGAGACTGATCCGCCGAATGGACTTGTTGATGTCCAGAACGACGACTTCGATTTCCGTCCCCTTCTCGAGAACCTCTTTGGGGTGGCGAACCCGGCGAGTCCAGCTCATGTCACTAATGTGCACCAGGCCGTCAATTCCCTCTTCCAGTTCCACAAAGGCTCCGAAATTGGTGAGGTTGCGAACCTGTCCGCGCACGATCGAACCAATGGGGTACTTCTCATCAAGAGTGTCCCAGGGATCCGGTTCGATTTGCTTGAGACCGAGACTGATCTTCTCGTTATCCTTATCCACTGCAAGGACCACGGCCTCGATGGCCTCCCCGATTTCTACGATCTTGCTCGGATGCTTCACGTGGCGAGTCCAACTCATCTCACTGATGTGAATCAGGCCTTCGATGCCCTTCTCCAACTCAATGAAAGCACCGTAATCGGTGATGGAGACGACCTTGCCCTTGATGCGAGATTCCACCGGATACTTTTCGGCGACATTTTCCCAAGGATAGCCGGTCAACTGCTTGAGTCCGAGGCTGATCCTCTCACGATCCAGATCGATATCGAGAACCTTGACCTCGATTTCCTCCCCAATGTTCACCAGTTCACTGGGATGGCCACTGCGCCCCCAACTCATGTCGGTCAGGTGCAGAAGACCATCGATTCCACCAAGGTCGACAAAGGCGCCGAAGTCGGTGATGTTCTTGACCAGACCCTTGCGGACCTGCCCCTTTTCCAGTTCCTCGATAAGGGAAGCCTTCAACTTGTTGCGCTCTTCTTCCAGAACGACGCGGCGGCTGACCACGATGTTCCGGCGGCGCTTGTTCAGCTTGATGATCTTGAACTCGAAGGTCTGCTTGAGCAGGGCTTCGAGATCGGGAACCTGCCGAAGAGCCACCTGACTTCCCGGCAGGAAGGCATCCACGCCCATCAGTTTGACGACCAAACCACCCTTGATCCGGCGGTCGATCATCCCTTCCACGATTTCATTGCTGTCGTAGGAGTCCTTGATCTTGTCCCAGACCTTCAGGAAATCAGCCTTTTCCTTCGAAAGGACCAGAAGTCCCTGATCATCTTCCAGGCTTTCGAGGAAGACATCGACTTCATCGCCAGCCTGGACGTTCTCTGCTCCCCCGAACTGGGAAAGCGGAAGGAAACCCTCACTCTTGAAGCCCACATTGATCTGCACTTCACTGTCGCCGACATGGATGATCGTGCCGGAGACAATCTGGCCTTCCTTGATATCCTTCAATGTGGATTCATATTCGAGCATCATCTTTTCGAAGTTATCAGGATCCTGCTTCGCATCCTCGCCTATTTCCAGGCTTTCAATCTCGAAACCAAGACGCTCATTCAGCTTGAGAGCCTTGCTGTCTATATTACTGCCTGCCGTGGCAGTCTCGATGGAAGCGGAGTCCTTGTCACCCCCTTCCTGGGCGGATTTTTCGGAAATCGGGTCCATCCCGGTTTCCGCGGGGGTATTACTTTCGAAATCCATGAGCGGATCATCCTCCTGAAAAGGTTACAGTTACGCCTTCCGGCACGGGGCCGGGAAACGGAATCACATTAGTCCATAAGCCAGCGAAATGCAAGGGGATCAGGGGCCTCCGGCTTCCTCCTGTAGCTTTGCGATTTCCGCCATTACACCCTCTCCGAAGATCTCGTAAAGCTCGCGTCCCTCAAGGCCGCGATCCCGGAGCGGCTGAATGTGAAGAGGGCGACCGAGATAGACGTCAATTCGGCGAATTCGGAAAATGGCAGACAACCAGGAGCGGGTGCCCCGAATAAAAACCGGCTGAACGGGACAGGAGGACTCATGGGCAACGAGACCCATCCCGAACTTGGCCTTCCCCAAACGTCCCAAGGGTTTACGGGTCCCTTCCGGGAAAAAGAAGACCGTTCCGCCCTCTTCCAAGGCCTCTCGGAGTTGGTCGAAACATACCCGGTCAAAGGTGCCTCGACTAATTGGAACGGTATTGAAGTAGGCGATAAAGGCTCCAAACAGGCGGTTCCGAAAGAGTTCCCGCTTGGCAACATAGGTCAACTCCCGCTTGACCGATGGACCGGAGATGGGAGGATCCAGCCAGGCGATGTGATTACAGGCCAGAATCAGCCCCCCCTTCCTGGGAGCTCGTTCCCGATAGTGGTAGCGTGCCCCGAAAAGACCTCTCGCAAGGAAGTTGACAGTGTGCCAGACAACTCGGTAGATCCATCTCATGGACGGGATTCGAGGGTTTCTGTCACCCATTGTCTCAGGGTCATAGAGAAGCTCATCCGGGCTAACTCGTAAGGGAGGGGTTTTCTTCAGGGCCAGCCGGGTCACTTCCTCTATCTGTTGCTCGATGCTCATGAGGGAATTGTCAAGTTCAATGGCATCCTCCGCACGGACAAGGGGAGAGTGCTCTCTCTCGGAGTCGATGCGATCCCTGCACTTCAACTCACTTTGCACCTCGTCCACTCCCACCTGGCGCCCCCTCTCCCCGAACTCCTGAGCCCGTCGCTGAGCTCTCACCGCCGGGTCGGACTTCAGAAAGATCTTGAGTTCCGCATCCGGGAAAACCACCGTCCCCATGTCCCGACCCTCCGCGACAAGATTCTTGCCTCTCGCATAAGACTGCTGAAGCTTCACCATGAAGCGGCGAAGGGAGGGAAGGGCACTGTAGG
This sequence comes from Candidatus Krumholzibacteriia bacterium, assembly GCA_030748535.1. NCBI lineage: Bacteria > Candidatus Krumholzibacteriota > Candidatus Krumholzibacteriia > Candidatus Krumholzibacteriia bacterium. The sequence goes on from JASMLU010000001.1 coordinate 196,527, forward strand.
CGCTGACCATGCCGGCGACCTTCTCATCGCGAATCTCTTCACTGATATTCTCGCCGTCCAGGCGGAGAATCGCTTTCCCTTTGTAATACCGGTATTTCAAATCGAGGGAATCCAGAAAACGAAGCAGCTCTTCTCCCTCTTCCGGAGGAAGATCCGCACGCATTGCGGCCAGAGTCACACTGCGATAGAGGGATCCTGTATCGAGATAATCGAAACCCAGAGCCCGGGCGACCCCCCTTGCCGTGGTACTTTTTCCACTGGCGGCGGGACCATCGATCGCAACGATCATCTTTCCTCCTCCACTTCCAATGCGCGATTTGTGAACCTGCGGATCAATCCGGGAAACTCGGGAAAGCTGGTTCTGACTGACTCCACTCCGTGGATCCTGGTCTCGCCCCTTGCAATCAGCGCCATGACCGCAGCCGCCATGGCCATTCTGTGGTCGCCCCCGGAGTCAAATTCACAGGCTCGAAGCTGCGAAGAACCTTCAATAAAGAGGCTGTCTCCCTCCACACGAGCCTTCGCGTGGAAGGCCTGAAGCATGGCAAGGGTCTTTTCCAGACGGTCGCTTTCCTTGAAGCGCAACTCCCCGAGGCCGTGGATTCGGGTTTCCCCCAGGGCACGACTTGCCAGAGCCGCGATCACCGGAACCTCATCAATCAGGGAAGGAATCTCACCGGCAGAAATCTCCGTAGCCTTCAGGCTCGAGTGCTGCACAAGAATGTCCGCATAAGGCTCCCCCGCACTTTCACCAGGATGGTAAAAGGCAAAGTGCCCACCCATCCTTTCCAGAACAGAGAGCATCCCGGTCCGGGTGGGATTTGTACTGATCCCCTTGACCACAATGCTGCCCCCCTCCACGAGAGTAGCGGCCGCCGCCAGGAAGGCAAGAGAGGAAAAGTCTCCCGGGATACGGAGGGATACGGAACGAGGGAGTTGGGGCCCTGTAATTCGGATGCGGTGCTCAGCGTCTCTCTGGAGTTGCACCCCCATCGACTGCAACATCCTCTCGGTGTGATCCCTGCTGAGGACCGGTTCATAAAAGCGGGACTCACCCTCTGCTCGCATGGCAGCAAGCAGAAAGGCACTCTTCACCTGTGCGCTGGAAACATGGCTCTCATAGACACAGGCTTGAAGAGGTCCCCCACAAATGGAGAAAGGCGGAGTTCCGGAATCCGGAAGATGAACACGAGCACCCAAGGCTTCCAGAGGCTGCTGTATCCGGACCATGGGACGTTTTCGCAGGGATTCATCCCCGTCAAGACGGGATTCAAAGGGCTGGCTCGCCAATAGCCCGGCAAGCAGACGGATCGTGGTTCCTGAATTGCCAGCATCGAGGATTTCAGCCGGTGCAAGGAATTTCCCGGCACAACCTTCGACCCTCCAGGAATGCTTCTCCTCAAGAGTTTCCATTCGGGCCCCGAGAGATTCCAAAAGGAGGCGGGTTCTCTCGCAGTCTTCACCGGCATTCACATTCCGGATCTCCGCCACGCCCTCAGCCATCGCATTCAAAAGGTAGGCGCGATGAGTCAGGGACTTGTCTCCACTCGCCTTCCAGCGCCCACGACACTTCTTCGCCTTGTGCACCCGGTAAAACAACTCAGCTCCGACTCTTCGTTTGGATCAGTTCCTTCAGGACATGCATAAGGCGGTTGTTTTCATATTCCAGGCCGACACTGATTCGAACCGCATTCTCACGGCCTCCAAAAGACTCCATGGGGCGAATGATGACTCCCCGGTCAAGAAGTGACTCGAAGATCTCTTTCGAGTCCAGGGGGAGAAAAGCGAAGACGAAATTCGTCTGGCTCGGGAGAACTTCGCATCCCATTTCGCAGAACTTCTTCGTGATATAGTCTCTGCCAAGGCTGTTCTCCTTGCGAATCCACTCCACTCGCTCCTCTTCCTTGAGAGCTGCCATGGCCGCAACCTGAGAAAGGGAATTGACATTAAAAGGAGGACGGCCCCTCTCCAGAAGATCCACCAGTTTCGGGTGGCTGATGGAATATCCGACACGCAAGCCGGCCAGCGAGTGAATCTTGGAAAAGGTTCGAAGAAGAATCAGGTTGGGATACTGCTCCAGCCACTCCAGAGTCCTGGGATAATCCTCTGCGTCCACATATTCCACATAGGCTTCATCCACGACCACGAGGACATTCTCCGGAACCCGGTCAAGAAAGTCCTTTAGCTCACTTTCAGTATTGTAGGTTCCCGTGGGGTTATTCGGATTGCAGACAAAGACCAGCTTCGTGTTTTCATTGATGGCCTCTGCCATGGCAGGCAGGTCATGCCTTGAGTTGGCGCCCAGAGGGACAGGAACTCCCGTCCCCAGTGACAACTGGCTCACGATAGAGTAGGCCAAAAAGGAGGGCACAGCGTAGACGATTTCCTCGCCCTTATTGACAAAGAGCTCGGCAAGGAAATAGAGGATCTCCACCGAACCGTTGGCAATAAAGATTCGCTCACTGTCCAGGCCCAGATGCTTGGAAAGAGCCTTGTGAAGGTAGTAGGCACTGTCATCAGGGTAGCGGTTGAGTTCGCGAATGGACCGGTCGAGAACCTCGAGAACCCGTTGCCCCGGCCCATGCGGGTTTTCATTGGAAGCCAACTTGACGACTTCAGCGAGCCCCCGCTCTCTTTGCAATTCTGCCATCGGCTTGCCCGGGATGTATCGCTTTACATCCAGAACTTCATCGCGTGCGAGATTCTTGAAATCCATGGTCCCTCCCCAATGCTTCGATGAAACTAGCTCAGACCGAGGCGATCTTTCAAGCCTGCGATTTCATTGGGACTCAAGGGGCGAATCTCACCTTCGGGGAGGCCTCCGAGCTTCAGGGGCCCCATGGCTACTCTCCTCAAGTCCACAACGCGTCGCTGGAGTGACTCAAACATCCTCCGGATCTGTCGCTTCCGGCCTTCCCGCAAAGTTACCTCATAGATGGCACGACCCCTGAGAGCGCGGATCTTGCAAGGACTTGTCTGCCCGTCGGAGAGCGTGAGACCCCGCTCGAAACGCTTCATCTGGGTTCGGGTGATGGGGAGATTGATGCGGACTTCGTAGACCTTTTCCACCTTGAAACGGGGGTGAAGGAGACGGTAGGAGAGATCGCCGTCGTTGCTGAGGAGAAGAAGGCCGCGGCTTTTCTTGTCGAGCCTTCCCACCGGGTAAACCCGTTCCTTGACCCCCGCATCACGGGCCAGATCAAGAACATTCTTTCCCCCATGAGGATCCTTGACCGTGGACAGAATTCCAGCCGGCTTGTTCAGCAAGTAGATTCGGGAGGGTGCCAGGGAAACTCGCATGCCATCAAGCTCAACCCCTGTGCTTGAAACTTCAACCGACATCCCGGGAGTCAAAACGGTCTCTCCGTCCACCTTGACCCGGCCAGCCTTGATGATCTCGTCACTGGCGCGACGACTGGCGATACCGGCAAGGGCCAGGTAGCGGTTCAGTCGGTAGCGCTTCACTCCTCCCCCGGTTCCGAAGTCGCGGGAACAGGCTCCGGGTGAAGGGGAATCACTTCTGCTTCCTTTGTCAACACGACATTGGTCTTGCCTTCAAGAGCGGTTTTCTCATCCTCATAGGCATCCTGAAGAATCCGGTCCATCTCCACGGATTCCTCTTCCTGAGTCTCTTCTACCGGCAACTCGTGCTCCTGATTCAGAAGAGTCTGGATTTCCTCAATCCCTTCCAGGAACATCTTTCTTCGTTCTTCCGGAAGTGCGGGAGTAGCCAGAAGATCAGCCGGAGGCGTCAGAAGGGCTTCGATCTCCGCCATGTTGGGAAGATCCCCGAGTTCGTTGATTCCAAGATGGGAGAGGAAGTTCTCGGTCGTGGAATACAAGAGGGGACGCCCCACCGTCTCTGCGCGCCCCGTGATTTTCAGAAGCTCATGTTCCAGAAGTGTGGAAAGAGATGCACCGGAATTCACTCCCCGGACTTGTTCAATATCGAAACGAGTGCAGGGCTGCCGATAGGCAATGACCGCCAGGGTCTCCAGAGCAGCACGGGAGAGACGCGACTTCCTTCGCGTGTGCATCATCTTCTCGATGAGCTTCGAGTACTCCTTGCGCGTGACAATGCGCCACCCTCCCCCCAGTTCACTCAACTGGAAGGAACGCCCCTCCGAGTCGTAAGACTCTGCAAGCTCGGAAAGCGCTGAGCGCACCTCCCGCAATCCTGCATAGGGGATGATGGACTTGATTCTCTCTGCGGACAGAGCGTCCGGAGAGGCGAACAGAAGGGCCTCTACGGTCCTCAGTAAATCCTGACTCATTCTCTCACCCTTTCACTCAGGCGCCCGCAGCGCGGGCCATAACTGCCTCCTGTGCAGCCTCTTTTCTCTCAATCCAGATTTCAGCGAAATGACCCTGCTGAAGTACGCAGATCTCTCCGTCTCTCATCAACTCCAGAATGGCCATGAAGGTTACAATAGCATGGGTCCTTGTCAGGTCTTCCGAAAAGAGATCCCGGAAACGAAACCGGTCCCCGCTTCTCACCCTTTCGCGAAGCAGATCGCTCTTTTCCTCAATCGTGACCTTTTCCAGTTCTACATGATGTTGGGCTTCCCTTTCGGACATCTCCCCCATCACATTTCGAAGCGCACGAAGCAGATCCATGGTGTCAAAAGACAGGACACTCTCAGTACTACGAAGGTCCCCCAGGGGAATGTCCGGGACATAGTCGTGCAGTTGACTTCGATCCTCTGCAAGATCCCGAAGCTGCCCTGCGATTTCCCGGTACTTCTTGTACTCTTCCAGTTGCTGTACAAGACCCGATCTCGGATCCTCCCCCTCCTCTTCCCCGTGCCGGGGCAGAAGCATACGACTCTTGATTCTCAGAAGGGTGGCCGCCATCAAGAGGTACTCTCCGGCGCTATCCAATTCCAGAATCCGGTGCTCCTCCAATTGCCCGAGGAACTGCTCCGTAATGTCCGCAATAGGAATCTCCGTAATCTCTATCTCATTCTTTCGAATCAGATAGAGAAGCAGGTCGAGGGGACCTTCAAAGAGTTCCAGACGGACAGAATAGGACATGAACCTTCCAATCGCTTGGCAGACAAGCAAAAAGAGCATTCTGTTCAGGTTTCGTCAAAGGATTTCTCCCGGTCCGGGTGCAATTCCTCGCTTTTTTCACTGAAATCTCCCGCCCGGGGATGAAAACTGCGGTGAACTTCCCGAAGGTAGATTCTGTCCACCTGAGTGTAGATCTGTGTCGTTGCAATGGATGCATGACCCAGCATTTCCTGCACGGAGCGCAGATCGGCGCCTCCCTCCAGCAGGTGAGTCGCAAAGGAGTGTCGCAGACTGTGGGGACGCACTCTCGTCCCGAGTCCCGCCTCCCGGGAGATCTCCTTGAGGATCTTCCACCAGCCCACGCGGCTGAGCGTAGAGCCGCGATAATTGAGAAAGACCCGGGGCGGGGAATCCGGTTTTGCAAGCTGGGGTCTCTCCTTCTTCAGATAATTCTCCAGTGAAATGCGGGCCATGCGACCGAGAGGTAGCCAGCGTTGCTTGCTCCCCTTTCCGGTTACTCTCAGGAGATCTTCTTCCAGAAAGAGATCCGCAAGAGGGAGGTCCACGGTTTCACTGGCACGTAAACCCGCTCCGTAGGCAAGTTCCAGAAGAGCCGCATTCCGAAGAGGAAAACTCCGGGACCTTCCGGCCACGTCAATCAGGGTTTCTATCTCCCCGGGCTGCAGAACATCGGGAAGAGTGGCGGGCAGTCTGGGAGAGTCGATCCAGTCCACGGGCGAGTCTTTTCGCTCTCCTTCCCGCAACAGAAAGCGAAAGAAACTGCGCCAGGAGCTCAGGAGACGGGCGCGACTTCGAGCCTTCAGGCCGCGCTTGTCCGCTTCCGACAGTGCCTCGCGAAGTTCCTCCGGTCCGATTTCCAGAGGGCTCGGGGAATGAGGTGCCAGAAGTTCCAGATCCCTGCGATAGGCCTCCAGAGTATGAGAGGATAGATTCCGCTCTACCAGGAGCATGTCCATCCATGCGTCACAGAATCGAAGCCACTCAGGTTTCATTTCCCTCCTTCAGACTTTCGATCACCTGTCTGGCGAGGGCTTCCCCGAAACCGGGAACCTGCATTAACTCATCCAGTGCGGCAGCGCGAATCCTGCGAAGATCCTTGAAGTGCTTCAGAAGAGCATCCCGCCGTGCAGGGCCAAGACCGGGAATGGAGTCCAGTTCCGAGGAGAGACTCCGTTTCCCACGCCTCTTGCGATGGAACTCCACTGCGAAACGATGGGACTCATTGCGTACCTGTTGCAGTAGCTTCAAAGCAGCGGAAGAAGGAGGGAGAATCAGCGGACTCTCAGGACGCTCAGCCTGATAGACCGTTTCCTCCTTCTTGGCCAGGGAAATCAAGGTCTGGCCCTCTACTTCAAGTTCTTCAAGAGCCGAGAAAGCCGAGGACAGTTGACCCTTTCCTCCATCGATCAAAAGGAGATCGGGGAAGTCTTCCTTTCTTTCCTTCAAAGCCCGGTAGCGGCGAAGTACAACTTCGCGAATCGACGCAAAGTCATCCTGGCCTGTGCCGGTGCGAATCCGGAAATGCCGATACTGGGATCTCTGCGGGACTCCGTCTCGATATCTGACAAGCGAAGCTACCAGCTCCACATCTCCTGTATTGGAAATGTCAATCCCGTCAATGAGTCGGGGCAAGAAGGGGATCTGAAGGACATCCCGAAGTTCGAAGATTTCCGGAGGCACCTTGCCGGCCCTGCCCGGACCGGTCATCAGTAGCTCGTCGAGTTTCGTGCGGGCATTGTCCTCGGCCATGAGAAGAAGGGACTTCCCGAGGCCCCGCAGTGGAACCCGTACCTTGACTCTTTGCTCAAAGCGCAGCTCTAACCAGGACTCAAGAAGCGGAGCTTCCTCCAGATGATGGGGAATCAGGATCTCGCCCGGGCACTGAAGAACCCTGTCGTAGAATTGCTTGAGGAATGCAAGAAGCACTTCATCGTCAGACTCTTCCAGACTGTTCCGGAAGGTAAAAGTCTCACTGGCCATCAACTTCCCGGACCGGATTCGCATCAGGACGAGACAGGACTCCCTTCCATCCCGGGCCATTGCGATGGCATCCCGATCCCCTCCCCCATAGATCTCTGCCCGCTGATGACGCCTCATCTTCTCCAAGCCGTCGAGAGTGTCCCGATGTCTTGCGGCCTCTTCATAGCGAAGTTCCTCTGAAGACGACTCCATCTTGCCTCGAGTTTCCTCAATGAGATGCTCCACCTTTCCAGACAGACAGAGAATCACCCGATCCACATCAGCGCGATAGTGATCCACCGACTGGCGACCTGTACAGGGCGCCTTGCAACGGTCTATGTGGTAGTAAAGGCATTCCCGGTCGAGGCTCTGGAAACGGACATCCCCGGGACAGTCACGAATCGGGAAGAGACTCTTCAGGATTCTCAGCGTGGCTTTCAGGCTTCCGAGATCCGTATAGGGTCCGAAGTAGCGGCTCCTCTTTTCATCGATTGAGCGTGTCAGGAAAACCCGAGGCAGTTCCTCTTCCAGACTGACCCGCACATAGGGATAGCTCTTGTCGTCCTTGAGGCGAATGTTGTAGGGAGGAGAATGTTCCTTGATGAAGTTGTTCTCTGCGAGCAGGGCTTCCAGGTCATTTTCGAAGACGAGGTAATCGATGTCTGCGATCTTCCTCACCAGAAGTCGAATCCGATGCGGGGTCTGAGCCCTGGAGAAATAGGAGGCCACTCTGCTGGACAGCTTGCGAGCCTTGCCGACATAGAGGATCTTGCCGCTGGAGTCCTTGAAAAAGTAAACCCCGGGGGAAGGCGGAATGCGCCGCAGCTTTTCTGAAAGACGGGCCGGGAGTGTCAACAGCGACTCCTTTTCCCGAGACTAGGACGGAACTCCCACATTGACAAGAGCTTTGCCCCCCTTGACAGTCTCGAGACCTCTTGCTAACTTGCCGTTTCCAAGCGATATCAGGAGATAAAGGAATGCCTCATCACAAGTCATGTAAGAAGAGACTGAAGACCAGTAACAAGAAGCGCCTCTACAATCGCGCTTACAAGACCGAGTTACGCCACAAGGTTCGTGATTTCCGTGCTCTGATGGATGCGGAACAGGCCACCGGCGAACTCCCCGGTCTTGTCTCCATGCTTGATCGCCTGTGCAAGAAAGGGATCCTGAAGAAGGAGACCGCAAGCAGGCTCAAGAGTCGCCTCTATTCCCATTGCAATTCTCTGGGCTAGAGAACTCTTCCGATTTCTACTCCCCCTTCGGGGGTTTTTTTTTGTCCAGTAATTCCTCCAGCAGGCCCGAAGTCAGGGGATGCTTCGCCGCAGCGGAGTCTCTCATCCCCTCCAGAAACAACTCGGCACCCTGATTCCCCGCCTCCCGGTATCGCAGGGCCTGAAAGGCAAACTCCAGAGCATCAATCGCATGAACCAGCGATGCTTCCGGACTCTCTCCTTTCATGAGTTCCTCCAGAACCTCCCGTCCCTTTCCAGGAAGTCCTTCCCACTGGGAATTCTGAATCGCTTCTTCTGCTTCCAGAACCCTCTCCAGCCCGAGCCACTTCTTGAAGGGTGTGGGAATGTCGCCCAGCTTTGCTTCATGGAAATCATGAAGCAGTCCCATCAGGAGAGCTTTCCCTGAATCCAGCCCCTCTCTCTCGGCAATTTGCCAGGCAAGGAGCCCGACAGCAAAGCTGTGATCCGCCACGGATTCGGGTCTCTCTATGCCAATGCGAAACCAGCCACTGCGAGGGCATCTTTTGAGATCCAGAAGATCATGGACCCATTCATCGAAGTTCTTCATGTTCCTCTTCCCCGGCCTCTTCTGTGGAATCCACTGCCGTCTCCGTAGTCTCATTCATGAAAGGAAATGTAAGGGTGGGAAGAGTCAGGGTTCCCCCCGGTTCAAGATACAGGGGACCGGACTCCAGCCAGGCAGGATCACCGGAAGCATCCCAGAGCGAATCTCCTCCCAGATCCTTGTACAAAAAGAGCGCCCAGTTTCCGGGAAGCACCCTTCGAAACTCAAAATCCCCCATCTCTCTCAGGGCAAGAGTCAGGGTGTCAGGGGGAGTTTGAAGAGTCTGCCGGAGTTTCTCAGACCAAAGGGAAGCATCCTTGTCCGGGATGGAATCCTCTTCCATGCGAAGGGAATCCGGAAAGAGACGCAGGAAGTAGAGACCCGGCAGTGTATCGAGACAGGCAAAGCGTCCGCTGATCTTCCCGGGCTCGTTGGGGTCGATTACATTCAGGCGAAAACCGAATTTCCGGGGTTCCTCGGGGAGAAGGAAGAGAGAGTCCTGAAGAGAATCCGCAAAGTCCACTTCGGGTTGATAGAGGCTGTCACCATCGACATCCTCAAAGGCGAAGAGAAGCAGCTCTCTTCCATCGACCGGAAGGTGTCTGAAGAGAAAGTCGCCGCGGGGAGCTACCTGAAAGCGATGGAGTTCCCCTTCCTTGTCCCGGAGAATCACCTTCATGTTCCGGGAACTCTTTCCCTTGAAACTCACCTGCCCCCCCAGCCATCCGGGCAGGAGATCCTGCCCCGTGGAAAAGTGGAAGACCTGCCATTCTCCCTGGACTCGGGCATTGCGATCCTTCCAGCCCGGCTTCAGGTAGATCGCCACCGTGCTGTCCTCCGGGAAGGAATCCCAGAGCTGAACCTGGAGTAAGGTGTCTCCCTCCCAGTGCAGGGAACGAAAGAGCCGGGGAGGGTCTGACTCCAGAGCTTCCTCCACCGAGAGCGGGTCAACCGGCTCACTGAAGAGTAGTTCATAATCCGCAATCAGGCCCTGCATTCGACTCTCATTCTCCGGGCTGCTTCTCAAGAGAACGGGGGAAGTTTCGTCCACCGGTCCCCCCGGAGGAGGTTCCATCTGCGCGCAAGCGGCAAGAGCAGCAAGAAACGCGAGGAAGAGAATCGACAGGATTTGCTTCATCACATAACCAGAGTCAGGATGGCTCTTTGTGCGTGGAGACGGTTTTCTGCTTCGTCAAAGACCACCGACCGGGGACCGTCGAGAACTTCATCCGTAATCTCATCGCCCCGGTGAGCCGGCAGACAATGCATTACAATCGTGTCCTTTTTTCCGGTTTTTTCTAGCAGGGACTGATTCACCTGATAGGGAGCAAAGACGGCTTTTCTCGCTTCCGTCTCCTCTTCCTGCCCCATGCTGGCCCAAACATCCGTGTAAATCACATCGGCACCATCCACGGCCCTTGCAGGGTCCAGAATGTTCTCATAGCGCAGGGAAGGCTGAATCTTGCGCGCATTGTCCAGAACCTCCTGACTGGGTTCATATCCTGATGGATTGGAGATCACCAACTCGAAAGGAAAGCGTGCAGCCGCATGAATCCAGCTGTTCGCCATGTTGTTTCCATCTCCCAGGTAGACCACCCGCAGGTTTTCCAAAGTTCCCTTGTGCTCCAGAATCGTCTGCAAATCCGCCATGACCTGGCAGGGATGCAGGAGATCCGTCAGACCATTGATTACGGGAATGTGCGTTGCGTTTCTGGCAAGAGAAAGAGCCTGCTCATGGGCAAAGGTTCGAATCATGATTCCATCCACATAGCGTTCCATAACCCGGGCAACATCCTGGGGAGCTTCGCGACTGCCGAGACCAATCTCACGATCCGTAATGTAAAGGCTCAGCCCCCCCAGTTGCGTAATGGCAACTTCAAAACTCACACGAGTGCGCAGGCTGGGCTTGTGAAAGATCAGGGCCAGCGTCTTTCCGGCCTTCAGTGAACTCAGGTCTTCTCCCGCTTTCAGCTTTCGCTTCTGTTCCATAGCCAGTTCGAGAACATGGCTCAACTCATCGCTTCCCCAGTCTGCAATAGACAGAAAGTCCTTCGGGAATGTCATGCTTCCTCTTTCTAGGCTCGTGGGTGGGCCCGTCGATGGGTCTCTTTCAGTTTCTTCATGCTCAAATGGGTGTAGACTTGAGTGCTACTCAGGCTCGCATGGCCCAGTAGTTCCTGGATGGCCCTCAGGTCTGCGCCCCTGTCCAGAAGATGGGTGGCAAAACTGTGGCGAAGGACGTGAGGGCTCACCCTGTCCAGAGCTGCCGCTTGACCGAGGTAACGAGAAACAACTCGCTGAACAGTACGGGCACTGAGGATCCCCTTTCGCCCGGGGAAGAGCGGGGAAGAGGACTCCTGAACTCCGAGTGAATCCCGCCAACGTCGTGCCAGCCTACTGGCTTCTCCCTGCAGGGGAAGGATCCTCTCCCGATTGCCCTTTCCCAGCACCCGGAGGCTGGCGTTCTGCAGGTCCAGATCTCCCAGGGTGATGCCCAGCAATTCACTCAGCCGAATGCCAGTTCCATAAAGCAGTTCCAGAATGCAGCGGTCCCTGAGTCCTCGCGCATTGCCAGTGTCCGGAAGCGCCATCATTCGATGGATGCGCGCCTCTTCTGCAGCGACAGGCAGCTTCTTCCGGGTCTTGGGAGGATCAAGCAAAGCAGCCGGATTTGCCTCAAGAAGATGACTTTGCCGGAGGAACCGATAGAAGGAACGAAGGGAAGACAATTTGCGTGCCAGGCTTCTGTCGCCAAGAGCCTTGCCCCCCAGCTCTCCCCTGCGAAGAAGGGACAGGTAGCGACGCATCAGGTTTCTGTCCAGATCCAGAGTTTCCAGTTCCCCGGCCCAGTCCAGAAACTCCAGAAACTGCCGAACATCGCGGGCATAAGCGTCCACGGTTCGGGGAGAAAAGGATTTTTCCACCCCAAGATAATCCCTGTATTTTTGAAGAATCTTCATCTCGGGCGGAATTTAGCAGAGGGTTCGAAGGATCGCAAGTCAATCAGCGAGACTTCAGCCAGGCCTCAAGCGCCTCCAGACTTCTCTCGCAATAGGCTGCTTTTCGGGCGGATTTCTTGCCCACTCTCTTCTCGAGGCCAGGCAGGAGACCGAAGTTCACATTCATGGGCTGGCTCTTGCCCGCCTCCTGGCCCACAAGGAAGGCCAGAAGAGAGGCCGTCAGCGTCTCTCGGGGAGGAAGCGCTGCTTTGCGACCCTCCATGCGATCGGCAATATGCCGGGCTGCCAGAAGTCCGCTACCCATGGATTCCACATAGCCTTCCACTCCGGTAATCTGGCCCGCGAAAAAGAGCCCCTTCCTTCTGAAGCTCTCCTGAAAGGGACTGAGAGTACTCGGGAAGTCGAGAAAGAAATTCCGGTGCATGGCTCCATAGCGAAGGAATTCCGCATTGCGAAGGGCGGGGATCATCCGAAAGATCCGATCCTGTTCCCCTTGCTTCAGCTTGGTCTGGCATCCCACCAGTCCCCAGACGCTGCCTTCCAGGTTTTCCCGCCTAAGTTGCAGAACTGCCCAGGGACGCTCTCCCGTCCTTGGATCAATAAGACCCACGGGGCGGAAGGCCCCGTGCCGAAGGGTGTCATTCCCCCTGGAAGCAATCTCTTCTACGGGAAGGCAGGACTCGAAGAAGGGAACTCCCTTCTCAAAGGAGCGGGAAGGAAAGGTGTCCGCATCCAGTAGAGCCTGAATCAGGGCCTCGTATTCGCCAGCGTTCAAGCCTGCGTTCAGGTAGTCGGGATCGCCCTTCCCATAGCGACTGGCCTCAAAGAGAAACTCGTCATCAAGGCTGTCGCGGGAAACGCTCGGGGCGATGGCGTCATAGAAACTGAGACGATCTTCCCCAAAGTGCTTTTCGATGGACACGGAGAGGGCTTCGGAGCTGAGAGGGCCAGAGGCCATCACGACCCATTCGCCCGAAGGGATTTCCACGGCTTCTTCTGAAACCACTAGCACCCCTGCCTCCGAAACGGCACGGCTGACATTCTCGGAGAATACCCGGGGATCCACCGCCAGCGCCCCTCCCGCAGGAAGAGAACAGTCTTCAGCGATGGGAAGAAGCTGGCTCCCGAGAAGGCGAAGTTCCTCCTTGAAGAGACCGGAGGCCGTATCAGGAAGCCGGGATTTGAGAGAGTTGCTACAGACGAGTTCCGCAAGACCAGGCAAGCGGTGAGCCGGAGAGTGTTTCTCCGGCTTCATTTCCATCAGACGAACGGGGATCCCGCGGGACGACAAGTACAGTGCGGCCTCTGCTCCGGCCAATCCACCGCCGACAATCAGGACTTCCTTCATCTAATAGGGAATCTCGAGTTTGCAAACCGTGCACTGGCGGAAGTTGCCCTTGGCCTTGCTGCTCTTCTCCACCACCATGCTTTCACAGTCGGGACAGGGTTCGGGGACCGGGCGGTTCCAACTGGCATAATCGCACTCCGGATATTTATTGCAACCGAAGAAGATTCTCCCCCGCTTGCTTCTCTTCTCCACGATCTGCCCGCCCTTGCACTCTTCCCGAGGACAGGGAACTCCGATTTCCAGAGAAGACGTTCCCTTGCAATCGGGATAGCGTTCGCAAGCGGCAAATCGTCCGAAGCGTCCCCGCCGGATAAACATGCCGGAGTCGCATTCCGGGCACTTCTGGTCACCGGCAGGATCCGGGTCCTCAATCGGACGGGAAAACTTGCAGTCCGGCCATTTGCTGCAAGCAAGGAAACGACCGTTTCTGCCCCAGGTCTTGAGCATGGGGCTCTGGCATTTCTCGCATTCAATCTCTGTCATCTCACGAAGATCGGCCCGAATTTCTTCAATGCGTTCCTCGACACCCTCAATCGAATTCTTCAGAGGGGTATAGAGATGCTCGACCACCTCGGTCCAGGGCTCTTCGCCCACTTCCACCTTGTCGAGTTCCTCTTCCATGGAAGCAGTAAATCCTACTTCAAAGAGGGTCGGAAATCCCCGATCAAGGAAGGTCCAGACACTGCTGCCCAATTCGGTGGGAAAGAAGCGTCGGTTGTCGTCAAGAGCGAGATAGTCCCGGCTCTGAATGGTACTCACGATGGTCGCATAGGTGCTGGGACGGCCGATTCCCTTCTCTTCCAGTTCCTTGATCAGGGAGGCCTCCGAGTAGCGGGGACTCGGCTCGGTGAAGTGCTGCTTCGGATGGAGTTTCTCGAGGTCGAGAAGATCTCCCTCCTTCATCTCTGGCAGGAGTTTCTCCTGATCTTTGCCCGTGGATACCCTTCGGAAACCATCAAACACGAGCCGGTTTCCCGTCACGCGGAAGAGAGCCTTCCCGGCTTCGATGTCCACGCGAGTCGCTTCAAAACGGGCATCCGACATCAGGGAGGCCATGAAGCGATTCCAGATCAGGGTGTAGACTGCAAGTTGCTCTTTGCTCAGCCGCGACTTGAGTGACTCCGGACTCCGTTCCGCGGAGGTCGGACGAATCGCCTCGTGGGCATCCTGAGCACTTTTCTTGCTCTTGAAATGGCGATCCTTGGACGGCAGATAATCCTTGCCGAAGTGCTGCTGCACATATTGGCGATGCTCTTCCCTTGCGCTGTCGGAAACACGGACAGAGTCGGTTCGCATGTAGGTGATCAGACCCTCGGCCCCTTCATCGCCGATCTCGATTCCTTCATAAAGCTGCTGGGCGATGACCATGGTTCGTTTCGCATTGTAGCTGAGGCGGCTGCTTGCCTCTCTCTGGAGAGTACTCGTAATGTGAGGGGGTTCCGGAGAACGCTTCCTCTCCTTCTTCTCCACCTTGCTGATCTGGTAACTCTTGCCCTCAAGGTGGTCGAGAATCTCCTTCATCGAAGCTTCATCGGAGATTTCGGCTTTCTTCCCCTCCCACTGGTTCAGCTTCGATTCAAGAATCTCGCCGGAGGGTGCCTTGAGGTCAGCTTCGAGGCTCCAGTATTCAACGGGTATAAAGGCTTCCCTCTCCCGTTCCCTTTCCACAATCAATCGGAGAGCCACGCTCTGCACTCTGCCGGCGCTGAGTCCATAGTAGAAGACTTTCCAGAGAACCGGGCTGATCTGATAGCCCACCAAACGGTCCAGCACACGGCGAGCCTGCTGGGCTTCCACCTTGTTCCTGTCCACGGCCACAGGATTCTGCACAGCTTTCTGAATAGCCTCTTTGGTAATCTCATTCAGGAGGATACGATGGACTTCCGGCTGTACTGGCAGGAGTTGCTGGTAGAGGTGCCAGGCAATTGCCTCTCCCTCACGATCAGGGTCTGTTGCCAGAAGAACCCGATCCACAGACTTGGCCGCTTCCTTCAGTTCCTTGAGCACTTTCGCCTTGCCACGAATGGTCACGAACTGGGGCTCGAAGTTCTTTTCAAGGTCAATTCCCAACTTGCTCTTGGGCAGGTCGATCACATGGCCCTTGCTCGCCAGGATCCGGAAATCCTTCTTCCCGAGCACCTTCTCGAAGGTTTTGGACTTTGTGGGGCTTTCAAGAATAATGAGGGTCTTCGCCATCTTTCCTCAATGAATGCTGTCGGGAAGCCGGTTCGAAAGTGAAGCCGGCATAAGGTCTCGGTCAAAAATCAGGGAGGCGGTAAGGAAACGGATTTCCTCCAGCCCTAGCCCTTCCGGGTACATGGACGCAGCGCGCCGAAGAATCTCGGAAAACTCCTCAGGCCATAGAAGTCCCAGGTGCTGGATTTTCTCCAGAAAGTCCCAGGCCTCCTGATTGAGAGTCGGCGGATCGAAGTCGTCTCCTGCGGCCTCCTCCTGGAGAGACGCAGAAGATTGCATGAAATAGCGCATTGCCTGGCGGATTTCCTCACTGCTGAAGCCAGCTTCCTCCAGCCAGTCCTTCACCTCATCCAGACCCACTGCCGCTTCACCGCCCTCGCCCCCATGGTCGAGGATGTAAAGAAAGATTTCCATCAAGCGCTTGGACATCGCCACTCCATCATCGTGAATTGCCTTCAGCTAGTACGCTATGCTGTGCCCTGAGCGCAACACTTTTTGTATTTTCTTCCGCTGCCGCAAGGGCAGGGATCATTTCTTCCGACTTTTCCGCCCTCGTTCACCACGGGCTGAGGTCGTCCGCCCGCGTGGGGATTCGGGTTGCTCATAATCGCAGAAGCTGCAGAGGGAGCTTCTGCGGGAGCCTCGTCCGGCACATCGTGATAGGCATCCCGGTCTTCGTGCCTTGTCTGGGTCCGGGAGAGATCTTCGCCTTCGTAGCTGGCAGGCGCCACAGCCACTTCCAGGTGGAATAGCAGGCGAAGTGTTTCCCGATCGATCATATCCAGCATCGACTCGAAGAGAGAAAAGGCCTCGACCTTGAACTCCACAAGGGGATCCTTCTGGGCATAAGCTCTCAGACCGATACCGCTCTTCAGATTGTCCAGTTCCAGAAGATGCTCTTTCCACGCCTCATCCAGGCTCCGGAGCAATGCGTATCGACAGACCTGACGATAGAGGTCCTCAGGCAGGGCACTCTTTCTCTCCTGCAGGCGGGAAAGGGCCCTTTCTCGCATGGTGTTTTCCAGCAGGTCCCGGTCCCAGGTATCGAGCTTCTCTTCGGGAAGGGAGAAATCTCCGAGGAAGGTAGCCTCCAGGGAACTTGTCAGTTCTCCCAGATCCCAGTCCTCAGGGTGCTGTCCTGTGGGGACGAGATCCTGAATGAGATTGCTCACCACATCGGCGGCCTTTCCCTCCACTTCCTCATGCAGGTCTTCCTGAGAGAGATAGAAAGCGCGTCGGTCATAGACGACTTCTCGCTGGAGATTCATGACATCGTCATACTTGAGAAGATGCTTTCGCATATCGAAGTTATGAGCTTCCACCTTCTTCTGGGCGCGCTCGATGGCTCGAGTCACCATCGGGTGCGTGATGACTTCGCCTTCCTGCACACCGACCCGGTCCATGATCCTTCCGATCTTCTCCCCGCTGAAGAGGCGCATGAGGTTGTCCTCAAGGCTCAGGAAGAAGAGACTGCGGCCAGGGTCACCCTGTCTTCCGGATCGGCCCCGGAGCTGTCGGTCGATTCTCCGGCTCTCATGGCGCTCCGTTCCGATGATCTGAAGCCCGAGAGCCTGTTCCGCTTCTCCTTCAAGATGCAATTCCGAAGGATCAATCACCTGGGGAGCCAGTTTGATATCCGTACCACGGCCCGCCATGTTGGTGGCGATCGTCACCGCGCCAGGCTGCCCTGCGTTCATGACAATTTCCGCTTCCCGCTGGTGCTGTTTGGCGTTGAGAACATTGTGAGGAATGTTGCGCCGGGAGAGAAGACGGCTCAGGGTTTCACTGAACTCCACGGACACGGTTCCCACGAGAATCGGTAAGCGCATTCGATGAAGTCGCTCCACCTCGTCGATGATCGCGGTTACCTTCTCACGCCTCGTGCGGTAGATCCGG
Source organism: Candidatus Krumholzibacteriia bacterium (assembly GCA_030748535.1). Lineage (NCBI taxonomy): Bacteria > Candidatus Krumholzibacteriota > Candidatus Krumholzibacteriia > Candidatus Krumholzibacteriia bacterium. The sequence continues at coordinate 213,717 of JASMLU010000001.1, forward strand.
TCGTCACCGTCCTCTCGAACCACTGGGCGGTTGGTCGGAATTACGATGACCTTCAACTTGTAGATTTCCCATAATTCCTCCTCCTCGGTCACCGCCGTTCCGGTCATGCCGGAGAGAGTTTCATACATGCGGAAGAAATTCTGTAGGGTCACCGTCGCATAGGTTTGCGTCTGCCCCTCGATCGTCACCTTCTCTTTCGCCTCGATCGCCTGGTGCAAACCATCAGAATAGCGTCGGCCGTGGAGAGTTCGCCCCGTGAACTCGTCGACAATCAGCACCTTGCCGTCGGAAACCACATAGTCCACATCCTTTTCAAAGATGCTGAATGCCTTCAGAAGTTGCTGGACGATCTGAATCAGGTCGCTTCTTTCGGCAAACTCACGATGTGCCTCCTCCCGGGCAAGCGCGCTAGCCCGAGAATCCAGCGCATCATCGGCATCAATCGCACCCAGCTTGACCGAGAGGTCCGGGAGAACGAAGAGCCCTCGATCCTTTTCACTCAGGGAATCGAGCCCCTTCTCGGTCAACTCGATGGAATGCCCCCGTTCGTCCAGCGTGAAGAAGAGAACGGAATTGAGTTCATGCAGGGTCTTGTCCCGCATATTTGCGTTCTCGACCTGCGATTGCATGGCCGTGGTTCCGCTTTCCTGCATCATTCGCAGGTAACGCTTGGCCTTGGGAGAGCCGTTGCGGATCTGGAGAAGCAAAGTCCCGAGTTCCCAATTTTCCTCATCGCCCCGATCCTCTTTCTTCAGCAGGGTCTCAGCCCTGGAGGTCAGGTCATTGATCAGCCGCTGCTGTTTGCCAAAGAGGGAGTTCACCATGGGTGCAAACTCCCGGTACTTCTCATTGGAAGTGGAGTGACTGACGGGGCCGGAAATGATCAGGGGAGTTCTCGCCTCGTCCACAAGAACGCTGTCCACCTCATCGACAATTGAGAAGAAGAAATCGCGCTGAACCTGCTGCTCCGAGGAACCCGCCATGTTGTCGCGGAGATAGTCGAAGCCGAATTCGCTATTGGTTCCGTAGGTAATGTCACACTGGTAGGCGGCTTTTCTGTCCTCCGGACTCAGGCCGGAGAGGATCACTCCCACACTCAGGCCCAGACTTTCGAAAATGCCTCCCATCCACTCGGAGTCACGCTGGGCAAGGTAATCGTTGACCGTGACCAGATGCGCCCCTCGACCGGGAAGAGCATTCAGATAAAGAGGCAGAGTCGCCACCAGGGTTTTTCCCTCTCCTGTAGCCATCTCTGCGATGTTCCCCCGGTGAAGTGCGATTCCGCCAATCAGCTGAACATCATAGGGAAGCATATCCCAGGGAAGCGGGAGCCCCATGACCGTCCATTCCTGTCCGCACTTTCGGCGACAGGCCTCCTTGACCAGAGCGAAGGCTTCGGGAAGCAGATCGTCCAGAGTCTCGCCTTCCTCCAGGCGCTGACGAAACTCCTCCGTCTTCTTCGGGAGATCCTCTTCAGACAATGCTTCATACGATGCCTGAAACTCGTTGATAGTCTCGACGATAGGCCAGTAATGCCTAAGCTCTCGTTCCATCTGCGTTCCGAACATTCTTTTCAGAAAACCGAAGGCCATGACTCTCCGTAGGGTGGTTTTGACAATGAGACTGAGGATTCAATGTAGCGATGGCTCTGGAGGCTGTCAAACCCCCAAGTAATTCCCTAGAAGAAGCCCGCCCAGAGGATTCCCCCGCAGAAAATCGGAATCGCCAGATTGTCGTCCAGGGGCATGGGAAGAAGCTCGATGATGCTGGCAATCACGGCACCAAAGAGAGCAATGGGGAACTCCTGAAATACCATCAGGCCCACCAGAAGATTCGCGATGAATCCGGCGGTGGTCCCCTCCCAGCTCTTGCCGAAAGCAATGTGGTGGCGACCGTAGCGCTTGCCCACCAGCCCCGCGAGACCATCTCCTGCCACCAGATAACCCAGAGACACTACGGCCAGCTCCTTCGAGGGGCTGTAGTGAAGGACAAGGAGAGTGGCAAGAAGCAAATAGGAGGAGCCGAGCAGTTCGCGATCTTCATGGCTCCTCAGCGCGCCGCCGAACATATGTCGAATGAAGCGACGGAATCGATGGTGATTGAGGCGGGTGATGTCCATCACGAGAATCAGAACCGTAAGACCCACCAGCGGCCACCAGACCTGACTCTTGCCGAATTGCCAGATTGCCAGTGGAAAGACGGACGCGGCAATGTGAATGCCCTTGCGGAATGGTTCACCGAGTTTCATGCTTCAACTCCGGGATGGGAAGCAGCCGCTCCACATTGAGATGTTTCCTTGCCGAGTAGAGAGGCCTCGCCTTCAGCACCAGAACATCCGCTTCCAGAATATCCGGGTCCAGAGAGAGAATCTGGCGGTTGAAACCCTCTTCCCGGTTCTTCTTGGAAATCAGGAGAGACTCTTCCTGGCCTTTTCTGAGGTAGATTTCCACGAAACTTCTCTCACTGAGGCTGTATTCCAGAACGAGCCGGTCGCGATCCTCGCCACTTCCCGAGAAACTCAGACGAGGATTGAGGATGTCTGTCCCCGTCCAGAGATAGACTCCCCCATCCTGCTCTGCAATGAACACCATTCCATAACGCCTCCAGATGGCAATTCCTGTGGGGCGATTCAAAGGCACGGGATCTTCATCCAGAGTTTCGAGTATCTTCAGGGGCTCGAGTTCCTTGTCCAGCTTGAAGAGCTTCCCGGAAACCTGATCGGCAAGCAGGGCCTGCCCGCGAAGGTCAAAGGCCGGATAATGGAAGCGAGCCTCCCGGGAATAGATCTCTCCCGGACTGCGACGGGCTATTCTCTTTCCACGACGATTGAAGAGATGAAGCTCCCGGCCCTCATCAGCCACCAGAAGCAACTGGAAAGAGCTCAGTCTCGACCAGGGGTCCCGTGGAGAGATGACAGCGATTCCCCGCAAGTCCTTCAGTGGCTCGGAAATCTGCAGGGGCCATTCCCCCAGAAACTTTCCCTCCCTGTCAAAGCGGAAGACCTTGCCCGTTGAAGCGTCGGCTACCCAGAATGCCTTTTCGCACCAGCAGACATCCACGGGCTTGAAAGCAGGGTCTCCATTGTCGAAGCTCCCCCGCCATTGGAGGCGATATCGGTGGAGCCATCGATTCCCGCTCTCCCGAAACTGCAGGAGGGCCAAACGGTGATTGCCCGTGTCTGCGACGAGCACCTGCCCGGAATCATTGGCGGCAATGCCCATGGGTTGAAAGAACTCGCCTTCCCCGTGCCCCCGGCTTCCGAAAGTGTGCACGGAAGTGACCCCGGGATTGTAGACAATTTCCCCCCGATCCGAGTTGACCGCAAAGAGCGTGAGCCAGATGTCATCCTTGCCGGAGTCCGGGTCGTCCAGTTCCTTCATCTTGACGGCCGCAATTCCCTGGGGATTTGCACACTGCACTTTTCCCCGTGAAAAAAGGGAGACCTCGGCACTTCCAATGCGATGAAGACCCAGGACCGTATGGGACCAGGGAGGATAGACATAGGTAGTCTCCCGCCCGAAGGCCAGGGCTGAGATCATCAGAAGAAGGATGGTAATTCTTCGGATCATTCCCACTCGATGGTTGCTGGAGGTTTCGAACTGACATCATAGACCACACGATTCACTCCGCGAACCGTTCCAATGATGCGGTTACTGGCACGGTCAAGCAGATCGTGAGGCAGTCGACTCCAGTCGGCCGTCATGCCATCGGTGGAGTTCACGGCACGAAGGGCGATCACATTCTCATAAGTGCGCTGGTCGCCCATCACTCCCACGGAATGGACGGGCAAGAGCACAGCCATGGCCTGCCAGGTTTTGTCGTACCAGCCACTGTCATGCAATTCCTGGATGAAGATTGCATCGGCTTCCTGAAGAACCTTCACTCGCTCCGGAGTCACTTCTCCCAGGATTCTGACCCCGAGCCCCGGGCCGGGAAAGGGATGTCTCTGCACAAACTTCTCCGGCAAACCAAGCGCGACTCCCAGTTCCCGGACTTCATCCTTGAAGAGTTCCCTCAAGGGCTCCAGCAACTGAAAGTCCATGTCCTCAGGCAGTCCTCCCACATTGTGGTGGCTCTTGATGGTTGCGCTCGGGCCTTTCACCGAAATTGATTCGATCACATCGGGGTAGAGGGTTCCCTGGGCAAGCCAGGGAATCGGCCCCAGGCGACGGGCTTCATCCTCGAAAACCCGAATGAAAGTATGACCGATTTGCCGACGTTTCTCCTCCGGCTCCTCACAGGAGCGCAAGGCCTCGAAGAAACGCTCCTGCGCGTTCACACGGTGGAATCGAACCTGGAAGTGGGAGCGAAAGAGCTCTTCCACTTCATCGCCCTCATCCTTTCGCAAAACACCATTGTCCACGAAAACACAATCCACCTGCTCTCCAAGAGCACGGTCCAGAAGGGCTGCGACCACCGTGGAATCCACTCCCCCGCTGACAGCACAGAGAACCCGGTCACTTCCAATCTTCTCCCGAATCTCCCGGACACTGACATCAATGAAATGTTCCCGATCCCAGACTGGATCCGCCTTGCAGATGCCGAAGACGAAGTTCCGGAGCATGCTCAGGCCGTTCTTTGTGTGAGCCACCTCCGGATGGAACTGGCAACCGAGAATGCGGCCGGACTCATCCTCAAAGGCGCAGACCGGACTTCCCTCACTGTGGGCCGTGGAGTGAAGGCCTTCGGGCAGTTCATGCATGGAGTCGCCATGACTCATCCAGACCTCTTCCTCGGGATCCATTCCCAGAAAGAGACCTGCCGCAGGGTCGCATTGGACTCTGGCAAGTCCGTATTCGCGCCTATCGCTGCTGTCAATTCGCCCGCCATGAGCTCGCCCCAGAAGTTGCATGCCGTAGCATACTCCGAGAAGCGGGATCTTTAGACCGAGAATCCAGTCCTGCAGTTCCGGAGCTCCTTCGTCATAGACGCTGGAAGGCCCGCCCGAAAGAATCAGGCCCCGGGGGTTTTCCCGCAGCACTTCTTCCCTGCTTGCCGTCCAGGGCAGGATGACACTGTAGACCTTGAGCTCCCGAATCCTGCGCGCAATCAACTGCGTGTACTGGGATCCGTAGTCAAGAATGACGATCGATTGCTCTTCGTGAATCATGTTCTCCTAATGTCGGAAATGGCGGCGACCTGTCAGCAATACTGTGATGCCCAGTTCTTCCGCCCTTTTGAGGACTTCCTCATCACGGATGGATCCTCCCGGCTGAATCACCCGTTTTACTCCCGCTTCAGCAAGAATTTCCAGACCGTCGGGAAAGGGGAAAAAAGCATCCGATGCGGCCACGGAGTCCTCGATTTCATGGCCAAGTTCCCTGGCCCTGTCCACTGCAATACGGCAGGAATCCAGTCGGCTCATCTGCCCCGCCCCCGCGGCAAGCAGCCGATTGCCCTTCCAGATCAGAACCGCATTGCTTTTCACATGCTTGACCACTCGCCAGGCTCGATCCAGTTCCCGCAGTCCCACCTCTCCGGGCTGCTTTCCCGTTGCCAGCGTCCAGTCCTGAGGGCTTGCAAAATCAAGATCTGCTTCCTGCCTAAGAAGAAGAGGACCCACCGAGCGTTTCACTTCCCGGACTCTCCAGGCGGAGATATCCTCAATGAGCAGGATCCTCAGATTCTTCTTGGAGGAAAGAAGCTTCAGGGCCTCTTCGTCGGCAGAAGGAAGGAGAAGAACCTCGATGAACTTCTTCTTCAGAAACTCCGCGGCCTGCAGATCCAGAGTCTCGCTCATCGCGATCACAGACCCGAAGGCACTCACCGGATCTGAGGACCAGGCCCGCCGAAGCGCCTCACTTCCTGTATCGGCAAAACCTACACCGCAAGGATTACTGTGCTTGAGAATCACGGCCGCAGGGCCCTGCAAATCCAGCAACAGGTCAAGAGCCGCGGAGAGATCAAGATAGTTGTTGTAGGAAAGCTCCTTCCCCTGCACTTGCTGAAAAGGAGGGCCGCCCGCATCTCCAAAATGCAGCCAGGCAGCCTGATGCGGGTTCTCCCCGTAGCGTAGCCCCAGAACAGGAGAGTCCCCGGAGTCTCCTTCAAACCATTCTGCAATGGCAATGTCATAGTCCCGTGTATGGGCAAAGGCGCGTGCGGCAAGAGACCTGCGATAGCGATCCTCGGTCCTGCCGCCATGCTTCCGGCAATGCTCCATAAAGGAAGCATAGTCTCCGGGATCACAAAGGACACTGACCCTTGCATGGTTCTTGGCAGCAGCCCTCAGCAGACTCGGCCCTCCAATGTCGATGGACTCGATAATGTCCTCCGGGCTCTTGTCCGGATCGGAAGCGGCCTCCCGAAAACGATAAAGATTGACCACTAACAGATCAATCAGGGGGAAGTCCCCGGACTGAAGATCCTCCGCATGCAGAGCCGGGTCGGCAAGAATCCCCCCGAACACCCGAGGGTGAAGGGTCTTGACGCGACCTCCAAGACACTCTGCCTGGCCCGTATAGGCAGCAAGCTCCTGAACCGGGAAGCCGCGCTCCTCCAGATAGGCGCGCGTGCCGCCGCTGGCGATCATTTCCACTCCCTGTTCCTGAAGGAAGCCGGCCAGTGCCTCCAGACCTGACTTGTCCGTCACACTCAGCAGTGCCCGTTTCATGAACTCTGTCCCTCCCTCTCAGCCCCTTCTTTTGGAAACAGTCTCTCGTGAATGTCGCGATAGCGACCGTAGACCTCCCTCACTATTTCTTCATCAAGGGCGGGAGGAGTGCTGTTCTTGTCCCAGCCGGTCTTTTCGAGCCAGTTTCTCAAGACCTGTTTGTCATAGGAGGGCGGGGAAGAGCCGGGCTGGTAGTCCTCCATGGCCCAGAAACGGGAACTGTCGGGAGTCAGAACCTCATCAATCAGGAGAAGCTTCCCGTCCTTCACGCCAAACTCGAACTTGGTATCCGCAATGATGATCCCCCGCTCCCGGGCGTATTCCTCACCGATGCGGTAGATTTCCATGCTGGTCTCCTCCAGCGTGTCGAACCACTCTTCTCCGACAATTTCCCTTCCTTCTGCATGATCCACATTGCGATCGTGGCCCTCATCGGCCTTGAAAGCAGGAGTGAAAATAGGCTTCGAAAGCCGATCGGCATCCTGCATGCCGTCTGGCAGGGGAATCCCGCAGACCCCTCCCGTGGCCTGGTAGTCCTTCAGACCAGAGCCGGTCAGATAGCCTCGCACCACGCACTCCAGATCAAAGCGGTTCGTCTTGTGAACCAGCATGCTGCGGCCGCCCAGCTCCACACGATTGAAGGGTTCCGGAAACTCACACCAGTCATCGCTGATCAGATGGTGATCCACTCGATCCCCCAGCATGCGAAACCAGTCTACGGAAATTCTGGTCAGCATTTCACCCTTGCCAGGAACCGGTTCAGCCATGACGTGGTCGAAGGCGCTGATGCGGTCCGTGGCGACGATAAGAAGCTGCTCTCCGAGATCGAATAGATCCCGAACCTTGCCACGATAGTCAGGCTTCAGCCCAAGGTCTTCACTTCTGGCCAGCACACGAGGAAGAGTGTCCTTCATGATTTCCTTTCCCTTTCTGTGAATACGATCCTGCGATCACGACGCTCCCAGGGGTCTGTGAAAAGGCGTCGAAGTGCTTCCGCATATAGTTGATGCTCTTCTGCCAGAATACGGGCAGAGAGGTCCCCTGAGGACTCTCCCTCCCGCACACGGACCTCCTTCTGCAGAACAAGCGGACCCGAGTCCACCCCCTGATCCACAAAGTGAACCGAACAGCCTGCCACCTTCACTCCGAATTCCCAGGCCTGTTTCTGGGCATGAAGCCCGGGGAAAGAAGGAAGAAGTGATGGGTGGATATTCAGAATACGATCCGGATAAGCTTCCAGAAGAGGGCCGCGAAGAATCCGCATGAAACCGGCCAGACAGATCCATTGCACTCCGGACAGTTGGCAGGCATCGCGCAGAGAGATTTCTTCTGCCTCGCTCAGCCTGCCTTTGCCCCGACCGGGGGGAAGGACAAAGACCGGCAGGTCATGCTCCCGGGCAAGCTCGATGGCCCCTGCATCCTGCTGGTCGCTAAGGAGCAGAACGATGCGTCCCGGAAAGAGCTTCTCCTTTTCAGCCTCCAGTAAAGCGAGGAAATTGCTTCCCCGCCCGGAGGCGAAAACAGCGATGCGCTGCATGATTACCCTGCCTGTAGGAGTGAATTATGAGGCATCCTATTGAGGGACTTATCATCTGTCAACTGTTTGCAGGATGGGATCTTGCCATCCACAATAATCGCATTCCCAGCGCCCAGGGAAGCCAGACCCAGTCCCCGGGGTTCAAGCCCTCCAGCACCCAGTGCCAATGCTCTCCTCCCCAGCGGGCAAGTCCCGCAAGAAGAGACATCAGGGTCGATGGGATGAGTACCAGAGTTTCTCCCATGCCAAGCCAGGATAGCGGTAGAAAGAGCCAGCCGCTCAGAAGGGATGCGCCCAGAAGGGGTGCCGCCAGAAGGTTCCAGAGAGGGCCGGCCAGGGGAAGCCGGTGAAAAAGGGGCAGGGCGATGGGAAGAGTGGCGTAGTTACAGAGGACCGAGATTCCCATGGCCTCCAGAAGCCACCGTCCCGGAAGGCCATGGCGAAAACGAAAGGCCTGTGCTGCCACAATCAGGGAAGCCGTGGCAATGTAGCTCAACTGAAATCCTGCGGAGTGAAGCGTTGTCGGCAGAATCAGAACTTCCCAAAAGCCGGCAAAGCAGAGGGCTTCCAGAGCAGGAGGTCTCCCCCCCAGCCTGCGACCGAGGATCAGGTAGCCCGCCATCATCGAGGCTCTTCTCAGCGATGGCCCCCCTCCTCCGAGCATCGGGAGGAAGGGCAGAAGAAAGAGAAGGAGGATCTCACTCCGGGCAATTCCCAGTCCCGAAGACAGAAAGAGTCTTCGCAGAAGAAGAAGGAAGAAGGCCACATGCATGCCGCTAAGAGCCAGCAGATGAGCCAGACCCGCGTCCCGGAAATGGGAGACCTGACGCCGACTCAAGGCTCTTCGATCCCCGAAGAGAAGTGCTCGGGCCAAGGGACGGGTGCTCGCGGGCCAGTGCCGACTTGCCCGAAAGAGAAGCTGCCGGCTCCGATTCAATCGCCCCCTGCGGGAAGCGCGCTGCACTGCGCTCTCCCTTTGCTCTGCCTTCCAGGACTCAAGGCGAAATTCCTTTCGTCCTGCCGCCCGCAGTGGCAAAAGCCTGCCTTTTCCATGAAACGGGCTTCCCGGAAAGGGCGTTTCCGCCCCGCAACCGCGAAACACCACTCCCTCAATCCCCGCCACCTTCCCTTCGAAGAGACCGTCTCGGGACTTCCAGGAGCGCAGCCATCGACCCTTCACCTCTCCCTCTCCCATTTGAGGGAGCGCCCTGAGCGAGAACAGGGCAAGGAGAATTCCGAGCATGAAGATCGGGAGGGTTCTTCCCGGTCGCGAGGGAAGAGGGACAAAGGCAATCAGGAGTGCCAAGCCACGCAGGATCCCCAGACCACAGGCCGGCCAGAGGACGATCAACTCTGCAAGGAAGAGTGCTCGGAACATTCATATCGAGGAGATCCGGGGAGGATCAGTCGGGAAAGACCACCTGGTCCTTGCCGCCCTTCTTGGCGCGGTAACAACATTCGTCGGCAGTCTTGAAGAGGGCCCCCTCGCTGGCCGCATCGTCCGGAAACACTGCTCCGCCGACGCTGGCACTCAGGGGCAGGCGAAGTCCTGCCTCGCCCACAATGAACTCATGATCCCGGATGGCTTCCAAAAGCCTCTCCCCCGCCCGAAACGCTCGCTCGCGATCCAGTCGAGGCAGAATCACCATGAATTCCTCCCCTCCGAAGCGGAAGATGGAGTCCACCCTCCGGAAGGTCTTTCGCAAGACGGAGGCGAAATCACGAAGAACCCGATCGCCCCAGTCATGACCCCAGGTATCATTGACCCGCTTGAAGTCATCGAGATCGATCATCAGGAGTGCAAGAGTCTCTCCATTTCTCCGCGCCTTCTCCACCTCGATAGGAAACTGCATCTCCAAAAAGGTTCGGTTGTAGACCTGGGTCAGCCAGTCCACAAAAACGACGCGAGAGAGGACCCGGTGATTGTAGATCTGGTGGGAAAGTGCCCGACCAAGCATCTGAAGACGCCCTTCCAGTCCGGGCAATGAGGGCTCGCCAGGGAAGAGAAGTTCCAGAATCCCCCAGGCCTGCCCTTCCAGAAACAGGGGGAGGAGGAAGACGGTTTCCTTACTGCCTTCTGCTCTTCTCGGATAGGAACGGAAGGACGGATCCCGACTGTCCAGCTTCAGCGGGGCCTGCAGTCGCATCACTTCCCGGAAAGGGTGTCCCTGAGCCAGAGTCTCCACCTCCAGGCGGACGATCTCCATGCCGAGAGCCTGTTCCAGACCCCGGAGTTCCTGAAAACCGTAGAGCGTAACTGCGGCCCCCGGAATCCAGGAATCGAGAAGCAGCATGAGCCGATTCTTCTCCCCGATGCCTCCACCGCGCGCTTCCTCCAGGCGCAGTGCCGAAAGAATCTCCTCGTAGATCGCCTCCAGATCCTCAGGCTCCGGAGCCTGAAGCAGTCTCGCGCTTTCGCTGCCTTCCTGAGAGGCCGGGGCTGTTCTGGCATAGGCGGGGAAACGGAATACGGAGTTTGAACGGGGATCGCGGTACTGAAGAGGACCGAGTCTCTCGAAGTGCCCCCGGGAGGCAAGATCCTCTGCAAGGTCCAAAGCCGCCAGAGCGATGGCATCCTCATCATCCTCGTGCAAAAGGGCATGCAGATGCCGACGCTTTGACTCCGGAATCAGATCCCAGGGGACAAGGTGCTCAAGAAAGTAGCGACTGGTCTTTCGAAGTCTGTCCATCGTTGTCAATCCGAGACCAGGGTACACTCCACCACGCGTTTCCCTTGGAACCACGGGGACCTGAAACGATTATACCATTTTTCGGGCTTGCCTGCCCCCTGTCTCCTTTCGTTTTCTTCATTGCCAGATTCCTTGAGTGAACCTAGACTGCCAAACTGCCTGAAATGAGTCGTAGAATTCTTGCTGGGAGTTTCCATGCCTTTCTCAAAGTCCCTCATCCTTCCCTTCTTCGCCCTGACTCTCTTTCTTTCGGCCTGCGCTCCCCTTCAAACTTTTTTTCTTTCCCGGGATCTGGAAGCTACTCCGGAGACCTCTCCTGAGGAGATACTGTCCACTCCCGACACCCTTCAAGTCGCTCTTGTCGACACACTAGCCACCCCGGCTCCCCTTTCCACGCTGGAGACTCTCCCAGCGCCACCTGCCCAGGAATGGTCGATCCGGGACCGTGCTCTCGCCTTCCACCCCCGTCTTCAGGAGCTTCAGGAATCCTTTGATCACGCGGTCCACAGTCTCGCTACGGGCGACCTTCTCCACTGCCAGGAGACACTCGACGAAGTGGATGCCTATCTGGAAACGGTGAAGGAGGACAGTCTGGTCAACGGTCTGACCCAGCTCTATCTCGGAAGCCTCCGGGAACGCATCGACCGGCTTCAGGAGATCCTCGACGAAGAGAGTTTGATGCAATTCTCTGCACCCTTGGCCGTGGCCGACGACTCTCTTCTTGCCATCTGGTATGGGGGAATGCCCGAGATTCCCAGCCGCCCCCTGAGGCTTGTTCGCAACGAGAGAGTGAGCAAATGGATCTTCTATTTCACAGGAAAGGGACGAAAGACCTTTGAGCTCTGGATGGAGAGAGGGGAGATTTACCGTCCCCTGATCGAGTCCGCTCTCGATCAGCATGAACTGCCCCGGGAACTTTTCTATCTAGCCATGATCGAGAGTGGTTTTTCCTCCTCGGCAAAAAGCAGTGCCGGTGCTGTCGGCCCCTGGCAGTTTATTCGGGGAACGGGAAGAAGATACGGACTCAGCATCGACTACTGGGTAGATGAGCGAAAAGACTTTGTCCGCTCCACGGAGGCGGCCTGCCAGTATCTTTCGCACCTTTACGGCATCTTCCAGGACTGGAACCTCGCCATGGCTGCCTACAACTCCGGGGAGTTCCGGGTGCAGGCGACCGTACGCAGATCCGGAAGCCGGGACTTCTGGGAACTCAAACTCCCCCGACAGACCCGGGACTATGTCCCCAAGATGATGGCGGCCACCATCATCGCCTCAAATCTGGAGGAGTTCGGATTCTCCCTGCCCAAGGCCCGTCCCTTCCAGTACGAGGATTTGTCTCTGAAAGAGGCGGCTGACCTCAGCCTGCTTTCCCGCAAGGGAAACATACCGCTGAAAACTCTTCGAAAGATGAACCCCCAACTGCTTCGCTGGTGCACTCCCCCGGACCGGGGCGAATATGTACTGCATGTTCCCAAGGGAAAGTCTCGCCCCCTGGGCAAGACTCTCGCCACTCTCTCCCGGCAGGAGCAGATCCGTTTTCGCAAACATCGTGTGAAAAAGGGAGAGACTCTCTACGACATTGCCAAAGGCTACGGAACCACCGTCAAGGCCATCACTCGACAGAACGGCATCCAGAACCCACGCCTTCTTCGGGCCGGCAGCCAGATCGTAGTTCCCATCCATCCCGACATACCCTTCAGACCCAGTCAGAACGGCGGAGTCGCCAGTGCCGCAGAGAAGATGCTCCCCTCCCTGTCCACTCCCCTGGGAATGGGGAAGAGCCTCTACACGGTTCGAAAGGGAGAGAACCTGTCGGTGATTGCAAGAAAACTGGGATGCAGGGTTCGGCAACTTCAGGACTGGAATCGGCTCGGGCCTTCTTCGCGCATCTATCCGAACCAGGTTCTACAGTTCCTCCATCCCGAAGGAAGCAAGGCCCCGGGCAGTTCGCCGCGAAGCGTGAAACGAACTCATGTGGTGGCCAAGGGAGAGAGTCTCTACCGGATCGGCAAGAAGTACGGTGCCAGTGTCTCCGAGATGAGAAAATGGAACCCGAAGCTTGCCGCACGCAAGGTGATTCATCCGGGAGAAAGGCTCGTCGTCTACACGGATCTCTAGAAGCGCAGTGCGAGACCGACCCGGTGGCTGCCATCAAGTTCCTCGTGGCTTCCGAAACCGTAGTCCAGCGTCAACTCACTGCAGTAGGCGAAGGCAGGCAGGAACCCGCGCTTGCCCAGCAGGTGCAAGCCCCCGCCAAGAGTCCAGTCCCCCGCATCGTAGCCAGCCCTGAGGGAGACCACCTCGAGAAGAGTGAGTTCCATCCCCAGGTGCGGATCCACACTGACGAGGCCCAGGGAAAGGTCTGCTGCTGAACCGAGGCTGTCGAAACGGATATCAAGATCCGAGGCAAGAAGCAGTTCCGCCTGTAGCGCTGGAAGGCGTTTCCTCCAGGAAACTCCCGGGCGCAGGGAGGGACGGATGATCTCCTGCACTCCCGTGTTCCAGGCGATGAAGGTCGCACTCAGATCGGCCACTCGTAATCCGAATCGAAGATTCCCGGGAGTGAGGGGCGAGAGGATTCCTGCATCAAGCCCGAATCCGAAACTGTTGTACTCCCCGACCGACTGGTAGATCACCTTGAGCGCCGCTCCGACCGCCCAGTCTCCATACATCCGCGAGTAGGCACCATGAACCGCCCACTCCGCATCCTGCACTGTGCGGAAGTAGGAAGGATCAATTTCTGCCGGCAATTCCTCCGGGCCGCTGAACTCCCCGTTGCCGTCCAGATCATTGAAGGGATGATCCCCGGTAAAGAGGATTTCATCGACACCGACTCTCAGGACGGAAAAGGCAAGAGTCGAGGGTCGGCCATTGAGATCAGCGTGGTAGAGGAAGGCCCCGTGATCGACCTGAACCAAGCCTCCGAAGCGCTCGGAATGCATGAGGCTGGCCGAAGATTTTTCCTGAAAGGCCAAAGCCCCCGGATTGAAATACACCGCATTGGCATCGTCGGCTACTGCAGAAAAGGCTCCTCCCATGGCAAGGGGGCGGGCTCCCGTCCCTTTGGCCATGAACTCGCCAGCATACTTGTCAGCATCCGCACTTCCCGCCGCGAGTAACAGGGCAAGAAGCAGTGTCGGGAGGATCCGGGAGTATTTCATTCAGCCTTCCTTGTCTGTTCCGGGAATGATAGGGGATGAGAGATTGCTCGACCAGAAAAATCATGAGAGCAAGCCGTACTCCCGAATCTTGCGATAGAGAGTCCTTTCACTGATCCCCAGAACTTCCGCCGCCTTGCGACGATGCCCGTTGTTCTCCTGAAGTGCGCGACGGATCATCTCCTTCTCCATGTCTTCCAGACTCATGCTCTCCTCATTTCTGCTGAGGTCTCGCCCGATCTCACGCAGTGAAGGAGGCGGAAGGTCGGGATCCCCCATCATCTGTTCCTGAAAACTGCGGAGGATCCCCAGAACATCCTGCACATCTTCCTTCAGGGAGAGAAGGGAACGGTAAAGCAACTCCCTTTCCGCCTCCTCCGGTTTGAGACCCAGGGGAATGGGTAGATTGGCAGGACTCGACTCTTCACTTCGAAGAAAAGCGTCCGGAAGATCCCGCAGGGAAAGGCGCTTGCCTTCGGCCAGAACGCACATTCTCTGCACCACATTTCTCAGTTCGCGGATATTCCCGGGCCAGGGTGCCTCGGAAAGAACTTCCATCAACTGCGGATCCACTTCCCGGATCTCGGTTCCTTCCTTTTCGTGAGTCTCCCGAATGAAGTGCTCCACCAGAAGAGGAATGTCCTCCCGTCGCTCCCGAAGGGAAGGAAGACGGATTTCAAAGACCTTGATCCTGTGCAGAAGATCCCTGCGGAAACGCCCTTCCCTCACCTCCAGTTCGAGGTTCCGGTTGGTCGCGGCGAGGAGCCGAACATCCGACTTCAGGGGGCGAACTCCTCCCATCCGCTGGAACTCGCCCGTTTCGAGAACCCGCAGCAGACGGATTTGAACCGAAGGGGAAATCTCCCCGATCTCATCCAGAAAAAGAGTCCCTCCGTCAGCCCTTTCAAAGTGGCCGGCATGCATGGAAGTCGCGCCCGTGAAGGCTCCCTTCTCATGTCCAAAGAGCTCGCTCTCCAGAGTTCCCTCCGGAAGTGCCCCGCAATTGAGGGCCAGAAAGGACTTCTTCTGACGCTTGCCAAAGCTGTGCAGGGTCTGGGCTACCAGTTCCTTGCCCGTCCCGCTCTCTCCGGTGATCAGTACCGAAATGTCGGTTCGGGAAATGTGGAGGATCATTTCGATAATCTGTTCAAGAGCCTCACTCTTGCCCAGCATTCCGGAGACCCGGCGAAACTTCTGCAGTCGGAGTCTCCTGCCAAGAAGCAGTTTCAGGTCTCTCTCTGAAATGGGAAGGTCGAGGAAGAGATCCGCGCCGGCCCTTTTCTCGGACTCCCGAACCTTGTCGGAGCGGGGGCTTTCCAGAAGAATGATGTCCAAAGTGGGAAACTTGCGTCGCAACTTCCGGAGAAGCTTCAGGTGGCCCTCGCCGATCTGGCGGCAATCGAGCAGAAGGAAAAGGGGCTCCCATTCCGCCATGCGAGAATAGGCCTCTTCGAGATCCCCGACCTGTAGAAGGTCCGTGTCCTCAAGGCGCCCCCACTGGTCGAATTGTCGGGTAAGGTCTTCATCGCGGCTAACGATCAACCCTATATCTGACATGGAGTTTTGCCCCTTTCCAAAGTAATGCGGCTGGCAGCTATGATTGAAACTGCCATTCTGACATTACATTAGAATGGGAACGGGGGGCTGTCAAGTTCCCTATTTGCCGGAGATTTCCAGTTGGCGCATCTGGATTCTGCGTTCCAGAGCGTCGATTCTCAGGCTGATTTCCGGGGGACAGACTTCCTCGCAATCCGGGGCTTCACGGGGGACCTCGGCTCGGAGATTTTCAAGAGGCTGGGGGGCGCTCTTCTTCTGACGGTTTCTCCAGACCAGAGCGCTCAGGGCAAAGAGCAGGGAACTGGTAATCGCGGCCATGGTAGCCGCAATCAAGAGGTGCTGGGGAGACGCAAGGAGTGCGTTTCGAATCAGGTCAAGATTGATGCTTTCCATGATGCTTCCTTTCAGGCTCTCTCATCGAGGAGAAGTCCCTGTTCCTCAGAATCTCTCTCCCCGTCTCGCTTCTCCTTCGGACATTCCTCTTCGTCCTTCTTCTTTCCCGGGGGCAAGGGAAACGCCTCCGCTTCCTCTTCCCGGCGCCTTTCCTTGCTCGCTCGCCCGACCGGGTCGGGCCGGGTAGGACCTGTCAGGATTCGAGGAAGCTTGTCCATCTAGACTCCCTGAAGACGCGCTCCCGGTTTGCGCGTTCTCGGAAGGGGTTTCCGGTCCCGGGTTCTTTCCCGGACTCTTGTGCGAAGACGTTGAACCGCCTTCCCGTGAATCTGGCAAATCCGGCTTTCCGTCACTCCGAGAACCTCCCCGATTTCTGCCAGGGTCAGTTCCTCGAAGTAGTAAAGGGTCAGGATCTGTCGCTCTCTCTCCGGCATTCCCCGAAGAGTCTCCACCAGGATTGTCTGAATTTCCTGTTCTTCCAGTTGATGATCCGCTCTCTCGCTTCCGGGATCTGCAAGAAGCTCCCGGAAGGTCGTATAGGTGCCGTCTTCCCGGGTGCGAACCTCTTCGTCCAGAGAGAGGAGATTACCCTGAGCCAGAGTCCCCACCATGCTGTGGAAGTCATGGAGATCCAACTCCATGTGCCGGGCAACTTCACGGTCACTGGGACTTCTCCCCAAACGCCCCTCCAGTTGGCTGGTTGCCGTCTGGAGAGCCCGGCTCTTGCGACGCATGGAACGGGGTAGCCAGTCAAGGCTGCGGAGTTCGTCGAGCATGGATCCGCGAATTCTCGGAAGGGCGTATGTCTCGAACTTGACTTCCTTGGCAGGGTCAAAGGACTCAATCGCCTTCATCAGGCCCACCATACCGGCTCCGGCCAGATCGTCCCGATCCACCGACTCCGGCAGACCGGCCGCAAGGCGACTTGCCACATACTTGACCAGCCCGAGGTAATGGAGGACGAGCTTCTCCCGATCCCCTGGATTCGGGGAAGCCCAGTACCAACTCCATATCCTCTTTATATACTCCATGTTAGGAGCTTTTCCTTGCGTTTCACTCAAAGCGCATTCTCCTCAGGGATCTTGCCCTGCTATGAACTTGCACCTTCCATGCCACGCTCCTTCTGCTTGCGACTCAGGACCTTCCAGAGCAGGCTCATCAGCAGACTGACCGTGTAGAGGAAAAAGTAGCCAAGGGCTCCCTTTTCCAGGGAAGCCAGAGCCGGAAGTCCCCGACTCAAGGAAATGAGGGTGATAAGAATTGCCCCCAGAAGGCTCAATCTCGGTATCCAGATCAGTGGCTTCATCTGTCACTCTCCCCGGCACCGGCTTCAAGAGCCCTTTTCATGGCGCGGAAGAGCGTGGACGGATCGGCAAGAGACAGACCACTGTCCTCTCCTGCGCCACTACTGATCAGGCCAAGTCGGAAGTCCCCGTAAGGAAGAAGATCCAGCACCGGGCGAAGAACCTCATCCCGGTCACTTCGAGTAAGGGAGAGGAAGTCAGCCCGGGAGACAGCATCCTCAAGGCCTCTCCAGCCCCCATCGGCAGCCACCAGGAGATGGACATGGAGAACGGCATCGCCCAGACCTCTCTCCAGACTTCTGACCAGGTCCCACTGTGCCGGCTCCAGACTCGGCATGATCACCAGGCAAAGAGACATTTCCGACAGATGGGCAAGCGCAGATAGAAGGCTCTCGGGATCCGGCGCAAAGGCCGTGTCAAAGTTCCCTTCCCTTCCGCACTCGGAGAGAGAAGACAGTTCTGCGTCTTCCCGATTCCCATAGGCGATGACCGCAACGCGACTTCCCGTTTGGGCCACCTGCCAAGCCACCTTTCTTGCGAGGCTGTTTTTTCCGACCCCCGGATTTCCCAAGAGAAGATGAATGCCCCGAAGCTTGTCAGGATCAATCTTCTGCGGAATCCGAACCAGGTCACCGAGTCGCTCAATCGCAGCATTCCGGTTTCCGAGATTGACTGCGGGAGCTTCCGCTTCAAAGTCCTGCGCATAGTGCCGGATGCTCTTTTCCCAGAGCCCGAACTCTCTCAGGTAGCTCTCCAGCGGATAGGCCCTCTTCTCCGGGGACTGTAACTTCAGTTCCTGTTCTTCGAGCGCTTGCAGCAGATTTTCGAGTCTGAGAAGCTCATCAGAGACTCTTTGATGCTCCGGCAAGGGCTTTCTGGAATAGGCACTATTGCATGCGACCGATTCCGGAGCCTGGCGGCTTGCGGTCAGAATGACCTCCTGTCGAGGCAGCAGGGAATCAGCCTCTTTCACCTTCCGGGTGCTGCAGTCCAGGATATAGGCATCCGGCCCCAGTCGCTCTTTGACAAGCCTCAGGGCATCGCCCATGTCACTTGCGTGGATTGTTTGACTATTCATGCAGGTTCACCATCCCCATTGCTTTGACTTCCGTTCCCAAGGGCACTTCGGTAAAGGCCAGTACCGGCAGGCCTGGAAGAAGGGTTTCAGTAAATCTCCGGAAAACCAGTCGAATCGGACTGGAGACCAGGATGAGCGGCTGCAGGCCCTGTCTCGCCATGCGCTCCGCCTCCTGGCGAATCCCTGTTTTGAAACTGTCCGCATGCTCCGGAGAGAGAAATATCCCCCCCGTTTCCCCGTACTGTTTGAGAGCCTCCATAAAGAGATCCTCCACTTTCGGGGACAGGGTCATCACGTTCAGCGTGTCGTTCTTGTCCAGGTATTCCCGGACGATCCCCCGGCCCAGCGCTTCGCGAACTTTCTCGGACAGGAAGTCTGTACTTGCACTCTGCCCGGCATGATCGCCGATGGTTTCCAGTATCGTGACCAGGTCCCGAATGGGAACTCGCTCCTGTAGCAGGTTTCCGAGAATGCCCTGAAGAAAGCCGAGATTTACCTGAGAAGGGATCAGTTCATCCACGAGGGAGGGAGCCACTTCCCGGACTCCATCGACCAGATGCTTCACATCTTCGCGACTCATGATCTCATCGGCATGACGGCGAACGATTTCCGAGAGATGCGTACACAACACGGAAGCGGAATCCACCAGAGTCAGCCCGAGGGACAGGGCCTTTTCCCTCTCCCTCTCCGGGATCCAGATGGCAGGCAACTGGAAGGCGGGCTCCCGGGTCTCAATTCCCTGCAGGTCGCCCCTCTCTTCAGGGGATGCAATGCAGAGATGATGATCCGGGAGAATCTCTCCCCTCTCCAGTTCGATGCCCTTCATGTGAATGGAATACTCATTGGGGCCAAGGTTCATGTTGTCCCGAATGCGAATCGGGCTGACGAAAAGACCCATTTCCCGGGCCAGCTGCCTGCGGATTCCCGTAACTCTCTGCAGGAGATTTCCTTCGCGGGAAGAGTCGGCAAGAGGTATCAAACCGTAACCGATCTCCAGTTCCAGTCGGTCCACCTGGAAGAAGCCGGGGGCTTCCAGAGGATCGCGGTCGCTTTCTGTCGTGTCCTCTGTTTGCTCCTCCCGAGCCTCCTCCGCGCGAAGTTCCTTGTGCTTGCGCCAGGCAAGGAGAATGCTCCCCAGTCCCAGCATGAAGAATGGCAGCCTCGGCATCCCCGGCACAACTCCGAGAAAGAGAAGGGCGGAGCCAGCAATACCCAGTGCCCTCGGCTGACTGAAGAGCTGACGAATGAAGTCGCTTCCCAGGTCCTGCTCATTGCGCCCCCGGGTCACCACGACACCTGCACCGATTGCGATCACCAGAGCGGGAATCTGACTGACCAGCCCGTCACCCACGGTCAGCAGGGTGTAGGTATTCAGGGCTTCCTTGAAGCTCATGCCCTGCTGGGCCACACCGATAACAAAGCCGCCGATGATGTTAATCAGCGTAATGATGATTCCCGCAATCGCGTCGCCCCGTACGAACTTGGAAGCACCATCCATGGCTCCGAAGAAATCTGCTTCCTTGCCGATTCTCTCGCGGCGCGTTTTCGCTTCCCGTTCATCAATCAGTCCCGCGTTCAGATCGGCATCAATCGCCATCTGCTTTCCGGGCATGGCATCCAGTGTGAAGCGAGCAGCGACTTCCGCAACTCGCCCGGATCCCTTGGTAATGACAATGAACTGGATGACCACCAGAATGCTGAAGATGATGATTCCCACCACCGGATTCCCGCCGACAACAAAGGCACCGAAGGAGGCAATCACCTTGCCTGCATATCCATCAAGCAAGATGAGACGGGTACTCGCCACATTCAGGGCAAGCCGGAAGAGAGTCAGGAACAGCAGCAGTGTCGGAAAGATATTGATCCCGAGGGGATCCCTTACATAGAAGGTCACCATCAGGATGATCAGGGCAAAGGTAATGTTGAAGGAGAGGAGGACGTCCAGAAGTCCGGGCGGCAGAAGCAGCACCATGATCGAGAGGATCCCGATCAGGGCGACCCCCACCAGAATGCTCGCATTCCCCCGGAGGATCCGGTCCAGTCCCTTTGCGTAGGCGATCTCGCTCATGCACCACTCCCGACGGCTTCACGGCCAGACAGGCGATACACCCAGGCCAATACCTCGGCCACCGCCTGATAGAACTTCAGGGGAATCGACTCCCCTACTTTTGCTTCTGCATACAGGGCACGGGCCAGTGGCTTGTTCTCCACCACGGCGACTCCATGCTCCCTGGCAATTTCCCTGATCCGGGCGGCCACCTTCCTCTGTCCCTTGGCCACGACTTTCGGAGCACTCGCCCCTTCCTCATATAAGAGGGCCACGGCGAAATGGGTCGGGTTGGTGAGAACCAGATCGGCCTTCTTTACATCTTCCATCATCCTCTGCATGGAAATATCTCTCTGCAAAGCCTTGAGGCGACCTTTCACCAGAGGGTCTCCCTCATACTCCTTGAGTTCGTCCTTCAGCTCCTGTCGAGTCATCATGATGTCTTTCTCATGCTTCCAGCGCTGGAAGGAGTAATCCAGGACTGCCAGCACCAGAAGTAGGAGGATCAGGCGGAAGCAGAGCTTCAAGGCTACGCTGCCGAGAAGCAATAGGGCCGGGCCGAGATCAAGGGCGGCCAGGTTCATCAGGCTGTCCTTTTCACCATTCAGCGTGATCCAGGCCAGGGTCAGCAGCACTGCAAACTTGAGAAGACTCTTGATGAGTTCGAAGCCGCTTCGAATGCTGAAGATTCTCTTGAAACCACGAAGAGGGCTGATCCTCTCTCCCTTGAACGCCAGTTGATCCCACTGCACGTGCAGACCGACCTGCACGGCAGCGATCCCGAAGGCTACAAATAGCAGGATGCCCCAGAAGGGCAGGATTCCGGCAATCCCATGCTCCGTCCAGAGAAGGACCAGAGAGTCATAATGCTCAGCACTGACCTGCCGGCGACCCTCAAAGGACAGGGAAGAAGTGAGGATTCCGAGCAGTTTCTCCAGAAAGAGAGGGGAAAGAGCCAAAAGAGAAAGTAGTCCGGCAAGAATCACCGCGAAGCTGCTCAGTTCCGTGCTTCTGGCAACCTGCCCCTTCTTTCTCGCCTCCTTGCGCCTGCGAGGGGTGGCGAGTTCTGTTTTCTCCTGATGCGACTGTTCTGCCATCTCACGTCATCCAACTCATGAGAGAGTGAAAGTCACGGAGTAGAGTCTCCAGACTTGCTTTCAAGAACTTGCCTGCAGCGGTCATCCCGAGAGCCAGAGCCAGAATGCCGACCCCGATCTTCAGGGGAAAACCGACCAGAAAGATGTTCATCTGGGGAATCAGCCTCGCCATGAAGCCGAGGGATACGTCCACCAGAAGGAGAGTGCCGATCACCGGGAGACTCATCCTCACGGCAATCAGAAATACGCTCGAAGACAGTTCTGCCCAGTGCTGAAGCCCGGCAACCGCCACCCGGGAATCGCCGATGGGGAGAAGACGGAAGGATTCTCCCAGGCCGGCGAGGAATGGGTGATGAAGATCCAGCCCGAGGAAGAGGAGAACAGCGAGCAGGTAATAGAAGCGTCCGCTCACCCCCACGGTTTCCCGGGTATTGGGATCGAAGACGCCGGCGAGGGAAAGTCCCATTTGAACGCCCACGGCCTGCCCTGCAAACTGTGCCCCCATGAATACAAAGTGAACAAGTCCTCCGAGCATCAGGCCATAGAGCGTCTCTCTTGCCACCAGAAGTCCCATTTCAAGTCCGGAGGAGGGAACATGATGGAGGGGTGGAATGGCTCCATAGATCAGGATGGCAATCACAGCGCCCGTTGCGGCCTTGATGCGAACCGGAACCCCGCCTCCCCCGAACACAGGGAAAACGGAGAAAAAGGCCGCCGTTCTTGAGAGAACCAGGAGGAACCTCAGGAGGGCTTCTTCTGTGATCACAGGCCAGACCATCAGATCCTCACATCGTTCCGATCAGGCCGAAGAGCCTGCGGGAAAAGGCCACCATCACGCCGAGAACCCAGGGCAGGACCAGTACTCCGGTCAGCAGGATTCCGATAATCTTGGGGACGAAGGTCATCGTCATCTCGTTGATCTGCGTCACCGCCTGAAAGATGCTGACCACAAGACCGATCAGCAGGGCGGCCGCCAGCATCGGGCCGGCCACCTTCAGGGTCACCAGGAGGGCCTCACGGCCGAGATCGATGATGAACTGTTCTGTCATTTCAACCTCACTGGAAGGAAACGAGAAGGCTGCGAACCACGAGGTTCCAGCCATCCACAAGGACAAAGAGCAATATCTTGAAGGGCAGGGAGATCATCACGGGTGGAAGCATCATCATTCCCATGCTCATGAGGATGGAAGCCACCACCATGTCAATCACGAGAAAGGGAACGTAGAGAACGAAGCCGATCTGGAAAGCCGTCTTCAGTTCGCTCAGGACGAAGGCGGGAATCACGACGGTAAGAGGGGTCTCCATCCGGCTCTCCGGGACATCCCGGTTTCCCATCTTCAGGAAGAGCTCGAGATCCTTGTCCTGTGCGTGGGCCAGCATGAAGTGACGAAGCGGCTCCATGCCCTTCTTCAGAGCCTCGCGATCCTCGATCTCCTCAGCCAGGTAAGGCGCAATGGCCTCCTGGTGAACCCGCTCGAAAACCGGGCTCATGACGGCGAAGGTCAGAAAGAGAGAGAGACCGATGATCAACTGATTGGGCGGCATCTGCTGGGTTCCCATGGCCTGCCTCAGGAATCCCATGACGACCACGATCCGCGTAAAGCCCGTCATGAGGATGAGGATGGCCGGAGCCAGCGACAGGATGGTCAAACCGATCAGCACCTGCAAAGAGGTGCTGAGATTCCCCGTGGACTCCCCCTCACCGATTCCGATCTGGATTCCCGGAAGGGAAACCGCATGAACGGAAGTCGCAAGGACAAGACCCGTGAGGGCTGCAATGATAAGAATCTGGCGGCGCATTCGCTTCTCCCTGAATGGCTCCTGCGCCTTCTTTACAAGGGACATGCCGAAAAGGAGAGAAAGGAGAGACGAGATGTTCGCTGCCAAGTCTTTTAGATACAGTCATTTGCAAATGCCAATATCCAAAAGAAAAACGCGGCCCTCCCGAAGGAGAGCCGCGCTGGTCGAAAATCATTCAGAAGAGGGGCTAGAAGGGACTCGCCTGCCGCAGCAGGGTCTGCAGTTCTGCACTGCTCTTTTCCAGCTTTTCCTCCTCCAGGGCTTCGATCTTCCTCTGCGGGGAATCCAGGTCAGCAAGAAGGCGGACGCTGTCGGAGGAGATCCCCAGCAGATAGTCTTTTCGATCTACGCGAATCAGACTGATCCGGGTCTTCCCGCCCAGCGAAATGGTCTCCATCAGGCGAAGGCGATTTCGCGAATCCCGACCTCCCTTTTTCGCGGACTGGAGATGAGGCAGCGTTGCGCGAATCAGGGACAGGATGGCCAGCATGGCAAGACCCAGTCGAAGCAGGGACAGCAGGGAAAAGGATTCCGAACTGGAAGGAAGGAGGCTGAGAAGCGCAAGAACTGCCAGGCTGGCAATGGCCAGGCTCCAGTACTTCCCGTTTTGAATCAGGCTCTTCATGATCAAAGACCGGGCATGGCGTGTTCGGGCTTCTGTGCCAGACGAGTAATGCGAACGCCGAAGACATCATCCATAACGATCACTTCGCCCTGAGCGAGCAAGACACCGTTGACCCGAAGGTCCACGGGTTCCCCGGCCATCTTGTCCAGTTCAATGACGGAACCCTGGGACAATTGCATGACTTCGCCGATGTTCATCCGGGCCCGGCCGAGTTCCACTGTCATTTCCAGCTTCACATTGCTCAGCATGTCCAGTCCCCCACTTTCGCCGCTACGGGAGAAAGAGGCATCGGGTTTTTCACCCAGATTCTTGTCATAGGTTTCCAGTTTTTCATCTTGAGTTTCCGTAGCCGTGCTGACGCTGGACTCCGTCTCATTCTTCTGATTCATGAGATTATCCTTGTTCATCCCTGTTCTCCATTCTCGCCCTTGGCTTCTTTCTGTAGGAGGTGGCTGATTTTGAAAGCCACCTTCTTCTGGTTTCGTCCCATACTCCCGAGGAATAGCGGGCAATCTCCTGAACGGGCCAGAAGAGCCTCATCCTTGAGCTTTCTCAGGTTGAAGACCTGCCCCACTTCCAGTTTTAGAATCTCTTCGAAAGGAAGGGGAATCCTTCCGACCTCAATCGCCAGTTCCGTGGGCGTACCCTGGAGGACGCCGCGAATTCTGTCCTCATCGCGGGCTCTCTCCTCACTGCTTCTCACATCCCGGAATCCGGCGCTGCCATCGCCCCCCAGTTCGGCATCGAGACTGGAGAGGGAAACGCAGAAGTTCATGTGCCCCTGATAATCTCCCAGCTCGATGTCGAACTGGAGAAGCAGGCAGGGATCGTTTGAGTTCATGATGTAGGTGAAGTCAGGATTGTGCTCGATCGCAGAGAGGCTGGCCTCCACCTTCAAGAGCCGAAGCATGGCGTCCTCAAGACTTTCGAGAATCCTCAGGATGATTTTGCGAACAATGCGGTTTTCAATGGCGGTGAACTCGCGGCTCAGATCCTGTCCGAGAAATCGGCCCCCGAGAAGTTTCTCCACCATGGTGAGAACCAGGCTCAGTTCGATCTCCAGAATCCCCGGCACTTTCAGAGGCGATAGTCCAAGGATGTTGATGCAGGAGGGGTTACTGATCCCGGAGGTAAATTCCTCGAAGAGAACCTGCCGTGCGCCGTGACTCCTGACGGAGACTGGCATTCTCAGGTAATTGTTCAGGGAAAGTGTCACCAGTTTCGTGAAGGAATCGGCGACCATGTTCATGTTTCTTTCGAAGCCCTTGGACATCTGGATCGGACGGCGGAAGTCATAGGACTGGCCCACATCGGGTTTCACATTCCGATCGAGAGTCTGCATGTCGTCGCTCCTACTGCATAACAAAGTCGCTGAAGTAGATGTTCAGAAGCTCTCCACTGCGAAGAGTTCCGTTGAACTCCTCGAGCAACTGCTTCTTCAGGTGCTCCCGTCCTCCCTGGGCAGACAATTCAGGCATGCTGCGCTTCGAGAGGCCGGCGATGAGAAGATCCCGAAGCTCGGGCATCCTCTTCTTCACCTCTTTCTCGACCCGGGAGTTCTCGCACTCAAGACCCGGGGAGACCTTGAGATAACGGGGGCCTTCCGGCTCATTCAGGGTAACCACGAGGTCATCCATCATCAGGATGCTCCCTCGTGCCTCAGAACTCCCGAAAAGACGGGGATCCCGACCCTGGGCCGGCAGAATCAGGAATTGTGCCACGGCAAGAGCTGCGAGAATCTGAAGGACAAGGATCAGGGCCATCCAGGAGACACGGGCCTTTCCGCTTATCTTCTGATCGCTCGACTCACTTGTTTTGCTTGAAGTTACAGCTTTCTTCTCAAGCATATTCTACCTCCACTTGTCGCTTTCAGCTCCCGGATTCCGCATCCGGTGCCACCAGGTCCAGAAAGATCTCCACTCGACGATTCTTTTGTCTCCCGGAAGCTGAATCGTTTTTGACCACCGGTCGCCACTCTCCGAGGCCTGCCGCACTCATCCTCCGCGGATCAACTCCCCGTTCCTCAAAGAAACGGACGATAGCCGAAGCCCGAGCCGCCGACAGTTCCCAGTTGCTAGGATACTGTGCGGTATTGATGGGCAGGTCATCCGTATGGCCCTCCACCCGGATTGCGTTGGGCAGATTGATCAGGCTGCCCTTTACTTCCTCCAGCATGGGATGAGCCGCCTGACGAAGGTGGGCCTTCCCGAGATCAAAGAGAAAGTTCGAGTCGAGGCGAATGGCGAGTCCCTTCTCCGTGCGACTGATGATCACTTCATCCGACTGCTTGAGGGCCTCGACCTTCTTCTCCAGCTCCCGACTCCTCTCCCGGATCTGCCGAATCACCTCAGGGCTGTCCGGCAGCTTCACCAGGTCGGGAGAAAGGGGAAGATTGGGGTGACTTTCCAGCACTCCGAGAGCTCCCTTGAGACTGGAAATGGCGTCGTGAAACTTGCTTTCCTGGAGGGAGGAGAAACTGTAGAGAAGCACAAAGAAACCCAGGAGCAGGGTCATCATGTCGCCGAAGGTTGCCAGCCATGCGGGACTTCCGGCTTCGTCCTCATTTCTCTCTCGCTTGCGATTCACTCCTCAAGCCTCGCTTCTTTCTCGGCCTCCATGACCTCCCGGAGTCCGGGAGTCAGGTAGCTTTTCAGCTTTTCCTCCACCACGCGGGGAGAGTCGCCGGACTGAATGGCCTGGATACCATCGACCATCATCCACTTCAGGTTGACCTCGGAGCGGGATCGGTTCTTCAGCTTCCCGGCAATCGGAAGAGCAAAGGCATTGGCAATCAAGGCGCCGTAGAAGGTCGTCAGGAGTGCGACCGCCATGCCACTGCCGATATTGGCAGGATCCTCAAGATTCGATAGCATCTGGATCAGGCCGATCAGGGTACCGATCATCCCAAAGGCCGGTGCATAAGTGCCCAGAGCCCGAAAGATCTCCTGCCCGTTCTGGTGCCGGGTTTCCACCTGTTCGATATCCACCTGCAGGATGCGGGAAAGCACCTTGGGATCGGTTCCGTCCACGGCCAGTCGGAGACATTTCCGAAGAAAGGGATCTTCTTCCGTATCCGAGGAATCTTCCAAAGCCAGCATTCCCTGCTTTCGGGCGATCTCTGCATAGGAAACGATGGTATTCAGGGTGCCGAGAGTGTCTTCGAGAGGCTGTGTGAAACTGTTCTTGGCGACCCGAAAGGCGCGCAGAACCCGGGGCAGGGAAAAGTTGACAAAGAGAACCATGATCGAGGCACCAAGAGTGCCGATCAAGGCCGGAAAATGAAGATAGGACTGGAGGCTTCCCCCCAGCAACAACTGGATCACGAGCACAATCGTGATGCCGACCAGGCCAATCAGGGTTGCGATATCCACGCGCGCTCCTACTGCTCAGAGTCTTCGGTACTCTCGTCTTCCATGAGTGCAGGAACCGGATATGCGCCCTTCATCTCTTTCCGGTAATCGAGAATCTTCTCTCGCACATCGGACATGCTGTCGCGAACCATGATCTTTCTGCCTGTGCAAAGCGTAATCAGACAGTCAGGAGTCTCCTCTACAAATTCAATGAGATCCGCATTCAGGAGAAGGCTTCTTCCGTTGAGTCGGGTCAGCTTGATCATGGCTTCCTAGCGTTTCAGGCGAATGGCCTGGCTCAGCATTTCATCTCCGATGGAGATCACTCTCGCATTGGCCTGGAAACCACGCTGTGTGGTGATCATCTGTGTAAACTCGCGGGCAAGATCCACATTGCTCTTCTCAAGGGCGCCCGCAATGATCCTCACAGAACTGGATTCCGGCTCCCTGCTCATCCATAGTGGTCGGCCGGAATCGCCGGTTTCTGAATACAAATTATCGTTTAGACGCTTCATTCCCTGATTATTCCGAAAATGTGCAAGCTCGATGCGCGCAAGGGTTTGAGTGATTCCGTTGGAGAAGCGTCCGCTGATGATGCCTTCCCCTGAGATCTCAAGGTCTTCGAGAGTTCCCTCGACTTCCCCATCCTTCTTCGAAATGCCCAGATTGGAAGTTTCCTCTGCCATGCGAATCGACTCGGATTCGCTGATTTGCAGGTTCAGAAGCTGTGCTCTGCCATCGCTGCTCAAGATCTCAAGGCGAGATAATCCCCCCTCAAATCGGAACTCTTTCAACTCACCAGCGGAGTCGAATCTCAGGGTTCCGCTTCCCCCGGAGCGAATCTGAAGATCCCCGGACTCTGCCTGCCAGGTCCAGAGGCTGTCTCCCTCTTCCCCTTCTACCCGGGTGAACTGGAAACTCAGGCTCCGGGACTCTCCCTCAAGATCCACATACTGGAGGCTGAGAACATGGCTCTCGGCATCCCGGGCGGATTGAGTCTCCCAGGCTTGGAAAGTTTCGAGAAAGTCGACTTCGCCAAGGGAGTCTCCTAGAGTCAGCCCGGAGAGTTCTGAAGACAAGCCGGCGTGGCCCTGCAGGTGGATGCGACCCTCGAGGTCGATGCTTGCACCACTCTCCTCGCTTTCGCCACTTGCACTGAGATCTTCCAGGAATGTCAAGAGGTCGGCGATGTTTCGCTCGCTATCTGCCAGCAGAGTCTCTGTCCGAAGCTGTCCGCCCAGTTCCACTTCTCCGAGAAGTTCCAGGCCTGCAATTCCGAACTCACTATCCATTCCCGAGAGAGCTTCCCCGGAAGCATTGTAGAGATCTGCCAGAAGGCTATCTTCCGTGGCCGCCTGCAGGAAGGAGCCAAGGCTGCTGCCACTTTCTCCTGCTTCAATCACCGGCGAAAACTCGAGAGCCGCCTCAAAATCGCTATTACCATCAACCTCCAGGGCAAGGTCGAGAATCGGAAGCTGGTTGCCGCTAATGACCAGGCGTCCCGCTTCCAGGCTAATCTGGCATGAAGGGTCCAGGCTCTGGAGAGAGTCTTCCAGCCAGGAAATCAGATCTTCTACCTGACTTTCTTCTGCGACCAGAAAGGCATCCCCTTCTTCCCCCTGAAGCATTCCTCCGCCCACGGAGCCACTGAGTCGGATCACTTCTCCGGCAAGCAGCGGGAAGGTGGACGCTCCCCTGCCGGCAATGGAAAGATCCAGGAGACTGGCATCCATTGCGCATTCCACGAAGAAGGGGCCCATTTCAAGGTGCGTCCCCAGAGCTTCGGAGTCCTGGTTCAGGATTCCGGACATTTCCAGAAAGCTGCTGGCCTCTGCGGGAAGAACCTGCTCCAGATCCAGTTGGAGACCTGCAATCCCGCCTCCTCCAGAAACCCGTCCTTCGGAGTCCGCAAGGGTCCCCCGAAGAAGTGCTCCACTGCCCAGGTGGAGAATGCGACCTTCTTCATCCAGGCCGAACTCCCCTGCACGACTGAAGAAATGCTCCCCCTCAAGTTCCAGAGAGAAGAAACCGTCCCCTTCAATCGCAAGATCCATCAGGCGCCCCGTAGTCTCCACGGCTCCCTGCCCGAAGAAGGTATCCACGGAGGCCACGCCCACACCGCTTCCACTGTGCGAGCCTCCCGCAAGCCCGAGCCCGTCGCTCATGAGTTCGCGGAAAGATACCCTCGATGATTTGAATCCGGTCGTATTCAGATTCGCAATGTTATTGCCAATCGCATCCAGACTGGACTGGTGGCCCAGAAGGCCGGAGATCCCTGATAGAATACTCTTGAACATCGTCTATTCCGTTTCCCCGGCAGCCCGAACCTCAATGACCTCCGACAGGGTGTGTTCCTGTCCGTCAATCAGGAGGAATGCGCTCCCATTGGCAAAGCGAACCGCTTCGACCAGACCTGAGATTCTTGCCTGAATGGACACAGGGTTGCCGCTGGCATCCAGTCCTTCTACTACTACCTGATAACTACCTTCAGCGAGAGACTGTCCCTCGTCGTCCAGACCGTCCCAACTAAGAGAGTGAGTTCCCGCTTCGAGAGCCTCGCCATCGCCTGGGTCCAGCGTGCGAACGGTATTGCCCCATCCATCCACGATGCGAACCGTCACCCGGGAACTCGTGTTCGTCTGGAAGCTCAGCGTTGGACTGGCTCCGGTGATCAGGTCAATCTGGCTACCGTCCAGAAGAACCTCTTTCCCGATCAGCTGGGTACTCAGGGCATTGCCGAGACTCTGCTGCATCAGGAGCCCGGTCTGTGTGCCTTCGTTAATATTCTCCAACTGCTCGACACTGGAAAACTGGGCGAGTTGCGCAAGAAAGTCCTCATTGCCCATGGGGCTGAGGGGGTCCTGATGCTGCAACTGGGTCACCAGCAGCTTCAGAAAATCGTCCTTGCCCAGTTGAGACTCCCGGCTGTTCGAAGTGACAGGCGTGGCATTGAAGTGGTTTACGCTGGGTGTATTCATGTTCTTCCCTCAGGCCAAAGTATTGACGAGCCCCTGCCATTCTTCCCGGCTCGGGACTTCCGATTCCTGCAACTTGATGTTTTCTGGGCCCTGGAGATCGGCTCGCTCCCCTTCTTCTCCCTGGCCCTGATCGGAAGTCAGTTCCAGTTGAAGGTTCAGATTCTCAAAGCCCTGACGGGCCAGTTCTTCCCGAAGACGGCTGAACTCGGATCTCGCCAGAGACATCATTTCTTCTCGGGCAACCAGCAGGCGAATCGTCAGTTGATCGGACTCGAGTTCGATTTCCGCTCCCAGGCGGCCCAATTTGCCAAGGGGGATCTTCAGGATTCCGCGATATCGAGTTTCCCCGCGGGCTTCCATGATCCGGATAATTCGGAGGGTTTCCTCTGCGAGACCCGGTCGCCTTGCCGTCTTCACTTCCCTTGCCACCCCGCTTGCGTTGCGGCTCATTCTGGCGGCCTCCAGAGAAAGAAATTCGTTCTTGCTTCCAGGAAGGGGACGGCTGATGCCCGGGTTTGAAAATGTGGTGGACTGCAGGGCCTCACTCTTGCCTGCTCCCCTGTTCTCTTGAAGGGAGTTCTCCTCGGCCGTCTCCCCTTTGCTGCTCTCCGCATGCTTGGCAACTTCCCTGCGATCTTCCGCTTGCTCGCTCGTTTCTCTTGACTGTACGGGCACTTCGCCGTCTTTCTGCTGAGGGGATTTCGCCCCAGTCTTCGGCTCTTCCCTGCTCCATTCCTGAACAGGATCTCCGCTCAAGCCAAAGAGAGAAACAGCCCCCGAGAGGGCCTTCTCCAGAAGCTGGCGGAACTTACTGTCTTCCTGTTTTTCTCTTGCCCCCTGCTCGATGGATTTGTCGACAGGGGATTGTGTTGATTCCCGCAGCTGCATCATCGAACCGCAACCATTGCGCCCATCATGCTGCTCAGGGCAGCCGCGCGCGCAGGATCGAGGGAAGCCATAACCTTTGCGGCCTGTCTTTCCTTCATCTCACGGATCACAGCGAGGACGATCTCCAGATCCATGCCGCTCAGGATGGAAGCTGCTTCACGCGGAGGCATGGACTCGTACACGCGGGCCAGTTTTCGAACGCTGCGGAGCTTGCTCACTTCCATCTCACTGACAGAAAGCTCCAATTGCCTGCGAAGGTCGCTCAGCTTCTGAAACTCCTCGGAGAGGACAGATTTCTCCATTTCGATGGCATCGCGGAGGACACGAAGTTCCTTTTCCCGCGCCTTTACCTGGCTCTCCCTTGCTTTCAGGCTGAGGCTGGCCAGGGCCATTTCATCGAGAGGGTCTTCCCGGGTTTCTGCAAGTTGTGCTTCTTCGCCTGCATTGCCTCCAAAGACCCCTGCAATCCAGAAAGTCAGGGCAAAAACGACAAAAAAGCTAAAGATACTGAAGAGAATGACCGATTTCATAGTGTCTCCCTATGCCTGATCTCACGCAATCCCTGTGCCACTCCCCCGCCAGGGCTGATCATCCAACTCTTTTCTTTCCATTTGCCGCTCCTGCTGCAGGTACTCGCGGTGGCGTTTTTCCCGGAGCTTGTCCACGGCCTTGCGTTCCCGGCTTCTTTCCAGAAATACCTCACGCGTCCTTCTGATTTCCGATTCCACCTCATCCAGGCGTGCGAGTCTCCGCTCGCTGGCTCTTTCGAGAACCTGGATCTGGTAGCGGTTCATTTCCACGAGAGGCAGGGTGAGTTCCCCCTTCTGCAGGCCTGAGCGGGTCTGTACGAGGCCCTGTCGCTCCCGTCCCATTTCTCCCAGTTCGCGCAGAATGTTCCGTTTCTCCGCTCCCAGAGAGGACAGTTTTCTTGCGAGATCCTCTTCTGCCTGCCTCCGGATGTTCAGGAGCTTCTCCAGGCGAAATCGAAACTTCTTCATTTATCCCTCCAGGGTTTCCGAGAGCATTCTGTCGCTCTCAGTCAGGGAAAACCTCTCATCGACTTTCTGCTTCAGGAATTGCTGCCAACGGGGTCGCAGAGTGATGGCCCGATCAATCTCCGGGCTCTTGCCCTTCTCATAAGCACCGATCTGAATCAGATCCTCATTTTCCCGGTACAGATTCATCGCCTCCATCAACTCTCTTGCCTGTGCCTGCTTCTCCCGGGAAGCCACTCTCGGGAAGAGACGGCTCACACTTTCCAGAACATCAATCGCAGGGAAGTGGCCGGCATTTGCCAGGCTTCTGCTGAGTACAATGTGTCCATCCAGAATCGAGCGAACAGAATCGGCTACGGGGTCATTCAGATCGTCTCCTTCCACGAGAACCGTGAAGAGACCGGTGATCGAGCCGTGCTGATTTGTCCCTGCCCGTTCCAGCAGTTTGGGAAGAGCCGCAAAGACGCTCGGGGTGTATCCCTTACTGGCCGGGGGTTCCCCCGTGGCAAGTCCAATCTCGCGAAGGCTCATGGCATAACGGGTCACGGAGTCCATCATCAGGAGGACCCGTTTTCCCTGGTCACGGAAGTGTTCTGCGATCGAGAAGGCGCTTTCAGCACCCTTGACCCGTTCCAGGGCACTCGCATCGCTGGTCACCGCCACCACGACGCTTCTGTTCAATCCTTCAGCACCGAGAGACTCCTCCACGAATTCACGGACCTCCCGGCCCCGTTCCCCGATCAGGGCCAGGACGATCACATCCGCATCGGCATTTCGGGCCAGCATGCCGAGAAGCATACTTTTCCCAACACCGCTTCCCGCGAAAATGCCCATGCGCTGTCCTTCGCCACAGGTCAAGAGGGAATCAATGGCTCGAATCCCGGTCTCAAAGGGGCGGTCAATGCGGGTTCTCTCCAGAGCGGCAGGCGCAGGACTGCGTAACTTCCGGAAGTCGGGGAGCCAGGGAGTTTCTCCTCCGTCAAGCGGCTTGCCCAGGCCATCCAGAACGCGCCCGATCAGGTCCTCCCCCACGCGAATGCGGAGTGAGTGTCCCGTGGGACGAACCTTTGTGCCGGGGCGAATTCCGTCCATGGACTTGTAGGGCATGAGAAGAAGACTCTCGCCCCGGAAACCAACGACTTCCGCAGGGAAACTTTCTGTAGCACGCCCCCCATCCAGTTCACAGAGTTCCCCGATCGAGGCCCGGGTGCCTTCGGCTTCCACCAGAAGGCCCACCACCTGCGTCACACGACCCACGCGGACGCTGGCCTGAATCCCCTTCAGGGCTTCCCTTGCCTCAGTCAGAATGCTGCTCATGCTGCCTCGACTCTGTGCGGATCCAGTCCCTCAGTTTTGACTCCAGGGCATCAAGTTCGTTTTCGCAGATCGACTCGACGCTTCCCACTTCCCCCTCCAGAATTACGCTGCCAGCGCTAACCCTTCGGTCGCCAATCAAGCGGAAGGGAACTCCCCGTAGCCCTTCCCCTTCTTCCCGGTCCAGAAGCTCCCGGAGAGAAGTTTCTTCCTCCGGATTCACGCGAAGCACATAGGAGCTTTCTCTTTCCAGTTGGAAGAGACAGGCCTCCAGCTTTGCTTTCAGAATCTGCGGGCTCAGACCGACCTGGGCGCGTACGACCCGGCGGGCAAGAGCCAGAGCGAGGGAGAGGATTTCTTCCTCATTCTCCCGGTGAAATGCGTTTCTCTCTTCGGAGAGGGCTCGGAGAAGGGAGTCCAGAGGCTGGAGGTGTTCTGCACGAAGTTTCTCGAGATGGGCAAGCGACTGCGCCTTCTCTTCCCTCTGACCTTCCTCGAATCCTCTTTTCAAGGCCTCTTGCTGAAGCTGTTCGTAAAAGGGATGCCTGCGAAGGCTCTCCTCCTCCCGCTCTCTTTCAGAGCGCGAGAAGTCAACAAGGGACTCACTCCCCAGGCTCTCGGCGTTCCTATTCAATGAAGGCACTCTCTTCTCCCCCGCGTCCTTCGATGTAGATCAGGCCCTCGGCCTCCAGATCTCGAACCGTATCGATGATGCGTTGCTGGGCGTTTTCCACTTCGCTCACACGAACCGCACCCATGTATTCCATTTCCTCGCGAATCGTTTCTCCCGCCCTCCGCGACATGTTGCGGAAAAGAAGTTCCCGAACTTCCTCGCTTGCTCCCTTGAGAGCCAGAGTAAGATCCTTGCTGTCTACTTCCTTCAGGAGGGACTGTACGGACTTGTTGTCGAGGAGAATCAGGTCGCCGAAGGTGAACATCTGGTTCTTGATCTCTTCGGCCACGTCCGAGTCGATCTCGCCTATTTCATCGAGGATGTCCCGCCAGACATTCTGTTCAATCTCATTGAAGGTCTCCGCAACCTGGCTCGTACCTCCAAACTTGATCCCGAGATCCTGGAAGTCCGTGTTTACATAGTCTCCGAGAACACTCTGGATTTCGCTGATCACTTCACTGCTCGGGCGCTCAATGGTGGCCATCCGATAGGCAACGAGGCTTTTGATTTCATCCGGCAGGTTCACCAGTATCTGACCCGCCTGACGACTGGGCAGACTGCTCAGCACCAGCGCGATGGTCTGGGGATGTTCCTTCTTCAGGAAGTTCGCCACGGTCGGTGGATCGACGGAGTTGATCTGTCCGAAGAAGTTGTTCTCTCCACCCTCCTGGAAACGGTCGATCAGGGCTCCGGCACGGCGATCCCCGAGAGTTGCGCTCAGGATGCGCCTTGCATACTCCTCACCGCCCTGACTGATGAAGCGTCGCTCTGTCGCTGTTTCGTAGAAGCGGGAAATCACGCGTTTCTTCTCTTCCGCAGTGACCGGCCCGAGATTCAGGATCTCATTGGAAACCGCTTCCAGCTCGGATTCGTTCAGGTGTTTTGTAATCAGGCTGGCAGCCTCCGGGCCGAGGCTCACCAGGAGCTTTGCCGCCTGGTTCAAACCCGTCCGGCTTGTGCGCGACTGCGTTTGCTGACTCGTCTGGGTTCCGTTCATGGGAAGCTCCTACTTTGTCGTGTGGATCCAGGTTCTTACGAGCTGGGCGATTTCTTCGGGTTTCTCCATCGCCAGTGCTCGCGCCTGTTCTTCCAGCATCATGTCCTGTTGTGCTTTTTCCGATACCAGTTCATCCCAGGATGCGGGATTCTCCTGCGGCGTGGACGCTGCAGGCTGCAAGGCCGGCTCCGGAGCAGCTGTTCTGGTCGAGACTTCCTCGCTGCTCAACTTGCCTGCGATGTTCCTGAGGATCAGGAGCAGGAAAAGCATTCCCGCCATAAAGATGATTTTCTGAATCAGGCCAGGAATATCCTGAAAGATCGGCCAGGCAAGAATCCCCGTTTCCGCTACCGGCAGGGGAGCCTGCTGAAAGGGGACGCTCAGGATCTCAATCCGGTCTCCGCGATCCGGGCTGAAACCAACGATGTTCTCCACGATCTTCCGATAGCCCTCAAGTTCCCGGGGACCAAGAGCGGAGAACGCCATCTGCCCGTCATCATCTTCCGCGTATTTACCGTCCACGAGAATGGCCACCGAGAGGTTACGGATCCCGCCCACCGAACCAATCACGCTCTCGACGGTGCGGTTGAACTCATAGTTCACCGTGCTGGACTCAGTACTCTGGCCCGTTTCATCACTCTTCTCTTCGGTTCTCACTTCACTAAGGATGGTGGCGCTTTCCGGGTCCACGATCTCGCTGGTTCTTTCCACCTTCTCGAAGTCGAGGTCCGCATTCACTTCCACAATCGCAGAGCCACTGCCGAGAACACTCTCCAGAGTATTCTCCGCCTTCCGGGAGAGGTAAGATTCCACATCCTGCTTGAGGGCCAGTTGGCTGTTGCTCAGGCCGGTGAGTTCATCTTCTTCCTCACGGCTGAGAAGGTTCCCGTAGCCGTCAAGCACGGTGACATTGCCGTCCTCCAGCCCTTCCACGGCGCTGGAGATCATTTGCTGAATGGCCATGACCTGCGCTCCGGCAACTCCCTTGGGGCGGGACAGACCCAGCACAACGCTGGCACTGGGATCCCTGCGGTCTTCCTTGAAGAGCGCAGGCTTGGGAATCACAAGATGCACGCGAGCCTGGTCGATCCCGCGGAGCAGCGTAATGCTGCGGGAGAGTTCCCCTTCCAGAGCCCGGCTGTAATTCAGATTCTGTGTAAACTCGCTCACCCCGAGTCCCTGCTCGTCGAAGATCTCGTATCCCACAACTCCACTGTCGGGGATTCCCTGCTTTGCCATTTCCACCCGCATCTCTGCAATGCGGCTGCCAGGAACCGTGACACCGCTTCCCCCACCGGTAAGTCGATAATCCACAGAACGGGACTGCAGCACTTCGATCACCCTCGACGTCTCTTCCGGCGAGAGGTTCGAATAGAGTTGGGTGTAGTCCTCACTCCCGAGCCAGGTGAAGAAGATGACGAGAGTCAGGAGAACCGCACTGAGAACAGCAAAGAAAATGACTCGCTGTCCCGTCTCCAACTGACTCCAAAGTTTCTGTATTTGCTTCATCGCATTCCCCATGCTTACACCCCTCTAGACCTGCATCTGCATGATCTGCTGATAGGCATCCATCAGTCGGTTCCGTACTTCCATGAACAGTTCAAAGGTCAGGGCGGCCTCTTCCTGAGCAATCATCACTCGATGGAGATCCTTTTCCTGACCCATGATTGCGCTGCTGACCATCTGGTCGGACTGCTTTTGAGCCAGATCCGTCTTCGCGATGCTCTGCTGAAGAAGATCCCCGAAACCGCTCTCTTTGGCAGGACGACTTGCCGTCTGCCCGTAGGCCTTCAGCAGGTTGTGGGTCGTCAGTGCCCGAATTCCAGTGTCACTCATCTCATTCCTCAGATCTCAAGTGCCCGGTTCAGCATTTCTTTTGCTGCATCGAGTACACTTGCATTGGCTTCATAGGCACGGGTGGCAGACATGAGATTCATCATCTCTTCCACCGGATCCACATTCGGCTTGAGAACCATTCCGTCCTCGTCCGCGTCCGGGTGCCCGGGGTCATATTCCGAGATAAAGAGGTCCCGCTTATCTTCCACGCTTACCTGAAGATTTCGTCCGACTCTTTCACCAAGTCCCTTCCCTTCCGGGGAAACTGAGAAATGCCGCTCATGGCGTGTGAGCATCTCCCGGAATCGAAGCTCTGGATTCCTTCTCACATCCAGAAGCCCTCCCTTGCTGGCACTAAAGACAGCGCGCTGGGGGCGATAGGGTCCGCCCTCAGGGCTGCGGGTGGTCTCCGCATTCGCCATGTTCTCGGCTACCGTATCGAGGCGAATCCTCTGCGCACGGAGCGCCGAGGAACTGACTCGAAAGGATGTGAAAATGCCGTCACTCATCGCTTACTCCTAGGGCGTTCCCCTGCCGCGAATCGAGCTTCGCAACAGTTGATAACGAACGGCGAGCGCGCGAGTGGCCAACTTGTGGCTGAGATTGACTTCCGCCAGGGCGGCCATCTCCAGATCCACGCTCACATTGTTGATTCCATTGTCGAGAGCCCGATCCGAGTCCTCCGTAATCCGTGGGGAAGCGCCGGAGCTTTCCGCCGTCTTGAAATGCCCTTCCCTCGTAGAACGAAGACGGGTCTCGGGACTGTCCGACTCTTTCAGCAGTTCCTCGAAACGAAGTTGCCTTGCCAGATAGCCCGGGGTTTCCGTATTGGCGACATTCTCCGCAATGACCCTTTGACGAAGGCTATAGGCATCCAGCCCCTGTTTCAGGAGATGAAGAGTGTCGTTTCCGGGGAAAGCAGGCATCAGACTCCCAGGGCTTCCGGTTCAAGACTGTAGAGATTCAGCTTGTTTCTCAAAGTGCGAACGCTAATTCCAAGGTGTTGTGCAGCCTGTGTGCGGTTGTCGTCGAAACGCTCCAGGGCCGCCATGATCATGCGGCGTTCCATTTCCTTGATGGTGATGTCCTCCTCCAGAGGATTTCCCTTGCCCGTGTGTTCGCATACATCATGGTCCAGGAGGAAGTCGGAGAGCTGAATCGTTTTCCCCTGGCTGAGAACCAGTGCTCTTTCCACCGCATTCTGAAACTGTCGAACATTACCCGGCCAGGACAGGGAATTGAGTTTCTCCAGCAGGCCCGGCTCAAAGCTTGGTTCGGGAAGCTGGTTTTCTTCCATGAAGTCCTGCACGAAGTGATTCAGGAGAAGAGAGACATCTCCCTCACGAGCACGCAAGGGAGGCATATGAACGGGCACCACATTGAGGCGGAAAAAGAGATCCTCGCGAAAGCTCCCTTCCCGTACTTCTTCCTTCAGGTTGCGGTTGCTGGTAGCAATGATGCGAACATCCACGGGGATCGTAGTCGTTCCCCCCACTCTCTCAAACTCCCGCTCCTGCAGAACCCGAAGCAGCTTGCTCTGCATCTCGGGCTTCATTTCGCTGATTTCATCGAGAAGAAGGGTGCCACCATTGGCCAGTTCGAATTTGCCAGGCGTGCGTTTTACCGCTCCTGTGAAGGCACCCTTTTCATGGCCGAACAAAGTGCTCTCCAGAAGAGTTTCTGTGATGGCCGCGCAGTTGATGCGGATGAAGGGTCCCCCATTCCTGCGGCTGAGGTCATGAAGGAGAGAAGCCACCAGTTCCTTGCCCGTCCCGCTTTCTCCGGTAATCAGGACCGTGGCATTCGTCGCCGCGACGCATTCCACCACATCGAAAATCTTCATCAGTGAGTGGCTCTCACCTACCATGGGACGGCGGATCTTCTTCTTCGCCTTCTTTTCTTTGGGCAGGATGACTTTTCCGGATTCCTCTTCTTCCTTCAGCAGAGACTCCAGGAGGGAGAGGAGCTCGCCGGGACCAAAGGGTTTGATCAGGATTTCGCAGGCACCGAGTTTCATGGCCTGCACCGCATTTTCCACGGTTCCATAAGCGGTCATGAGAACAACGCTGGCCTCTGGCTGGAGCTTCCGGCTGCATTCGATGACCTGAAGCCCGCTGTCCACTTTCTCCATCTGCATGTCCGTCAGGACGATGGAGTACTTGCTGCTCTCCAGGTACTGGATGGCATCGCTCGCGGAGGAGGCACGGTCCACCTCGAAATGGCGGGACAAGAGATCACCCAGAAAACCGGTCATCACAGATTCATCGTCAACGATCAGAACTCTACGTTTCTCGCTCACTGCAACTCCTTTAATCGTGATTCTGCGACGCGTTCCTCCATGAACTTGCCGCGTATTCCCACACTGATGGACGAGGCCCTGACTCAGGAACCCACTTCCACCCTGCTTTCCTTTCGATACTGATTCCTGACCTTGTCAGCGCTGGCAATCACAGGGACACTTTTGCGGCGGCGGGTTGTCAGGTGGATTTCGTTCTCTCTCTCCGCCTCGAGGATCTCCTCAATGGCCAGAGTTACTTCCTCAAGCAGGGTCATCAGCTTGCCCGCGTCTTCGGTGCTGAAGAACTTCTTGCGACGGTTCCAGAGTTTTCTCTCCTCGCGAATGCCTGACTCCAGGAGCTCCACCTCCTTGAGCAGATCTCTCTTCCTGCGAAGGCCCTCATTGATGTCCCGATAACTGGCTCCCGACCGGATCTCTTCACCCTGTTCCCGCACTTCATCGAGAATCCTCCGATAGAGGATCCCTTCCTTGCGATAGACATCGGTCAGTGTTTCAAGAGGATTTCTCATTACTTCACCTGAGTGATTGCCCGGCTTCCGCGGGGACTGT
Organism: Candidatus Krumholzibacteriia bacterium; assembly: GCA_030748535.1. Lineage (NCBI taxonomy): Bacteria > Candidatus Krumholzibacteriota > Candidatus Krumholzibacteriia > Candidatus Krumholzibacteriia bacterium. The sequence continues at coordinate 253,495 of JASMLU010000001.1, forward strand.
GGTCTGGCAGTTCCTTGTCATAGACCTTGAGGCTCCCTGAATGCTTCTGCAGGAGACTCGCCCAATCATGGGTCTCCTTGTTCAGTTCTTCCGGCTCCAGGGATTCAAAGGCGCTTTCCGCCTTCCCGTATCCGTTGTCGAGCATGTCGAGCTGCGCCAGTTGAAAGCGGGCCCAGGCATGATGCGTGGAATTTATCCCGAGAAGATCGCCGTAGTGGCGTCTGGCGCGCAGACGCTCATTCATCAGAAAGGCACAGTCGGCCGCACCTTGCAGAAAGTCGTCAGTATGAGCCGCAACGCCTTTTGCAAGGGAGCCCGGGACTTTCAATGCATTGAGGAGGCTCTCATAATGAAAGGAAGCCTCTGCGAGATGTCCGGAGTTTCGGAGAATACGGCCCCTCTGCAGGAGGTAGGCCGGACCCTGTGTCTTGACATCCTTCCGGGAGTAAATGTCCAGAATGTCCAGGCAGACCTTCTGCTGATCCCGCTCAAAGAGGAGGGCCAGAGATTCACCAATCAGTTCATCGTCCAGATCGGCTTCATGGCCGGAGAGGAGGATCTTCTTCACTTGATCGTCCTCCCTCAATCCCAGTGCGCAGGCAAGCCGCCCATTGCTCACTGCGGAGGAAAACAGGGATTCCCGATCCTGGTTTTCAAGATGGGTGAACCACTCGCCAGCCTCTTTAAAAAGTTGTAGCTCTGAATAGGAACGGGAGATTGCGAGAAGGGCATAGAGGTCTTCCATGCTTGCGTCTTCGGAGGGAAGTTCATCAATGACAGCCAGGCGAAGAGACATACGCTCAAGCGCCGGCTCCAGAACCCGCGCAAGGCTGTCCGCCTCCTGAACCGTGGCCTTGTCCAGAGAACTTGCCGACGCAAGGCCAAGGAGCAACATCAGACAGAGGATTCCCATTCGATACATCAAGGTGGCTTCTCCCTTCTCCGTAGCAGGAAAACAAGTTCCATGCCCGGGAAAGGACTGCCCCATTTTTCCACATCGGCCAAAGTTACAGCAAATGGCCCGCGCCTGTATCAACTTACACTACAGGCATCTGCGAGTGTTTCATGATGTAACCTGTGAACGTAAAGCGCCCCCCGGCGAGTTCCCGGAGGGCGCAGAATCGAAAGAGAAGTGGTCTGAAATCAGCCAGTTTCCTCCACACTGACTTCCCCGGCTTCCTCCCCCTGCTTGAGTTTTTCGCGAAGGGTTTGGCGGCTGATCCCCAGGATACCGGCCGCACGGCTCTTGTTGCCGCCCGTGTATTCCAGAGTCCTGCGAATGTGACGGAGTTCTACGGCCGCCACAGTTTCCGGTCGGAATTTGCCGTCGCCTGGATCCGGGAAACCAGGATCCTCCCGGATTTCCCGCGGGAGATGCTCGATCAGAATGTCATTTCCGTCTTCAAGAAGGAGAATCCTCTCGAACATATTTCGAAGCTCCCGAATGTTCCCCGGCCAGCTGTACTCCCGGAGGACTTTCAGAACGGGTTCGGAAAGAGGCTTCATGCTGCGGCCGAGTTCCTGATTGAACCTCTCAATGAAGAAGTCCGCAAGCAGGGACAGGTCTTCCGGCCTCTCCCGAAGCGGCGGGATCTCCAGCACGATGATCCCCAGGCGGAAGTAGAGATCCTGGCGGAATCGCCCCTCCTCGCTTTCCTTCTTGAGATCCTTGTTCGTCGCCGCCACGATTCTAGCGTTTACCTTCAGGTCCTCAATGCCCCCCACCCGGCGGAAGGTGCGGTTCTCCAGAACTCTCAAGAGACGGGTCTGGAGCTGCAAGCCCATCTCGCCGATTTCATCAAGGAAGAGAGTTCCTCCGCCAGCCGCCTCAATCAGGCCCTTCTTTCTGTTCTTGGCATCCGTAAAGGCGCCCTTCTCGTAACCAAAGAGTTCGCTCTCCAGAAGGGTCTCGGGAATGGCGCCACAGTTGATTTCCACCACAGGACCACTGGCGCTGGAACTGGCCCGGTGAATTGCACGCGCCACCAGTTCCTTGCCGGCGCCACTTTCGCCCTGAACCAGCACTGTCGTGGCCTGGCTGTCTCCAATCTTCAGAATCTGGGAGAAGAGTTTCTTCATCTGGGCGCTCTCGCCGATGAAACCGGCGAAGGGATCCTCCCGGTCCTGCTTCTTGACCAGTGAGCGGTTGGTCTTCCGCAGGCAACCCGATTCCAGTGCATTGCGGGCAATGAGCCGGATCTTGTCCAGCTTCGGTGGTTTGGTCAAAAAGTCATAAGCATCGAGTCTCATGGCCTCCACGGCATCTTCAATCTCGCCGTAAGCAGTAAGAAAGACAGCCTGCCCGTCAAAACCCGCCTGCCTCGCCTTTCCCAGAACCTCCATTCCCGTCATTTCGGGCATTCGCATGTCCAGAAAGACAAGGTCGGGGGCCTCGGATTTCAGCATCTCCAGCCCCTGCTTCCCGTCCTCGGCCTGCAGAAGTGTGTAGCCCTCCCTCTTCAGGGTATCTACCAGAGCAAAACGAAGGGTGGGCTCGTCGTCAACAATCAGGATGGTTTGGCTCAAGCTGTTTCTCCTCGGGATTGGCGGTTTCCGCCGGGGTCAGGTCTATCATGAACTCGCTTCCCCCTTCGGCGGAAGGGAGATAGGAAATGGAACCACCATGCTCTTCCATGATCTTCAGACAGATGGAAAGGCCCAGGCCCGTTCCTGCGGCTCGCGTGGTGTAGAAGGGATTGAACAGGTTCGCTACATTTTCTTCCGCAACTCCGGGGCCGCTGTCCCAGACCCTGATCATAACGCGGTCTTTTCCTCCGCTGCGTTTTCCTCTCTCCAGCCAGAGCCCGAGCCGGTCTCCTTTGGAGCAGGCCTCCATCGCATTGCGGAATAGGTTCAGGAAAACCTGCTGCAACTGGTCCCGGTCGCACATCACCTTCTGCTCCAGACCAGACTGTGGAAGTTCAATGCGAATCCCCTTCTTCTCAGCACTGGCACGAATATGCTCCAGAGCCGGCTGCAGCAACTGCGAGACAGTCAGGGGCGCGAGGAGAGGAGTCGCCGGTTTGCTGAAGTCCAGGAGATTCTGGACGATGCGGTTCAGGCGCTGGGTCTCGGCAAGAATGCGATCCACATATGACTGCATTTCCTCGGAACTATCCTCCAGAAGATCCTTGAGCAGTTGGGCGATCATGGAAATCCCGGACAAGGGATTCCGGATTTCATGGGCCACGCCGGCCGAAAGCTGTCCCAGTCCCGCCAGCCTCTCCGCCCTCCGCAGTTCAGTCTCCAGCCTTTTGTATTCCGTCAGATCCTCGAAAACCAACACCGTCTGCGCGTCCTGAGGATGTCTCGGGTGAAGATGGGTCGTGGAAAGTAGCAGGTGCCGGGGGCTCTCCGCCCCTGAACGGAAGAGGCACTCCCGCTGAATCCAGTCTTCTTCGCCAAGATCTCCCGCCCCATCTCCGGAGCGAAGATACTCATCAAAGCGGAAAGGCATCCCGGGGGAAAGGAGATCCCCAAAGAGCGAAGATGCGGAAGGATTGCGATAGGAAATCTGACCGAAGCCGTCGAGAGTCAACACCGAAGCCCTCACGCTTTCGAGGACCGTCCGATTGAACTCCCCCAATTTCTTGAGTTGATGCACTGCCTTGGCATGGGAAAGAGCTTCACTGAGAATCGTCTGAACGGTCTTGAGGAAATGCAGATCGGCTTCGAAGCTCTCGGCACTTTCATAAGCTTTGCGATAGGCCAGGAAACCCTGGGCTTCGCCTGCATGCACCAGGGGCAGAACCGTCAGGTGCCAGGGCTCACTACGCCCCCGAAGGGATTCCTCATCAAGCCTGCTCCCCTCGTGCAAGGCAAATAGCGAGGAGGAGGAACGATCCTCCTCTTCCATTTCCATGAGGACTTCAATGCAACGATCAAGAACCTCCCCCTCGAGAAGGACATTGGCCCGACTGGCCAAGCGACGACCTTCGAAACTCCAGAGCAGAAGACTGGCTCCCGAGAAATCGAGGGTCTCCAAGCTGGTGGCGAGAAAATGATCGAGGGCATCGTCCCAGTTATCCTGACTGCTGAGATCGCGACCGAGCTGGTAGAGAATCGTCAACTGCCCTACACGGCTGTTCAGTTCACGGTTCAGGGAGTCGAGATTTTCATAGGAGTGAAGAAGCATCCTCGACAGCTGGTTTCGGCTTTCGAGCAACTTCTGCCCGGATTTCTCCAGATGGCCCCGCTGGATACTCTGCTCGTTGCCAGCCTCCAGGACCTCCCCCAGATCCTCAAGGTAAGACTGCCATTCGCCCTCGGAGAGGGGAATCTGGATCAGGTCATCCACTCCCAGTCGTACTGCGGAGCGAAACCACCCCGGATCACTTTCTCGCTCAGCGAGCAGAACCAGAGCCCCGGAGTTGAACTGGCGGAACTCCAATAACCAGGGCAAGAGGGCGGGATCGCCCGGGGAAAGGTCGAGCATGAGAAGGTCGACTCCGGTCTGGTCGGAGGCAGGGCAGTCCTCCAGGGAAGACAGTCGCAGATCCCAGCCCGGAACCTCCCGTGGCCAGTCCTCCTGCGTTTCTTTGCTCAGGATCAGAAAACTCCAGTTTGTCTCCATGGCTCCCACTCTCCTCCCCCCTTCCCTAGCAGTGCTTTTGAAAAACTGCAAGAAAAATGGCCATTATTGAGTCTCTCTTCAGAGAATCGGGGATTGTCAAGAGCGGGAGACAAGCATTGGCAACCACAAACCAGCTAACTAATTACACCACAATAAGATAAGTTCTGGTCGGGAAATTGTTCCTGGCTTGATGCCAGCACAATCACCCTCGTCGAGGGAAACAGCATTGGGATCTAATTCGTTGCTGGACACCCGTTATGGGCATCTGCTTGCGGCGGGGGGAGAACAAGGCAGAGGTCTCCGAACCCCCAATGAAATAGGAACCAGGCCAGGAACAATTTCCCGGCCAGTACTAAAAAGATACCCACCTTCGCCTAGAAGGTGGGTGAGTCGTCTTCCTTTTGCCGGAGAGAAAGATCAATCAGAAGTTCAAGGCTCCCTTGAGCTTCTGGGCTAGTCCCTCAAGAACTTCCTGACGCTCATAGTAGCCGCTCTCTAATCTCTCTCGGGCGAGTTCCACGCGATCCTGTCGGATCCCGTCCAGATCCTGATAAGCCTTGCGGGCCATTTGGATTGCCTCCTCCAGTTCCACCCGGCTGCGGGCTTCCTGGCTGATCTGTACAAGGCCTTCGCCTTCCCTGGCGACTTGCCCCGTCTCGATCTTGTCCGAAGCGATCCCATCCTGGATCCGCTCCGCAGTGGACGCATCCTTCTGCAGCTCCTGGTATTTGACCAGTTCGTTTCCACTGGTGGATTCTGGCTTTCCAATCTGCACCCTATACCTCCCGAATACGGGGCTTTCTCAGAGAACTAGCAAGCTATGAGCCATCCTTGCTTTCAAGGTAACTGCGCTCTGCCTGCCCCTGAAGACGAAGGTCACTGATCCCTTCGCCAGCCATTCTCATTCTTTCCAGAAGGGCAAGCTTCAGTTTGCGGTCATTCTCCATGATCTCGAAGAGGATTTCGCGAATCCGGCCCCTCGCGTCTCCCCAGGCATTGGATCCCATTCGGGATTCAATCTGATGCATCAGTTCACGGCGTCTCACATTGAGAGACTCCAGACTGTCAAGATCGCGGCTCATGCTGGCCTCAACCTGCGCCCGACTCACCTCATGCAATCTCTCGAAAAGTTCCTGACTCAAGACTTCCTCATTTCTCTTGGGTTTCTGTGGGCACATTGCCCAGGCAGTTCCAAGCCTCTCGCAATTCCATGACAACCCCGAGTACCGGCGGGATAAGGTCCGCTTTCTTTTCCAGATTCGCCCGGGCAATCTGTTCATGGCAGAACGCATAGAGACGACTCAACTGCAGTGTTATGTCGCCTCCCTCAGGCTGAAGGGTGGAAGAGAGATAGGTGACGATTTTCCTCGCCTTGCCCAGTTCCAGGGCTGCATCCTGCCAGTGCTTCTCCTCCAGAGAGTTCTTGCCTGCGACGAGTTTCTGATGAAGGCCGTCCAGCAGGAGGCGGATCAGATCCTGGGGACTTGCCCCCCGGGTCTGCTGGTCCAGATAGGCTTTCCGCGCCTTGTCCGCACGAAAGAGAGTCAGATCTGCCGTAGTATTCATCTAGCCCTGCCCGCCGGCGCCAGAGATTCCTCCGAGCATGGACATCATCATGGCGCTTTGACTGTTGAGTTCCGAGAGCAGTGTCTCCATCCTCTGAAACTCCCGAAGGTAGCGTTCCCGTCTGATTTTCAGGCGGGAGTCAATTCTCTCGACCTGTTCCTCAAAGGTTTCGATTCCCTGGCGAAAATCTTCCTGCCTTCTTTCCAATAGTCCGTAGGCTGGGTCGAGGTAGGAATCCAGAAGGCGGCTGAGGGAGTCCGTTACACCGGTGAAGACCTGAACCCTGCCTTGATCTTCCCCCTGCTCGGAGAGTTCCAGAGCAGTCAGCTCCACCAGAACGCCAAGATCTAGAGTCTTTCCGCTCTCTTCCACGCCCTTGAGCATGCGACCCTGACCCTGGGCCTCTTCCAGCACTCCGTTCACCAGAAAATACCCGGCGACATCCTGCCCGTCCTGAGCCGTTCCCTCCTCCAGTCCAAGAAGCGCGGTCAGGCCTGAACTCACTTCTTCAAACTGAAGGGAGCTGCTCGATCCCCAGGACTGGCTTTCCAGTTCCAGATGGCCTAGCCCACCGCCATCATCGACCCATCGAACCTCTACATCGCGGCTTCCCAGTTGGCTGTCTGAATTGATGGCCGACTCAATGGCCTCGGCCACTTCGGCAGCACTGCTGTACTCGCCCTCAGGGAGGCTGATCAGTTTGCTCTCCACACCGTCTACGCTGATCTTGAAACTCGAGTTTTCGGAATCCAGAATCAGGGGAGTGCCCGGAGTGGGCTCCATGAAAGTCAGCCCTGTGAATGTCCCACGGCTGGCCGCCTCGGTGATTCTCACTTCATAGCCTGCGCTCGCTGCGCTGCCCACGGTCCCCGCGCCGGCCGAGAGGAAGGTGATGTTCGCGTCGCTGGCCTCCCCGGTACTCGCAAGAAGGGATACGACACCATCGAGATCCTCCGAAAGCGCGTCACGAAGCATTGACTCATCAAGGGCCAGTGTGCCGTCCGAGTTGAAATTGCCATTGACCGCTGTGCCAATCCCGATTTCGCTCAGGTGGTCCAGTTCACCGGCGATTCCCTCCACGGCTCGACCGAGAGAAGATCGGATCCTCTGGTCCATGAACATGGCCATGCGATCCCCGAGCATGACTCCTGCGACTTCCTGATCGGCATCGTAGCTGAACTGTGAATTGAAGTACTGGATCAGGTGGTTGTAATTCTCGACAAAGCCCTTGACCCGTTCGACGACCTCCTCCTGATCGTGCCGGACACTGAGTGTCAAGGTCTCGCCAGGGCTGCTTGCAAGCACATCGAGAACCACGCCATCAATCAGTTCGCTGAACCGGTTACTGGAACTCTGGACGATCAGGGGATCCGCTCCGCCCTCGGGAGAGCCGAACTCAATGACCGCATCCTGGGCCGACTGGATGCAGCAGGTTTCTGCCATGACATACCAGTAGTCATCGGTCTGTAGATCGCCGCTGCCAAAGCTGAGCATCATTCCGCCCGTGACCTCGATCCCCTCGCCGGCATAGTCGGCGGGAATCACTATCTGACCCTCGTTGCCCAGAGTGTCCGTCCAGTCAACGAGGATCTCGTCCGTTCCGACAATCCCGCCCTGGCTCACATTGAAACTGAAGTTCGCGTCACCGTTGCCGGCGAAGATACCGGAACTGCTGACAGTGCTACTTCCGTTGATCACTCCGTTGATCACCTCTCCGACGACTCCGAATTCCAGACCCTCACCACCGCTCAGGGAGGCGGTCACGCCCAGAAGCTGGTCAGCACCGGTGTCGGCACTGGACAGAATCATCTGCCAGGGAGTGTCCCCTTCGCCGGTATTGATGAGACTTGCCCTCAGACCTGAATCAGACTCGTTCACCCGATCCACAAAGTCCTGAAGTGTGTTCTCTCCCTCCTGCAGTTCCAAAGAGAGAGCCTCCTCTCCCGCCAGCTGAATTATCACCGTCCCGTTTCCCAGGATGGCGTCGCTGGAGGAGAAGCCCTGACTGGCAATCTGCTGCCCTTGGGCAATCTGCTGGACAGAGAGGCTGTATAGGCCTGCCGGCGCTGCATCGTTCACCGAGGCCGAGAGGATCCCGCTCTGGCTGAACTCCGCCAGCATCCCGTCGAAGTCTCCCGGTCTGCGGAGTTGATCGACTTCTGAACGAAGATTGCGAACCAGACTCTCGAGCGCATCGTAGCTGGAGAGTCGCAGTTGCTGTTGTGCAATTCTGGATTCCAGTTGAAAGGCGGGACGCCTTTCCAGGCTGATGAGTTGCTCCACGAGACTCTGCGTGTCCATGCCGCTGATGAGTCCGGAAATTGAACTGTTGCCGTACATGATTCTCCCTTTTCTCCCTGGAGTTCTGTCTCTTTCATTATCGGCGCAAGGTCGCAGGCCTTGAGGGAAAAGGGACAAGGAAAAGCCCTCCCCCGAAGGGGAGGGCTTCCTGTTCTTACCGATCGTGTCGCATCACTCCGAATGCTTCCTCTTAGCCAAGAAGCTGAAGAACGATGCTGGGCGTCGAGTTGGCATGCGAGAGCATGGCCGTCGCCGACTGGAGCATGATCTGGCTCCGGGTGAAACTAGCCACCTCGGCGGCCATGTCCGTATCCCGGATGATCGATTCCGCAGCAACCAGGTTTTCCTGGGCAACCCGAAGGCTGTTCAGGCCGCTTTCCAGAGTATTGCCCTGGAAGGCTCCCAGATCGCCACGAATCGCACTGATTTCCGCAATCGCCTTGTCGATCACCGAAAGGGTATCGTTGGCCATTGAGGTATCCAGCACCGAGATCTCGCTCAGGTTCCGGAACTGGTTGCTTCCGTCAAAGGCGGCATCCAGGCCACGGCCCAGTTCGCGGGATGCGATGTTCGCCACCGCTACCGAGACGGTCTGATCCGCATTGGGTCCCACCTGGAAGGTCATGCTCTGGTTCGAGATCAGGACACGGCCGATGTCAGAACCCGTAGCACCGTTGTAGAAGACCTGCAGGCCTTCTGCGGGAGTGCCCGAGCGCCCGTGCATAACGGCACCGACACCTTCCACCTGATAGGCCACACCGTCATAGACGAAGGTGCCCGCAACATCGATTCCGTTGCCAGTGTCACCAGCTGCGGAGAACCCGCTCTGGCTTCCATCGGTGGCCTCGTTGTCGGAGTAGATCGTGAAGTTTGCGTCGGATCCGTAGATCGTGCTGCTGACCGTCAGATCTGTTCCGTCAGTGGCAACTTCAACACCCAGTGTGTCCGTGTAGGCGTTGATCTTGTCAGCGATGGTCTGGGCATTGTCGCCCGCCTCGAGATAGATCGTGGCCGTGGCCCCTGTAATGTTGTTCGTTAGCACAAGGCTCTCGTCCGCAGTGATTCCGGCGATCAAGCCCGAGTTCGCTGTCTGAACGATGGCCTTCTCCGCACGGGTACTGACATTCATGCTGTAGTATCCGGACGCAGTCTGCGCTCCCGCCGCCAAGTATTCAACGGCACCTTCGATTACCGCACCGGTCAGGCCGTTACTGCCGTCGAGCAGTGACTTCGTGCCAAACTGGGTGTACTCGCTGATGCGCTGAATCGTGGCGAGAGCATTTTCAATCTCCGCCTGGTCGGCAGCACGGTCCGCATCGCTGGCGACGCCGGAATTGGCGGCGTGAATCGCCAGTTCGCGCATGCTGTTGAGCAGGGAGTGGATCTCGGTCAGGGCGCCTTCAGCAGTCTGGACCATGGCAGTGGCCAGTTCACTGTTCTCGATCGCCTGATTGAGACCGGAGATTTGTGCACGCATATTTTCCGAGATCACCAGTCCGGCAGGATCATCGCTGGCCTTGTTGATCTTCAGACCGGAGCTCAGGCGCTCGAGCGACTTGCTCATGGCAAAGTCGTTCTGCGCAAGGAACCGGTATGCGTTCATGGAAGAAACATTGTGATTGATGCGAAAAGACATTCCGCTTCTCCTTAAGCTAGCCGTAATACGGCGAGTCCAAGACTTACCACCGCAGCCTCCTTGCTGTTGCGGCTGTTTCCTGTATCGGGTGAAGGCTGGAAATTCTTGAGAGTTTTTACGATAGATTCAAAGGGAAAGGCAGAATGAGGAAGAACAGGAAAGCAGAGGGACTATTCCCCGTCTTCAAGGGGCTTCAGATCACCCAGATTCGCGGAATCCGGCTGCTCACCTTTCAGGGCCGAATGATTTGCGTCCCGAATGGCCGCATAGATCTCTTCCCGGTAGACGGGAATGTCCAGGGGGGCCTCAATGCCGATCTGCACGGTCTCGCCGCGAACATCCACGATCGTCAGACAGACATCGTTGCCGATCATGATTCTCTGATCCCTTTTCCTGCTCAATACCAGCATGAGGCTCCTTCCTCGAACGGATTCTATCCGCAGTTCCGAACCCGGTCGGCTGCCTTCTGGCTATCGGCAGGAAGTGGCTCCGGCATGAGCTTTTCCTGAGTGGAACGCATACTTCCATCCAGAATCACCTGTTTCCCCACGCGCTTTCCGGCATGCGCAAGGACAGGACCCAGGAAATTGGCAGTGGACTCCTCCAGACTTCCACGCCAGGTGCAAAGGACAAAAACCACAAGATCATCAGAGCTTCCGATTTCCAGTTTGGCACTTTCCCTCTCCAGCGGCCTCATGTCAAAGTCGGAACGAAAGAGTCGTGGGTCACTGATCAGGTATCCGATGCCGGCGTCATCAGCACTTTGCAACCATTTGAAGGCGGAGTTCTCCTCGAAGTCCAGGATCAGAAACCGGGTCTTCCCGGGAATACCGACCAGTCCATCGGGGAGGAGGAAGAGATCCTTCTCCGTGTAGTGAATGTCGCCAAATCGTGTGCCCTTGATGATCATTGATTTCCTATAGGTAACTGGCCAGGGTCATTTGGTAGATACTGGAGGCCAACATCAGCGATGCCTGATAGCTGGCTTCCGCGTTTTGATACAGCATCAGGGTTTCTGCAAGATCGGCGTCTCCCAACTCGGAGAGAGTCTCCGTGTATGACAGTTCCCGGGACTGCAGGGTCAGCAGGGCATCTTCTGCAAGATCCAGACGGCTTCCCACCCGGCCTCTCTCACGAATCATCCGGCTCTCCACAAGTTCCAGTTCCGCAATCAGGGGCTGAAGAGCCTCTGTATCTCCGCTGGCAATGGCCTCTCGCAGTTCGAAGAGAAGCTCAAAGGGGCGCGAGGGAATGCCCTTCCCCTCGATTCCGAGAAGCATCGCTGTGCTGTCATCCTCGAGGGAGGAGATTTCAAACCCCTGTCCCCCCACGGTCTCAAAATGAAGGCGGTTGCCGGACTCGGAAATACGGATCTGCATTTCGGGGACCTCTTCCCCGATCCTCTGGACCAGATCCCGAACAGTTTCTGCACCACTGAGATTGACTTCTCTCGCGGCACTTTCCCCTTCCAGTTGAATCTGGATCGTTCCGAGGGAAAGGTCGATGCCCATCATGGTGTTGAGGGAGCTTCCCAGGCCCATTCTCGGATCCAGATCACGGCTGCTGAGGAAACCGTCATCGTGATAGCCGTCGATCCCCAGAACCCGGGCCGTGCTTCCGCCCTGAAGGTCCTCGATCTCCAGACTACTGTTGCCAGAAATCTCCAAACGGCGCTGATCAGCAATGCTGAACTGGAGGTCCGGCATCTCCGCCTGAACTGCGTCCCGGAAATCGGCAAGGGTCTCCAGCTCCGTGCAATCGAGCACCATGCTGTTTCCTTCGCCATCGCTGATCCGGATGCTTCCGGACTCGAATCCCTGACCGTCGAAGAATTCATGGAAGGGTGTGTCCCAGCCCAGAGCGGGATCCCAGTCGATGCTTCCTTCAGTCCAGGCGGGATGGTCAGCAAACAGTTCGCTCCCGGGGAGATTGTACTGGAGAGAGAGCCCGTCGCTGATGGAGGTTGCCAGAGAGGAGTCATCTCCGTGATAGATCACCTGCCCGGAAGCTCTTTCGAAAGGAAGAGTCGAGAGCCGGCCACCGGAAAAGAGATAACTGTCCCCCAGTTTCGAGTTCGCATTGGAGAGCACCCTTTCGATGATCGCGTCGAGGGAACTGAGCATCCCTTCTGTGTCCGCCGCAATGTCGCCTGCGGAGAGGGCAATCTCGCTAGCGGAACGATAGCATTCTCCCAGATCGGAAAGGGACTGGTCAGCTGCGGCAAGCCAGCGCTGGGCAATGCCCACATTTCCCTGGAAGCGGGTATTGCGACCCAGGAGCCCCTGCAGGCCGATCATCCGCTGTGCGCCTCCGGGATCATCCGAGGGCCTTGTGATCCTTCGACTGATGTCCAGACCCGCCATTCTCTCATAGGCGCGGTTGATGTTCGACAACATCGTTCGTCCGAGCATGTTCTGGGTGATTCTCATCATCACTCCCTAGACCGTGGACAAGAGGGTGTCGAGCATTTCATCCACCACCGAGATCACCCGGGAGGAAGCCTGAAATGCCGTCTGCACCATCATCATGTTTGCAAGTTCTTCATCGAGGCTGACTCCGCTCACCGAAGCCAGGCGTTGCTCCACGCCTTCCAGAGTCCTCAGGCTGGAAGACGCAAAGGATGCAGCCATCGCACTCTTTGCTCCGAGTTCACCGATGGTGGAAGCGTAGTAGGACTCCAGACTTTGATTGCTGTCTGCATCCATTGCCATGTCATGAAGCGCATAGAAGGCTTCTGCGATCGTCGAACCGTCTTCCAGAACTCCCGCCGTGGAGAGAAGATCGGGGTTCCCCTCAAGTACGGAGTTCAGTTCGATTGTGCTGGCATCCGTCCCCGAGAAAATGTCGATGCCCCCACCGGGAGCCCCGTCTGCTTCCTGATGGATTCGGTTGGCATGTTCCACAATGGCTGCTGCCATCCGGTCTACACGGGCCAGCATCTCGGGCAGCCTCACATTGAGGGCTTCCATCATGCCGCTGATTTCGCCCGCCGGGAGATCCAGAGCGAAATCCTGGCCTTCGAGCTTCAGAACGGAACCGGGGATCCTGGCCTCGCTGTCTGGGGAGGTTTCCAGACTGAGCCGACCGGCACTTCGTCCGTCCAGAAGAGTCCTGCTTCCCAGAAGAACCCGCACATCTCCTCGTTCTCCTTCTTCCCAGCGGCAACCCGTCAGTTGGGCCAGTTGGAGCAGGCTCTGCTGGCGACTGTCGATCAGGTCAGAACGCGCACTGTCACCCATGGAGGCTTCCAGTATTTGCCCGTTGATCGAAGCAATGTCTTCCAGCAGGCGATTGCTTTCCTGAAGCCGGAGTTCGATGTCCTCCCGCGTGCCTTCGGCCTGGTCAAGAAGCGAAGTGGAGAGACTGCGGAAGCGCTGGGCAAGCGATCGGGCGTTTTCCAGAATTACGGGGGCAAGATCCGAAGAGTCTCCTCCGCCATCCGGGTTCAGGGTCAACTGCCAGGAGTCCAGAAAGGAGCGAAGGTCATCCCCGAGGCCTGTCTCGCCAAGACTGGTGTCGACCGGTTCCCCGAAGGCCAGTTCCATCAGGTCATAGGAAGCCCGCAGCGCCGATTGCTCTCCGTACTCTCCCTGCGCCCGCGTGACTCTCCCCAAAAGGAAATGGTCCGTGATTCTTTGCACTCCGAGAATCTGAACTCCCCCGGACTGGGGAAGCCCCATTTCTCCGAGAATACTGCGGGCGCCGAGTAAGACTCTCTGCCTCGTGTAGGCCGGGTTCCCGGCATTGGCCACATTGTGGTTCAGGATTTGAAGCGCACTCTGCTGTGCAAAGAGCGACTGCTTTCCCGCCTCGATGATTCCGAATAGACCGGACATGGTTCTCCTCAGGCTCGCAGGGAGAGAATTACTCCCTCGCCGCCATCTTCTTCTCTTCGATTCGATGCCTTTTTCGCCAGTTGTCCCAGGGCTTGAAAATCTCCATGGAGCAGATCCAGCGAGTGTTCAATCATCTGGCGATTTCTCTCGTTTTGGGATTGGATCTCACGACCAAGCTGTCCCAGTTCCAGATAGATTTCCTGAAGCGCCATCATTTCATCACCCTGGAAGCAGGCAATGATCCTCGCACTTCCCTCTTCAATGCGGATATTCAGGGTCTTGCAAAGACTGCGGGTGATCTCCACTCGCCGGTTACAGGCCTGTTTCCCCGACTCCAGAGATGCGAGGTTCCGCTGCAAGGCCTCATTGATGCTTTCCGGACACTGTCGAAGAAGTGCATCCTGATGTTCGTTCATCACAGCAAGCAGCCTGCGATAGGCTTCGGACTCCACTTTGGCGGCATCCATCAGCTCTTGGAGCAGCTTAGAATCTGCCATTCTTCCCTCCCGGTTTCGCCGACCATTGGGACTCGATCAGATCCGCGAGTCCCAGTCCCCGCCCGCTCTCGCTGGCAAGGCGGCAGTATTCTTCATCCAGCATCCCGCGAAAGAGACGATTGCCGGGAGTCTCCGGCATGAGTTCGCTTCTCTCGACACTCTTTCTCATTGTCGCCATCAGGAACTGAAGGAACAGGGCCTCCATCTCCTCCGCACTCTGGCGAGCTTCCCGAGCCGCCTTGCTCCCCGAGGATGCAAGACTCTCGGGAGACTGAAGGCTCCTTGCCGGATTCGCTTGCTGCAACTCGTTCATTCTGTCTCCTACATGATCACGAGTTCCGCTTCCAGGGCGCCGGATTCCTTGAGTGCCTGGAAGATGGAAATCATGTCCCGGGGGCTCACGCCCATCTCATTGAGTGCCTGTGCGACTTTTTCCACCGTGTTACTGTCTTCAAGCAGGGTGAACTGTCCCTTGCTGTCATGAACTGCTGTCTGGACTTCCGGAACCAGCAGGCTCCGTCCCTCTCCGAAAGGGGAAGGCTGGCTGGCCTGATAGCCCGTGCGGATCTCCACCTGAAGGCTGCCGTGGGCAATGGCCACATCCCGTATCCGGACATGGTCGCCCACAACCACGGTTCCGGTTCTCTCATTGATCACCACGCGAGCGGCCAAGTCGGTTTCCACGCTCATATTTTCGATTTCACTGATGAAGCGGATCATGTCGCCCCCCCGCTCCTTGGGAATCCAGACCGAGACTCTTGCAGCATCGTGGGCCTGTGCGACTTCTCCGCCGTAACGACGGTTCAGGGATCCGGCGATATTAGCCGCCGTCGTGAAATCGGGGCTGTGAAGAAGCAGGTCAAAACGATTGTCACGAACATAGGAACCCGGCCAGTCCCGGCTCAGGGTTCCCCCCGAGGGAATGCGACCTACATTGCTGTTGTTCTTTCGAACGGAATTACCAAGACCCGCATCCACGCTATAGCCGCCCACACTGATTGCCCCCTGGGCAATTCCGTACTGAAGACCATCGGCCTGGCGAAGCAGGGGAGTCATCAGGAGGATTCCGCCCTCGAGGCTCTTGGCATCTCCAAGGCTGGATACGGTTACATCCAGTTGCCCACCCTGACGGCTGTTGGGAGGAAGGGTCGCCGTCACCATGACTGCGGCCACATTTTTCATACGGATTTCCTCGGGGTCGAGGGTCAGCCCGAACTTCTCCATCATCCCGGCAACCGAGTGAGCCGTGAAACCAGTCCCCCGTCCATCCCCGGTACCACTGAGACCCACCACCAGTCCGTAGCCGATCAGGTGTTCTCCGTCCTGCCCATTCACCTGGGCAATGTCCTTCACTCTGGAAGCACCTGCGGAAGATGCGATCAGGAACAGGAGCGCAAGGAGTGTCATGAATTGCTTCTTCATCCTCATCCTTCCTAGAATATCCAGTCGGCAAAACGACTCAGGAGACCGGGGCGATTGCTTTGCTCCAGATCACCCTTGCCTTCGTATACGATGATGGCTTCTGCAATGGCGCTTGAAGGAACCGAGTTGTCCGGACCGATATCGCGGCCGCGCACCACTCCCGAGAGAGTAAGTACGTCCTCTTCCCCGTTGCGGCTGACACTTCTTTCCCCTTCCACACGAAATTGCCCCCGGGGCAGTTCCTGCACAATGCGCACACTCATGACGGCTTTGAGATCCGCCTTCCGTGCGCTTGTACCTTTCCCCTCAAAACGGTTTTCCTGGTTGAGTCCCCAGAGCGGGATGAAGTCGAGAAGGCCGGTCCCCGCGCCGCCACTCATTTCATTCTTCACTTCGGTATCGGTGATTGCATCACTGACCGCCGTCGCGCTTTCAGAAATCATGACCGTGAGGATGTCCCCCACTCGATGGGCTTTCTGGTTGGAATAGAGGCTGCCCCCGCTGCTGTCATCCCAGAGGGCTTCCGCCTGAAGGGAAGTGGATAAGGCCAGCAGCAAGATCAGGAACCATCGTTTACTCATGTCTGCTTCTCCCTGAGTTCAATCCATGAGGGAACCAGAAGGCCCGGGCCGGCAACCCGGTAGCGCTTCAGTTCCCTGCTGTCCCGGAGCCGTACCGGGACCATTTCTCCGTATCGACCATTGGACTGCGCCACGCCGCTTTTACGAACCCGGACGGCACCACGCTCCAGTTGAATCACCACTTCTCTTCCCGCTCGCACGAGAAGGTCGCTCTCTGTATTCCGGGTCGTCAGGACATCCCCCGGCTCCAGACGACGCTTGAGAACTGCCGTAGACAAGGCTCCCTCTTCCAGAGGCTGTCCATCAATGTCAAAGAGATTGCGTACTTCCCAGCCCCAGTTGCGAAGGGTCTCGCCGCGCACTTGAGGATGCCGGCAGACGGGAACCCGGATCGGCTTCTCGCAGCGAAAGGAAACTCTGCGCTGGATTTCAAATCCCAGAGAATCCCGTACTTTCAGGAGCGCCTCGCCCTGCCTTTTTGTTTCCCCCTGGAGTTCCATTTCGAATTCAATCCGAAGATCGCTGAGCTGGATTTCCTCGGGGAAACCCATGAGCGGAGAAATCCGCTTCAGACCGAGAGGCTCCAGCTTCCTATCCAGGTAGCGGCTGGCGGATTCCAGAATGCGTTTACTGGAGAGGCGAAGAGAGGGCGTTGAGATCTTGACTGTTTCAGCACCTTCGAGCCTTCCCAGGTAGCCCTCTTCCCGAAGAAGGCGCTGAAGCCGACGACGGCTCAGGCTTCTGGTTTTTCCCGGCTCGGGACTCTTGCACACCAGAAGATCGTTCATTGAGGAGGGAAGGGAGCCATCGAGCAGGTCCACAAGGGAGACAACAGGTGCCCGACACTGCAGGGTCTCTTTCAGGAGCAGACGGCTCTCTTCCGCAATAGACGATTGAGGGAAATGCAGAAGGGCAAGCCCCAGGAGGGCTGCCGTCAGAAGAACTCTCTTATGCCTCTTTCTTATGATCATCGTTTCAACTGGTTGGCGACCGAGAGCATCTCTTCGGATGTCTGGATCGCCTTGGAGTTCAGTTCATAGGCTCTCTGTGCTTCAATGAGCCGGATCATTTCTTCCACCACACTGACATTGCTGCCTTCGAGGATCCCGGACTCAATCTGACCGAAACCATCACGGCCGGCGGTTCCTTCCTGGGCTTTCCCACTCGATTCGCTGGCCAGAAAAAGATTGTTTCCCAGGGCACTCAGGCCGGAGGGGTTTGCAAAACGATAGACTTCAAGTTGTCCAAGACTCCGGGGTTCCTCTTCGCCCGCGACGAGGATGCGCAGGTCGCCGTCTTTCTCGACGGAAACCTGGGTCGTGGATTCAGGAAACTCGAAACCGGGTGCCACATGCAGACCACCGCTGGTCACCAGACTTCCCTCACTGTCCAGCGCAAAGGAACCGTCACGGGTATAGGCGTAGCGCCCGTCGGGCAATTCCACCCGGAAGAAACCGTCACCATTGATGGCCATGTCGAGAGCGTTTCCCGTGATCTGTGTAGGGCCCTGGGTAAAGATCTGGCGTATACCGGCCAGACGGACTCCATGACCTACCTGAATGGGCTGTACATCGGCACCGCCACGAAGACTGGCATTGGGGGAAACCACCTGATAGAGAAGATCCTGGAACTCAACGCGCCCGCGCTTGAAGCCGGTCGTGTTGACGTTTGCCAGGTTATGGGAAATCGTATCCACATAGAGCTGTTGGGCTCTCATGCCGGTGGCGGAAGTGGACAGGGCTCTCATCATCTTGTTTCTCCTTAAGGTCTGAGACTTCCAACACGCTGTGTCGCAATTCTCAGGGTTTCATCTGCCGCAAGGGCACCTCTCTGCGCCATTTCGTAGGCCCGATAAGCACGGATCATGTCCACCATCTCCCGAACTGACTGGACATTGGAGCCTTCGAGAAAACCGGGAGCGAGAAGGTAGTCGCTCTCTTCCGCTTCCCGACTACCGCCTTCGAGGCGAAGAAGGTTGTCCCCCTGCCTTTCCAGCCTTGCCCCTTCCTCCGGAAGCAGGATGGAAAGACGGCCGAGCAAGATTTCTCCATCGAGAACACTGCCATCGGGAAGGATGCTGGGATTCTCACCGACATGAATCGGCGAGCCGTCCACCAGCACCCGGCCACCGGAGGAATGAACCAGCACTCCCTGCTCATCGAGACGGAAGGAACCGTCCCGGGTCAGGCGAAGCCCCTGATCCGTTTCCACCTGAAAGAAGCCTTCTCCCGTAAGAGCGATGTCCAGAGGATTGCCGGTGGGCAAAAGGGGCCCTCCCTGCTTCGAGGGAACTCCCTCCACGAGGATCTCCCTCTGCGGCAGGAACAGTTCCTGACCCGGAGCCTGCACCCCATCCTTGAGGTGGGCAGAAACGCGAGCCATCTCCCGCTTGAAGCCGGGAGTGTTCACATTGGCCAGGTTATTGGAGATGACCTCGTGCCGTCGCCACTGCATCTGCATGGCCTGGCGGCTACTGTCGAGGGCCTTGATCATCGCTTCTCCCCATTCGATAGAATCGAAAAGGGACATCAATCTTCATGCCACGAGCAAAAAAAGGCTAAAGTTTTGTAATTTGCTGAAAATGCAACACTTTGCGGCTTATTGCTAAAGCGATGCCATAGGAGCTTGGACAGTTTCCTGCGCCTTCAGGCGGAAAATCCTGCATCAAGCGGGGTGACTGTACTCCAGGCTGGACTGGATTTCGAGGATTCTGTCCAGGTGCGTGATCCGCAGGATCTTGCTCACATGCTCCGTCAATTCCACGAGAAGCAGGCGTTGGCCGCGAGCCCGGAAGCGTTCATTCAGATCGACCAGATATCCGAGACCGGCACTGTCGATGTACTCCAGTTCCCCGAGATGGAAGATGATTTCTTCCGCACCCCCGAGGCAGTCTTCGGCAGATTCGCGAAGCTCGGGAAGGGTAAAGACTTCAATCTCGCCCTGGATCTGCAGGAGAGTCGATCCTCCCTGCTGGCTTTTCGTGATCTTCATTGCTCTATTCCCTGGAAAATCAAAAGTGTCAGGTCGTCCACAGGAGCGATCCGCCCACGAAAGGCATTCAGATCGTCCAGCAGGCTTCCTAGCAAGTCTGCTGCCTCTGTCCCCCGGTGTTTCTGAAAATACCCTTCCAGGCGAGCGGAACCGTAACGATCCGAGTCCTCACTCTTCATGTCCGTAGCCCCGTCCGAATAGAGTAGCAGCCAGTCTCCGGCTTCGAATCGGAAAGGCTGATCGCGATATTCTTCCCTCTCCCGTATTCCGAGCGGAAGTCCTCCATAGTCTCCGAGATCCTGGAGTTTCTTTCCCTGTCTCAGGAAAAGAACGGGTTCGTGTCCCGCCGATGCGGCCAGAACTTCTCGCCCTCCGCAGCGGAAAATCAGACAGGTGGCCGTCACGAAACTCCCCTTCATCCGGTCTTCACAGAGGAAGCGGTTCAGTCGGCCCAGGAGTTCGCCCGGGGAGTGGCAGGATCGAGCCTGGCTTCTCAAGAGTGCGCGGAGACCGCTCATGCGAAGTGCCGCAGGAACGCCCTTCCCGGAAACATCTGCGAGGAAGGCCAGGGTGTCTCCATTGTCCAGGGTGATGACATCGTAGTAGTCCCCGCCCACGGACTCTGCTGACTGGCTGTAGCCCGCCATATCCAGGCCTTCCACTTCAGGAAGGATTTCGGGGATCAGTCTTTTCTGGATCTGCCGCGCAACTTCCAACTGTTCCAGTTCCCGGTTTCGCAAGATCTGCTCCTGGTGCTCCAGGGCCTTTTGCAAAGCCTGACTCCCGAACAGGGCGCAGGACTCAATCAGTTCCCGGCTCTGGGGGTCTTCCTGAAAGTCCGGCCCGGATACCAGAAGAAGCTCCGCACGATGAGGAAGCCGTAGAGGAAGGTTGACTTCCATGAGTGTGTCAGGAAACCAGGCACTGTTACCGGTAGATGAGAACTGTCGGAGGCGGCTACCACGAAGCGGCTCCCTCTCATCCTGATCCAGTTCATCCAGAACTTCCTCGGGAAGCCCCCAGAAGACCTTGTGAACTACCTTGTCCTTTTCGTAGAGACGCGCCGCTCCCACTTCCGCGCCGGTCAGGTCCATGCAGAACTTGAGAACACGGTTCAGAATTCTCTCGCTGTCGAGCTCATGGAGAAGCTGCCCAAGAGCGTTGAGTGCTTCCACCTGACGGAGGCTGTCTTCGACCAGTCTTTCCTGTTCTGACTGGGAGACAAACTGGAAGAGGACCCGCGAAACATGACGAAGGAAGCCAGGAAAGTGAGAGTCCACGCGAAAGAGCGGTGGCGATACCAGGAGTTGGCCGATCTCTTCGCCTTCGTAGCGAAGGGCATGGCTTTGACTCTTCTCGCCCGGAAGAGTGCTGTCCCACTCCTGCCGGCTCCCTCCATCACTTTCGTTCAGGAAGATGGAGCAACTCTCCGCCCCGAACTCTTCCCGCAGAAGCCGGGCCAGTTCGGGATAGAAAGCATCCCGGTCACGGGCTCCGTAGAGCCGCTCCAGAAGTCTCTCCGGTCGGTTGCGCTTACCGGTCTTCACAGTCCCCCCGCATAGAGGTGATCCAGATCCTGCAGATCCTGGCGCAGTTGCCAGAGCAGGCGAAGGAAACTTTCTCTTTCGAAACCCAGACTTCTCATTTCCTTGCGGTAATCCTGAACATCCACTTCCCGCCCGAGATCCTCCAGATTTCTCCGCCCAAGGCCCCACTGATTGCAAAGCTGGTCCGAGAGATGTACGAGAACCGCCGCGGGATGGCTCTTGCCCCGGTTCCAGGGATCATGGTGATAGCGAACGGCCTGAATGATGTGCTCCGGCAATTTCCAGCGCTGAAGAACATGACGCGCCAGTTCCGGATGCTCAAAGCCGGAGACCTCTTCTTCCTCTTCCCGGCAGATCGGTCTCCGCCCGGGAATCGGATCGAAGAGTTCATCGAGTACGAGTTTCCCGATGTCGTGCAAAAGACCGGCCACAAAGGCTTCCTCGCCGAGCAGGGGAGGCTGTTTCATTGCTTCAGCGAGTTTGCGGGAAGTGATGGCCACGGCCATGGCATGGGTCCAGAAGCCCCTGCCCGGATAGTCATAGCAGTCCATCTCCCGTCGCAGAAGCCCACTGCTACTGACCGCATAGACCATGTTCTTCATATTGTCCATGCCGATCAGGACGACCGCGTCGTGGATGGTGGAGATGCTCCGTCCCCCGGCAAAGAAGCTGCTATTGGCGACCTTCAGAAGACGGGCGACCAGCGCCTGGTCCTTGCGAATCACTTTCTCGAAATCGGAGGCCGTGAAGTACTCCCTGCGGGCGACCGCAAGAAACTCCTTCACCACGGAGCCCAGGCTCGGCAGGCTTTCCATGCGGGCAAGCGTCTTTTTCTGCAAAGACTTGCGCTCCACAATTCCAATGATGGAATGCCGGGGGGGCATACGGCGGCTCCTTTCCCTCGAGAGAGTCTCAGGTCTCTTATCGGCAGGAAGGAGTGGAACTAAAGGGGTTTGCCTAGGCCGTGCGGGAGGAGATGTAGTCTTCCAGACGATCCCGCTCCTCTTCCTCAATGCTGTAGAAGAAGCAGGCAATCCGGTAGGACGAAACGGCGGGATCCTCCTCCTCCGGCTCGCAGCGGACGACAATCCCGTCCTGGCGCAGGACCCAGGGATTGCTCTGCTCGTCCTCCTCCGGAAGATGAAGGGTGAGAGGGAGCTTGGTCCCCTCTTCCATGTGGTAGGGAGAGTCGAAATAGACCCCGGAACTGGACAGGTTCAGGGTTCTGCCCAAGTCGCTGGTGGATCCGGGCTCAAGCCGGATTTCCAGTTTCAGACTGATGTCGAGGCGTCTTGCCCGTCTGCGTTCTTCCATGGGGTCTTCTCCCTTTCTTCTGGGAGGAAATTGCCCCCTCTCTCCCTATTCCACAAGGAAAAAGTGAACCCTGCGGGTTTTCAGACTGGCTGCCACGATCTGCAGCCGAAGGGAATCGCCGGCTGCGAAGACCTTCCCTGAGAACTCACCTCGGAGAAGCTCCCGATCCTCCTCAAAGTGAAACCACTCGCCGCCAAGTTGGGAGGCGGGCAGGAATCCCTCGGCACCACTTTGGGGCAATTGGACAATCAGCCCTCCCTCCCGAACACCGAGTACTGTCGCCTCATGGACATCACCCAAGTGCTGCCTCGCCCAGAGAACCATCTCAAGCCGCATGCTGTCGCGTTCTGCCTGCAGGGATAGAATCTCGGTCTCCGACAGATGCTCTGCGAGGGACTTCAACTCTCCCTGCTTCCTGTTCGTTTGACCGCGCAACCAGCTCTTCAGGCTCCGGTGAACCTGTAGATCGGCATAGCGCCGGATGGGACTGGTGAAGTGAAGATAGTCCGTCCAGGCGAGGCCAAAGTGCAGGGAAGCAGAGGAGGAGTACTTTGCCTTTTGAAGAGATCGCAGAAGCCTGAAAAACAGCGGAACCCGGTCTTCCCTCTCCTGGATTCTTTTCGCAAGGTCACGATACTCCGCAGGCCGGGGCGGGAGTGTCGGGTTCCAGGCAATCCCGGCCAGGGAGAGCGCATGGCGCAGTTCCTTCACATCCTCATCGTCGGGCCGCTTATGAATGCGGTAGAGACCGGGGAGCTTCTCCCTTTGCATGATTCGCGCGACCTCACGATTGGCCGCAAGCATGAACTCTTCTACGAGTCTGTGAGTCTGGAGAAGAGGCTTCTTCTCAAAACCGAGAATCTTCCCCCCTTCCTCCTTCACCCGGGTTTCCGGCATCTCGAATCGCAAGGCCCCCTCTTTCTCGCGCTGTTCTGACAGTTGGCTGGACAGTTCTTGCATGGAGCGAAGCAAGGCTGAATCGGGGCTGTTCCCTTCCAGAAGCTCCTCCGCCTCTTCGTAGCTGTAATCCCGATGGATGGAAAGAAGCGACTCCAGAAGACGGCTTCCGGATTGCCGCCCCCGGGAGTCAAAGTCCAGGAAGAGAGTGAGAGCGTATTTTGCGGATCCACTCTTCAGGGAACAGGTGTCCCCGGAAAGGGAAGCGGGAAGCATGGGAATGGTTTCAAAGGGGAAGTAGGTGGAGTTGCCCCGCCTTTTTGCCTCCTGATCCAGGCGGCTGTTCGGGGGCAGGTATTCGGAGACATCGGCAATGTGAATGCCCAGCCTGCGAGTGCCGTCCTTCAGGGTCTCCAGACTGATCGCATCGTCATGATCCCGGGCATCATGAGGATCAATTGCAATGATGGGAAGATGGGACAGGTCTTCGCGCGTCCCCTCAAGGAGGATCTCTCGATTTGCAATGGACTCTGCATCCTTCAGGAGATCCTCCGGGAACTCCCTTTGCAGCCCATGCTCCTCGCAGAGCATTCTCATGCCGAGTTCCCGATCCTCCCGAAGGCTTCGCTTCTTTCGTTTGCCCTTTTTGCTACCGGCGCCGGAAGGGAGAAAGAACCTCCCGCGACTCTTTCGCAGCTCACCGGATTCGAGCATCTGTCGCAGAAGCTGTCGGAACTTGCGTCGCTCGTGAACCGGGATATGGAGGGATGTAGAAATCCGACCGGGCAGGAGCCCGGCCGGATGCGAGTTCAGAAGATCCTCAATGGCCTCGCGCCACTCAAGTGCGGAGTTCAGATCTACTTCTTCTTGTGACGATTCTTGCGAAGACGCTTCTTGCGCTTGTGAGTCGATATCTTCTTGCGCTTGCGTTTTCTGCCATTGGGCATTGAGTGACACCTTTCCTTCTATATGATTCGAAATCCGGGCTCTGCTACTCGTCTTCGGTAGCAGCTCCGTCAGGATTCACCAGCTTCTTCAGGTCGTTGGAGGCCTTGAAGAAGGGAATCAGTTTCGCCGGTACCATCACCGTTGTTCCTGTACGAGGGTTGCGGGCCTTGCGTCCCCGACGCTCTTTCACGCGAAAACTGCCGAAACCACGCAACTCAACCTTGTCTCCCTGGGAAAGCGCATCGCTGATGCTGTCCAATACGAGATTGACAACGATCCCCGTGTCTTTCTTGCTCAGGCTCACTCTATCGGAAATCGCCTCGACAAGATCGGCTTTGGTCATGTCTCCCCCATGGGTAAATCAGAAAGTCCCCAAGGGGACAGTTCCAGAACAACCGAGCGAGGGTCAAAGATATCAAGTCGCCGTGCTTTTGTCAAAGCCTTGAAAACAGAAAACTTGGAGAAGTCTCGAGGAGACGGGACTGAGGGGCATAGAAAAAGACCCCGCCGCTGGAGTAGCGTCAAACTCGGGAAAGCGCAGCACGCAGTGTGGGAATGGGCCCCCGGCTTGATCTCCTACAAACAGTGCAGGGTCAAATGCGGGGAGGGACTATCAAGAGCAGTGCCACTGGCAAGGCGCGTAGAAAGAGCCTTGCCTTGCGCTTGTAACTACCTGCAAATGAGATTGTTACATAATAGGTGTCAGGTGTGCTTCAGGAGCCATGTTTCAAAAACAGGGAACGCTTTTTCCCGGAAGGGGAAATATTCACCCGGAGCGGCGGAGATGGATCCCCCGGTAAAGTTCTTCCAGTTCCTCGTTCAGGTCGCAGTCGCGCCGGCTCATGGCAATGGCTGCCGTTTCCAGAGCCTTGTCGATGCGATACTCCTGAAGCTCCCGGTCATCACCCCAGGAGAAGGCGGGTAGGTACTTCGGCGGGAAGGTCGCGCCGAACCAGTTCACGAAGGGCTCAAAGACGGTTCCCGTGTTCAGCCTTGAGAGAATGCCCGTTCTTACATGATCGCCCAGACAGGCTCCCAGGAACATCCGGGAACTATCGATTTCGCCTTCTGCCATTTGCACTCGCACACTGGAATAGTTGTTCTTCAGGTCGCTGTTCGTGGTGCCTGCGCCGAGGTTCACCCACTCGCCGACCCAGGCATTGCCCAGAAATCCATCGTGCTGCTTGTTCGCGTAACCCTGAAAGAGACTCTCTTCCAGTTCTCCCCCCAGGCGACACTGCGGTCCTGCGATGACTCCGTGGAGGAGACGGCTGGAAGGACGAACCCGGGTACCGGGGCCCAGATAGCAGGGACCGGCCACATACGAGAGAGCGCCGATCTCCACGCCCTGATCGAGAATCACCGGGCCAGAGCTCGTGTCGATCACTGCGCTATCGGCCACGCAAACATCGCTTGCGCGGTAGACATCATCGCTGGTGAGAGAAAGAAGCCGGGTCGGCGAACTCAATCTGCGCAGAGTTTCTTCACAGTGATTTTCAAGAAGGTGGGCGGCCAGTTCCCGTAGCTCCCACCAGAAGCGAAGCCAGGGGCCCCCGGAGGTCCAGAGCAGAGGCCCGGCAAGAGCAGGGAACTCCTCATGAGAAGCCACGATCTCCAGAAGATCAGGAATCTCCGAAGCGGATGCCATGCGAGCAAGAACCCGCCCCTCTTCCTCCAGACAGTCTCCCGGTTCCAAGGAAAGAGCTTCCTGCACAAATCTCTTCTGGAGAGGAAGCTGCTGAGCCGGGATAAGGAGTACCTTCTGGAACTCGAGCAGTTCTGCAGGCAGGGAAGCGGAACGGAGACGGCTCTCATGGAAAAAGACCGAATGAGAGGGAAAGGCCGACTCAAAGAGATCCCGAATCCGGAAAGGACCCAGTTGAAGATCCCAGACAGGGCGAGTCGCTACGGGCGGCCCCAGCCAGGGAGTCGATGGAAGCTCGTGAACCAGAATTGCAGGACGCTTTCCGAACATGTTCCTCCTCTTTGGAATCCTAGGAGAAGAGCGAGCTTTCATCAAGAGAAAGCGGAACGAAAGCAGATATCCCTTGAATCCGCACCTTGCGATCTGGCAGTTTAAGCCAATTCGAAAGGAATCCATGAGAACCAAGCTTTGCCTCGCTCTTCTGCTTCTCCTTTCTCCTTCTCTCCTGTTGGCAGAAGGATTCTCGATCTGGGCCATGGGCACTCGCAGCACAGCCATGGGAGGAGTGGGAACCGCCACGGTCTCCGACGCAGCCTCCGTCTTTTACAATCCCGCGGGCCTCGTTCAAATTGAGGGTTCGGAGATCATCTTCAGCACCTGCACAATCCGCGGGCGCATGAAGTACCGTGGCGCAGACCCCTGGCCCGGCTACGGCGTGACCGAGCAACCGCTGGCCTCCGCCCCCTACCTCCCCCAGTTCTATGCCGCAAAACGCCTGGGGAAAAACGTGGCTCTCGGAATCGGCTTCACCACTCCCTTCGGTCTGGCCTTCCAGTGGGCCAATCCCGAAACCTTCACGGGCCGACACATTGCCTATCACACCGAACTGCAAACCCTCATTTATAGCCCCACGCTTTCCTACCGGATCAATCCCCGACTGCGTCTTGGCATCGGACTCAATCTGGTTCGCAGCTACTTCCGCCTGGACCGCTATCTCATCGAGTATCTGCCCGACCCGGTCGAAGCCGGTACCATGAGTCTGGAGGGAAACAGCACGTATCTGGATTCGGGCTGGACCATGGGACTGCAGGCCGATCTTGGACGAACGCTCCGACTGGGTCTCTCCTACAAGTCCGATATCCGACTGCATCTGGAAGGCATGGCTGACTTCACGGAGTTCGAGACGGAGGAGAACCTCCCCGTGCCTGCAGATGGTCGTGCGAAGGGAGTCCTCCCCCTGCCGGGTCTCTATTCCTTTGGTCTGGCCTCGGAGATCAGGGAAAACCTGCTTCTGGAGGTGAACCTGAACCTTGCACACTGGTCTGCCTACGATGTCATCCGCCTGGAGTTCGACGATCACCCCGAAGACAACCTGTCTCTCGAGGAATACTGGAAGGACGCCCTCTCCATCCGGGCGGGGCTTGAACAACGCCGACCATCGGGGGTCATCCTTCGGGCCGGCTTCTTCTTTGACGACACACCCCAGCCTTCTGCCAGTTGCGGCCCCCTGCTCCCCGACTCCGAACAGACCTCTCTCAGCTTCGGTTTTTCGACACCCTGGCGCGATGTTGTGATCGACTACTTCGGTCTCCTGCTCTTCATCAAGGATCGTAAGGTTCGTGACAACAAGGACAGTTTCAACGGCGATTACCGGGCCTTCGGGCATGTCTGGGGCATAGGCCTGAAGTACAAGTTCTGAGGTATTCATGACTGGAAAACGCAAACGTTTCGCATTCCCTGTTCTCGGCCTCCTGCTGCTTTCGGCCTGCACGATTCTGCAGCCCTATGAGTCACAGCTCCCGCCCCTGGACAGCGGATCTGCGGACTTTTCGAATTATGTGGCTCTTGGTGCAGCCATTTCTGCGGGCTATCATTCCGGTGCCCTCTACGAGTCAGCCCAGTACTACAGTTTTCCCGCCATCCTCTCGCGCTCGATGCGCACGGAGGGATTCCGGCAACCCCGCATCAATAGTCCGGGCTGGAGCAGCCCGATGCCGGGAGAAGGGCATCTCGTCATCCGCTTCGATGACGCGGGAGTCCCGACAATGGAACCCCTTCCCTGGCCGGAAGGATGGGAGACGAACACAGACCTCTGGCCCGGGCCTCTGGATCTCCTCGATCCCCTGCCTCACCAGAACCTCTCCATCCCCCTTGCCACGGTTCAGGATCTGCTGAACACCCGCGGTCCCTTTGATGCCCAGGGACAGTTGAATCCTTATTATAATTTCATCCTGCGAAATGGAATCGAGGAGTGCGGCTGGTTCCCTCAGATTCTCAGCGCCTGGGAGCAGGCCGTTCTCCTGAATCCCACCTTCTTGACCCTGTCTGCGGGCATCAGTGAAGTGTTGACGCCGGCACTTTTCGGCACGGGTGTTCCTCTGGCGAGCGGCCCGGAATTCGAGTCTTCCTACTCGCAGCTTCTCGACAGTCTGGAAAGCCATCTTCCCGACTGCGATTTGCTCCTGCTGAACGTCCCTTCGGTTTTGGACTTTGCCTTCTTCCGCTCGGTTCCTCCGCGGGCCATCGGCCATGATCTGGAAGAACTCACGCTGCCGGGAGGAGGAGGGATTCCGCTTCATGGCGAAGAGGGAGTTCTTCTGGAAGAAGACCTGGTTCTGCTCGAAGCTCTCTTTGATGTTCTTGACGGTGTGGGGCTTCCCCGGGACGAGATGATCCAGTACTTCATGGACACGGAAGCTCTGGAGGAAGCATCGGCGGCGGCCATGCTCGACTCTCTCTACCCGAGAAACGGGGAGCTTTTGAGCGAGAACCTGGTGTTGCGGGAAAGCGAGTGGACACAGCTTGCAGACCGGGTAATTGACTACAACCAGTCAATCGCCGCTCTTGCGGAAGCCCGCGGACACTGCCATGTGGACTTTTACTCCCTCTTCCAGAGGGTTCTCGATGGCAGCGCGAGTTTCAATGGGCATGAGATGAGCGCCGAGTTTTTGGGCAACTTCTTCAGTCTCGACGGCATCCATCCGACGCGCTTCGGCAATGCGCTCATTGTTGATGAGATCACTAGCGTGATCAACGAGCGCTTCCATTCCAACCTGCAGGTTCCCCTGCTGGAGGATTTGCCCTAGGGTGAGGGCAGACGCAAAAGCCCCCGCATTCATTGCGAAGGCTTCCCGTTCCGGTGGAGCCAAGGGGGATCGAACCCCTGACCTCATGACTGCCAGTCATGCGCTCTCCCAGCTGAGCTATGGCCCCGTGAAAAGGCAGGATACTAAAAAGCAGTTGTAAGTCAAGATGGGAAGGCGGATAATCCCCTTTCCAAGGAGGTACCATGCGCCGGATCGTCTCCCTCGTCTTTCTGCTTCTCAGTGCTTCTCTCGGGTTGCTTGATGCCTCCGAAAACCGCCTCACGATTGTGGAGATCCCCATCGAAGGCACCATCGAAATGGGCCTCGCCCCCTTCGTGGAACGCGCCATTGAAGAAGCTCGTGATGCCGATGCCGTGCTTCTTCGCATCGACACCTTTGGCGGTCGCATCGATGCCGCCGTCCGCATCCGCGATGCAATCCTCCGCAGTCCCGTTCCCACGGTCGCCTGGGTCGAGGGCCGTGCCATCAGTGCCGGTGCCCTGATCACCCTGGCCGCAGACAAGGTGCTTCTCTCCGAAGGAGCTTCCATCGGCGCCGCTGAACCCGTACAGATTTCCCCCACCGGGAAGAGTGAACCCACGGGCGAGAAGACTGTTTCCTACATGCGCAGCGAAATGCGCGCGACCGCAGAAAGCCGGGATCGCAATCCACAGATCGCAGAAGCCATGGTGGACGAGTCCCTCTCCATTGAAGGCGTGATTGAGGCCGGCAAGTTGCTGACCCTTACGGCAGAAGAAGCTCTGGATCTGGAAATTGCCAATGCAGTAGTGGCGGACAGGGAGGAAGCCTATGCGATTCTCGCCTGGGAGAATCCCCGCGTCCGGGAAATGGTTCCCACCTGGAGCGAGCAGATGGTGCGCTTCCTCACCCACCCTGTTCTTGCAGGGCTCCTTCTCTCCCTTGGTGGCCTGGGGCTCCTTCTTGAAATCCGCACTCCCGGCTTCGGTGTGCCGGGCCTTGTTGGCATCATCGCTCTGGCCCTGTATTTCGGGAGCCACTGGCTCGTCCATCTGGCGGGCAATGTGGAGATCTTTCTTTTCGTGGCCGGAGTCATCCTGCTGATTCTGGAGGTCTTCGTCATCCCAGGCTTCGGCATTGCCGGTATCAGCGGCGCGGTGCTCCTGCTTGCGGGAGTGCTCCTCAGCCGAATGGCTCCTCACGGTGGTTCCGACGATTTCACTTCCGCTCTCGCCGTGCTTCTCTTTTCCATGATCGGAACCGGGGTTCTCTTTTTCGGCCTTTTGAAATACCTTCCGGAGGCGCGATGGATGGGAAGTATCGTTCTGGAAACTACCCAGAAGTCGGAAGAGGGCTTCAGTGCCGAGCAGCATGACCCCGAGCTTCTCGGTCAACAAGGCGTATGCCTTACCGACCTTAGACCGTCGGGCACCATTCGTGTCGAAGGCCAGAGACTTGATGCCATCACTGATGGCGAATACTACGAACAGGGAACTTCCATTCACATCGTGGAAGTCCAGGCAAACCGTATCGTCGTGGAACGGGACCTCGATCCCGAAGAAAAGGAGAGCAGCTCAACATGATGCCAGCATTCTTCCTCGCAGCCTTTCAGGCAACCCTGATCGTTGTCTTCCTAGTCCTTCTCTTTCTGGTGGTCCTGCTCACCTACTTTATCCCGGTGGGACTCTGGATCACGGCCTTCTTCAGCGGAGTGCGGGTAAACCTCTTCAGCCTCGTGGGCATGAGGCTCCGGAAGGTCAACCCCCATGCGATTATTCGACCGCAGATTTCTGCCACCAAGGCAGGGCTTTCCCTGAAGATCAACGAGATGGAAAGCCATTCCCTTGCAGGGGGCGATGTCACCCATGTGGTCAACGCCCTGATCAGTGCCGACAAGGCGAACATCGAACTGGGCTTCAAACGGGCCACGGCGATTGATCTGGCCGGGCGGAATGTTCTGGAAGCAGTGCAGGTGAGCGTCAACCCCAAGGTCATCACGACACCCAAGGTTGCCGCCATGGCAAAGGATGGCATCCAGCTCATCGCCACGGCCCGGGTTACCGTAAGAGCGAACATTGAAAGACTGGTCGGGGGAGCCGGTGAGGAAACGATTCTGGCAAGAGTCGGAGAGGGCATTGTCTCCACCATCGGTTCCGCCATGAACCACAAGGCCGTTCTCGAAAACCCGGACGATATTTCCAAGACGGTTTTAGCCAAGGGTCTGGACTCGGGAACTGCCTTCGAGATCCTGTCCATCGATATCGCCGATGTCGATGTGGGCAAGAACATCGGCGCAGAACTCCAAACCGATCAGGCGGAAGCTGACAAACGCATCGCCCAGGCCAAGGCAGAAGAACGGCGCGCCATGGCCGTCGCACAGGAACAGGAAATGGTCGCTCGGGTTTCCGAGATGCGGGCCAAGGTGGTCGAAGCAGAGGCAGAAGTACCCAAGGCCATGGCCCAGGCCTTCCGCGATGGCAACCTGGGAATCATGGACTACTACCGCATGCAGAATATCGAAAGCGATACGCACATGAGAGATTCCATCGCGGGCGAGGACCAGAAGCCCGAAGAGAGGGAGTAGCTCTTGTTCGCATTGGATCTCGATGTCCTGGGACCGATTCTGCTGATCCTTTTCAGCATTCTGGCAAGCAGGAAGAAGAAAAAGAAGAAAGAGGCAAAGCAGCCCAAGGCTCCGGAGGCGACTCCACAGGACACGGGTCTGGAGGATCTCCTGGAGGAAATAGGGGAAGCCTTCCCCCGCCCCTGGAAGGAGCTTGTTCTCGGTGAGAAAACTGGCCCGGGAACCTCACCCGAACCTGAAGCCCTGCCGCCCCCTGCGCCTGCCACCCGGGAGGAAGTACCCGCGGCCAGACCCAGGCCGCTTCCTGTCTCTCTTTCCCCGAAACCCGTCAAAAGGCGATCAAGCCCCTGGAATGCCGGGGGCTTGAAGGCCGCCATTCTGGCCCGGGAGGTTCTCGGACCACCCCGCGCACTTCAAGGCCCGGATTCCCCGGGGGGTTCTTGACAGAAGGCAATGCATTGATATTCTGTCCACTCGGCCGGAGTGGTGAAATTGGTAGACGCAGGGGACTCAAAATCCCCCGGGGGCAACTCCATGTCGGTTCGAGCCCGACCTCCGGCACCTTTTCCAAGGGAGTTTTGTGATTCAGACCCTGATCAACTGGGACCGGATCCTCTTTTACCGCCTGAACGGTTTTGTCTGGCCGGGCTGGCTGGATCGCTTCTTTGTCCTCATCACCGAAGATGACACTCTGTTCGCCCGCCTCTTTCTGATCGCTGTCTGGATCTTCCTCATGACCCGGGGACCCTACTGGCGAAAGCGTGCCCTCTGGCTGATTCCCCTCATTGCCCTTAGCGACAGCATGACCAGTCACTTTCTCAAGGATCTCTTCGGGCGCCTTCGTCCCTGCCATCGGGAAATCGCCTCCCTGCGGCTTCTCGTGGACTGCGGTCCCTCTCCCAGCTTCCCCAGCAGCCATGCCGCCAACATGGGCGCCGCCGGTTTCTTCCTTGCGCTGGGATTCAGAACCTGGGGGAAACGGGTTCTGGTCATGATCTTCCCGCTCCTGGTGGCCTATAGCCGGATTCATGTGGGAGTCCACTATCCCCTTGATGTCATTGCAGGATTTCTGGAAGGCATGTTTCTCGGCTGGCTCCTGAATTACTTCATGGGGAAACTGCCATCAGAATGGGAAAGCAGGATCAGCGATAGAGAGACTTGAAGCGGCTGAAGCTGATGCTCTCGACTGCAGACTCCACACAAAGCCCGTAGGCTCCGATTTGGCCGCAGCCGCCGCTGTTCTCGGGAAGGCAGGGCGAATAGGATTCGACATGGTAGTCCCGCGCGTCGAAGTCGCAGAAGAAGGGATCGCCCAGTTGATGGCCTCCACTTCCCTCGATGCCACAGAAGTCTCCCAGATTGCAACTGAGAACCGGCAGGGAACCCTCTCCACAGTAGAGCCTCTCCAGGATGCAGTTACTTACGACGGGCGAGCAAGCCACGAAAGCGATGCTCGCATTTCCACAGCAGATGCTGGTGCCCGCAAAGGTGCAGTTTAGAAACTCCTGAGGCTGCCCGGAGGGACCGTTGCCTTGCAGGTAGACGGATACACCCTGTGTCCCCCATGTGTAGTTGAAGGAGAAAAGGCAGAACTCCATCCGGAGGTCGCTGTCCACCACGAAGATGGCACCTCCGCCAAGAGCAGAACTACAATCCTCGAAGATGACATGATCCAGTTCGACAGAAGCGCCTGTTGCAAAAAGACCTCCACCCCATTCGGAATCGAAACCCCGGAAGAAGCTGAGGTTCTCAATCCGAAGCGGAAGAGGATCATTTTCAATTCGTGCGATCCTGTAGGATTCCATGCCGTCGAGGATCACATCCCGGGGACTCTCTCCCAGGCCGAGAAGGTCCACGCCACCTTTCAGGACGATTGGCCCCGTGTAGGTTCCTGGCGAGATTTCGACACGGTCGCCCTCTTCTGCCAGGCTCAGGGCATACTGAATTGTCGGGTAATCGGAAGGTACCTGCAGAACTGCGGATGAGGCCGATCCGGCGATCAGTAAAAGTGACAGAAAACCAAGCTTGATCATGGCCACGAACTCCCCTGCCTTGCTGAAGGGCTACTTCGCCAGCAGGATCTTCCTGCTCGTGCTCACTCCGGAGCTACTGAGGCGAAGCAGGTAGAGTCCGCTCGGAAGGGAATGGCCAGCAGAGTCGCGACCGTCCCATTCCATTTCATGAGTGAGGGCTTGAGAGGACTCTCTGGGGAAAGATCGGACCAAACGCCCCGCTGTGTCAAAGATTTCCAGATGAAAAGTTTCCCCGGGAGGAACTTCAAAGGAAAAACGGGTGCGGGGGTTGAAGGGATTCGGCCAGTTCGGAGAAAGGCGAATCCGGGCTACTTCAGGACTGACGGTTGTGGAAGTGCCATCCAGCCAGTAGATCCGCAGACACCAGGAGTGCAGGATTCCCGTGTCGCCGCCGGCCCGGTCCGAGACATGGAGCTTCCATTCCCCGTCCGTGTGCGTCACCGTTGGCAGGAAGATCGGTGACACAGGATCCAGCTCTTCGGGATACCATCCATAGAGTTCATTGTTGCTTCCTCCGCTGCGGTTATGCAGAAGAAGCGGGGTGCCATCAGGAGCCTGTAACCAGACAATCAGGTCCCCGATCCAGCTGTGCTCGATGTCAACAAAGACGGAGAGAGTTTCAAAAAGCCCCCCCAGGGAAACCGTCAGCGTGTCGGAAACTCCGAAGAGATCATTGTCAGGAATCGGCAGTTCCGGACTGTTCCAGAACTCATCGCTGAGAAGAATCGACAGGAAGGCATTCAGGTTCTCCGAATCCTCGCCCTCCTCCAGTTCCAGGTCCCTGGAAAAGCTGCGGAATCCATCGTGCAAAAATACCAGTTCATACTGGTTGGGATGAAGTCCCGTGAACTGGTAGGCGCCCTCGCTGTCCGTCCAGACAAGCAGGCCTCCGGGTTGAAGGCGGCAGAGGGTTCCTGAGTGGTCGCTCTCCCCTTCCAGAGTCACGGTTCCCGAAATCGAAGCGCTCCCGGGAACTTCAGTCAGTAGCCAGTTGACGCTGTTCTCCAGAAGAAGTACGCGCGCAGTCTCCTCCAGTGCCTCATAGGAAAAACTGTAAAAGAGAATCTGCCCTCCTGATGGTTCAAAATCTGGATCATAGGCCAGAACTCCCGCCTCTCCCGTGTTCCCGGCCCACTCCAGAACCGGCTCAGCACCCCAGGCCGGCAGAACACGATCGGCATCGCCATAGGATTGCCAGGCAAGGGAAAGGGTGTCCGGAAGAACATGGGGAATCGTGGCGACGGGATGAGAGGAGACCGGAAGCAGGGTCTCCCCTTCATCTCCCTGCCAGGAATCAGCATGCAGAACCCAGTCATTGAAAAGCGCATCCTGACTGAGCCAGTGGTAGGCAAGGTCTCCGCCTTCAATCAAAAGGTGACTGCCATTTACGACAGCCTGCCTCAAGGATGCACGCCAAGCTGGATTGCTGAGAGGAAAGGGATGATCTCCCGCAGAGAAGAACAGGAGATCGTAGGCAGCCCAGGTCTCCGGGGCACTGGACTGGATCTCTTCACGAAGAACGGTATGGCCAAGAGCCAGAAGATCCGCTTCCAGAAGAAGGGCAGATTGACCGCTTCGAAGGTTTTCCTGTCTCAGGGCTTCGCTCTTGCAATAGCGAGCACCGGGATCCACCGGATCCTCCAGAAGAAGGATCGAGGCAGCCTGCGCCGTTGAAAACGCAGGGAGAAGACAGAAAACGACTGCGCAGAGAAGACGCATTCAGGCTAGACTCCTGTTAAGGTCTTTCCTCTAAGATATTCTACTGTATTATTTTAGCACATCAGGCTCGTAATCTCAACGCCTGCTGATATCAAGCGTGAAGAAGGCTCAGCGCATCAGGCCCATGGCGTCCCGGGCCTCATTAATCACCTCGCGGGCGATCTTGCGGCTGTGCTCGGCACCCGCCTGCAGGATCTGTCGAACCTGTTCCGGGTTCTCCCGGAATTGGGCATAGCGTTCCCGGATGGGAGCCATGGTGGCGTCGATGTGTTCGGCCAGGATCTTCTTACAGTCAAAGCAGCCGATCGAGGCATCTCGACAGCCGGCGGCAATCTCGCCTCGTTTCTCTTCCGGGGTGAAGGTCTCGTGGATGGTAAAGAGGTTACAGATCTCCGGATCCCCGGGATCGTCGCGACGGACCCGGTTCGTATCGGTAACGGCCGGGCGCAGCTTGTCCCAGATTTCCCCGGAATCGGCCAACATCCGCAGAGTGTTTCCCACGCTCTTGCTCATCTTTGCCTGTCCGTCCAGACCGAGAATCTTCTTGGCCTTGCTCAGTAGCGGGGCCGGTTCGGGGAAAACATCGCCATAGCGGGAGTTGAAACGACGGGCGATCTCGCGGGTCAGTTCCAGATGCTGAACCTGGTCCTCCCCCACGGGAACCCCTTCGGCCTTGTAGAGCAGGATGTCCGCTGCCTGCAAGACCGGATAGTCCAGCAAACCCGCAGTGATGTTCTTGCGGTTCTGGCGGCTCTTGTCCTTGAACTGGGTCATCCGCTCCAGTTCGCCGAGAGGCGTCACGCAGTTGAAAAGCCAGGCCAGTTCCGTGTGCTCCGGAACCTGACTTTGCACGAAGAGAGTACTCCGCTCCGGATCCACGCCGGCAGCCAGAACGGAGCAGGCCATGTCCAGAGTGCGCGTGGAGAGTTCCCCCACCTCGTAGGGCTGGGTGATCGCGTGATAATCCACCACGCAGTAGATGCACTCATACTTATCCTGAAGGCGAACCCAGTTGGCGATTGCGCCCGCATAGTTGCCCAGATGAGCTTCGCCCGAAGGCTGGATCCCGCTGAATACTCTCTTCATGCTGCCTTTCCCGGTCCTCTAGCTCAGGACCTTGCGAAACTCCTCCGTGAGGAGAGGAACCACTTCAAAGAGGTCTCCCACGATCCCGTAGTCGGCCACCTTGAAGATGGGTGCCTCAGGATCCTTGTTGATGGCGACGATGGTGCGGCTGGAACTCATTCCCGCCAGATGCTGAATGGCGCCCGATATGCCGCAGGCAATATAGAGAACCGGGCTCACGGTTTTCCCGGTCTGCCCGACCTGCTCGGCATGGTCCCTCCATCCGGAGTCCACGGCGGCGCGACTGGCACCCACGGCCGCCCCAAGAGTCGTGGCCAGATCTTCAAGAAGGGAAAAGTTCTCGCCCTCTTTCATCCCGCGGCCCCCGGAGACGATCACCGTCGCCTCCTGCAGGGAAACCTTGTCCATGGCACCCGCCACCGCTTCCTTGACCAGGCTGCGTAGATCGGCCACAGAACCCGCAGGCACATCTTCCCGACCGCAGTCTCGTGAAGCATCCTCTTCCGCTGCCGAAAAGAGATTGGGGCGAAGCGTAGCAATCGCCGGCTTGCCCTCAAGGCTGACCGTCTCCAGTGCCTTGCCCGCATAGATCGGACGGGTGAACTTCAATTGACCCTCTTCCGCAGAGATCGCCGTTACATCGGCAGCAAGCCCGCTTCCGAATTGTGCAGAGAGTCGCGCCGAGAGTTCCCGGCAGCGAACATTTACCGGAAGAAACAGATAATCCGCATCTGCACCTTCGAGAAGAGAAATCAGGGCCGGAAGAAGTGCTTCCGGATTCTGGTCTGCAAAGTCACCAGAGTCCGAAAGAAAGAGCCGATCCGCTCCACTACGGCCCGCCTGATCGGCGGCCTCTGTCAGTCCCTCACCCAGCATAACGGCAGAAACCTGTGCGGACAGGGCATCCGCCTGTCTGCGAGCCTCTCCCAGAACCTCCAGGGAAGCTTTGCTCAATCCTGCATTGCCCTTTTCCAGATATACCCAGATGGAAGCCATCGTCATCCCTCCCTATACTGCGTGCGCTTCATCGCGCAGAAGTTGAACCAGTTCGTGAACCTGAGCGGGAATCTCGCCTTCGAGAATCCGGCCCTCGGCTCTCTCGGGAGGCGAGTCCACACGGTGGATCCTTGATTTCGCTTTCAGATCCAGCCCCAGGTCCGCAGCCGAGAGGACTTCCTTCGGCTTGACTGCCGCCTGCATGATTCCCGGAAGGCTGGGGTAGCGAGGCTCATTCAGACCCTTGGTGCAGGTAAAGAGAGCGGGAAGGCTGACTTCCAAAGTCTCCCGAATACCGTCGGCATCGCGCTGAACGAGGGCTTTCTCCCCTTCAAGCTGGAAAGAGTCGATAAAGCTCACCACTGGCATGCCCAGTTTCTGGGCCACAGCGGGACCCACCTGATGGGTGTCACTGTCCACGGACTGCTTTCCGCAGAAAACAAGATCAAAGGAATCCCGGCTCAGCATGGCCGCCAGGCATTCGGCACGAAGAGAAGCATCGGCCTGACCGAGAGCATCATCGCGAAGAATCAGGGCGCGGTCGGCACCCATTGCGAGGGCCGTCTTCACGGCCTCATCGGCTGAATCCGGACCGATGTTTACGATCACCACTTCCGCCTCTTGCGCCTCCTTCAACTGAATGGCCTGTTCCACGGCATACTCATCATAGGGATTGAGCACCTTCTGGGCGCCGGACTCATCCACGCCGCTCCCATCAGAAAGCACGCCGATGCGAGCCGCTGTATCCGCTACCTGTTTTACCAAGACTGCGATCTTCATGAGACTCCTTCCTTCTCGCTCAGCATCTGGCGAATCATCACCAGACGCTGAACCTCACTTGTCCCCTCGTAGATCTCCGTGACTCTCGCGTCCCGGAAGATCCTCTCTACCTTGTAATCCTTCGTATAGCCGTAGCCGCCGTGGATCTGCACGGCAAGCTCCGCACAGCGGACGGCCGCCTTGCTGGCCGCCAGTTTTGCAGAGGCAGCGGCAAAAATGATATCCTGATAATCCTGCGCCGCCCGGTAGACCATCCAGCGGGACTGCTGCACCAGAAGACTCATCTCCGTCAGATGCTCCTGGATGGACTGATTCTCGACAATGGGCTTGCCGAACTGTTCCCGCTCGCGACTGTAAGCGAGGGCAAGGCGAAGCGCCTCACTGGCCAGGCCGAGAGCCTGTGCCCCAATTCCGATTCTTCCCCCGTTGAGCATTTCCAGGGCAATTCCATAGCCCCGGTTCACTTCCCCGAGAAGGCAGGACGCGGGGAGGAAAACGTCTTCTAAACTGACCATGATCGTGGAAGAGGCGTTCAGTCCCATCTTCTTTTCCTCGGGTCCGCAGACCAGCCCTTCGCTGGAAAAGTCCACGAGGAAGGCACTGATTCCCCGGCTTCTGGAGTCCCGGTCCGTGCGGGCATAGAGAATTCCGAAGGCGCTCTCTCCCCCGTTGGTGACGAAGGCCTTCGATCCGTTGACCGTCCACCCTCCCTCACAGGCATCAGCCCGGCAGCTCAGGGATGCGGCGTCACTGCCTGCCTCTGGCTCCGTCAGCATATAGCATCCAAGAACCTCCCCCCGCGCCGCGCTGGGCAGCCACTCCTGTTTCAGTTGCTCGCTTCCGTACTTCAGGAGGGTTCCGCAGGCCAGGGAATTGTGTACCGACAGGGTAACCGCCGTAGAGGCACAGGCCTTTGCGATCTCTTCAATGGCAAGAACATAGGAGAGCGGATCCATCCCCGCGCCTCCGTATTCCGCGGGGACGCTTACCCCCATCAGCCCGAGGGAAGCGGCCTTTTGAAGGATCTCCCGGGGGAAGGTCTTCTCCCGATCATTCCGGGACGCAGCCTCCTCGATTTCCTTGCGGGCAAAATCGCGAACCATGTCCCGGAGGATTCTCTGTTCTTCACTCAATCGAAAGTCCATGCACCACCCCTGCCTTCCAGCCATAGTAGGTCAAGGCTCCTACTTGGGCAAGTATTCACTGAGCCTGGGGAGCTTTCGCAAAATCTCCAGAAAATGAAGCGTAATCCGATAGGTGGCTCCCCAGATCAGCTCCCCTTCCAGAGGAAAAGCCGAGACCTCAAAGACAAGTCCTTCTTCCTCCACGCTTACCCTTTTTCGTGACTCGGGGTCGAGAAGATGGGCGAGGGGAACCGTGAAGATTCTCTCGACCTCCTCCGGGCTTTGAACCCTGTAGTCGTCCTCCGGCCAGAGGCTCAGGAAGGGATGGATGCGGAAGCGTCCCAGGGTGTCCGTGACAGGAAGCCGGGCAAGACACCGGACTCTCGACGGGTCCACGCCCACCTCTTCCACGGACTCTCGCAAGGCGGTTTCATAGAGGCTCTGGTCCCCTTCTTCCCGGATCCCTCCAGGAAAGGAGACCTGTCCACGATGGTGGGGAAGTGCCGAGGAACGACGCGTGTAAAGCAGACTGGGCCGCCCCTGGACTGAAAGAAGAGGAAGCAGCACTGCCGAGGGGCGAAGTTCGCTCTGGTCTTCCGGACTTTCTGCATCAGGAGTCCGGGACAGAGCCTCCGCAAGCCTTTCGATCACTGCCCCTCCAGACGGTAAAGTTCCGGCCTGCGATCCTCCATCAAGTGATTGCCTGCGGTAATCATCTTGTCCCTTGCTTCCCTCGGATCGATATTGACAAGCTCCGAGCCCTCATCCCCAGCACTCAGTCTGAGCAGTCTCTCCCCGCGAGGAGATAGAACCTGAGATTCCCCCGTGAAGCAAAGCTTGCTCCCATCCGGGAACTCTTCGCGCCCGATGCGGTTGGCCGTGGCCACAAAGACCGCATTCTCAAGAGCCCGGGTCTTCATCGATGTCTGACAGAGTCCCGGCATGACGAGGTTTGCAGGATGGGCGATCAGATCCGCCCCTTGCAGTGCAAGGCTTCGAGCCATTTCGGGGAACACCCAGTCGAAGCAGATCATCATGCCCAGCTTCATCCCGCGGTGCTCATGAACCTCGGGGGGCAGGTGACCGGGGTCGAAACAATTCTTCTCTCGATCGAAGAGATGGATTTTCCGATAGAAGACTGCTTCCTCCTTCGGTCTCAGAAGCACGGCGGCATTGTAGAGGGCATACCCCTCCTTGAGGGGAAGGCCCATAATCAGCGCAGTATTCCGGTGCTCGACAAATTCCTGATAGATCTCCAGGCTGGAAAACTCTTCACAATGCTCTTCAAACTGCAGACGGCTTCGCGCATAGCCGGACTCGGCCAGTTCCGGCAGAATGTGAAGGTCCGCATCCAGAGAGGAAATCGCCTGGAGGATCTTCCTTCG
Organism: Candidatus Krumholzibacteriia bacterium; assembly: GCA_030748535.1. Classification (NCBI taxonomy): domain Bacteria; phylum Candidatus Krumholzibacteriota; class Candidatus Krumholzibacteriia; species Candidatus Krumholzibacteriia bacterium. The sequence goes on from JASMLU010000001.1 coordinate 294,021, forward strand.
ATTCGCCTCTCCCCTTCCCGGGAGAATGTCCATCTGGTGCAAGGCTAGTTTCATCAGGCTTCCCTCACCCATCGCCAAGCCTCCGCCAGAGAGGCCCGCTTGCCTGTGATCAGGATTCCGACGCGGAAGATTCTGGCCGAAGCAACAAAGACCAGAGCGGTGGATGCGAGAAGAATGCCGATCGAAAGCAAAAGTTGCCAAACCGGAGGAACAGAAAGGCTGACCCTCATGAACATCACCAGAGGGGATGTCAGGGGAATCATGCTCATGACCACGGCAACCGGAGAATCCGGATTCTGCAGGATGTACATCATGGCCACGATCGGAACAATCACGATGATGATCAGAGGCTGCATCAACTGCTGGGCTTCCTGGTCCGTCGTTGCGATGGCCCCTACCGCAGCAAAAAGACCCGAGAAGAAAAGGAAGCCGAGAACATAGAAAAGGACAAAGAAAAAGAGAGTCAGGGGCTGGATCAGGGAAATCCCGGCGAGGTCCATGGCGGCCAGTCCGCCGGACAGGGTGGCGAGAAGAGCAATGAGTGCCCAGGCAAGGTACTGGGTCATCCCCACCGCTCCAATACCGAGAATCTTCCCCGTGAAGAATGTCGTCGGGGAAATGCAGGACAGGATAACTTCGGTGATTCTCTGGTTCTTGTCTTCGAGAACACTGCGCATGATCATGGTCCCGAAGCTGAGAATGGTCATGTAGAGAATCATCACGAATAGAACGGTCCCCAGAAAGACGCTTTCGAAACCGGAGGAAGGTCTGTCCTTCCCGGAATGCTGAAAAGTCTCCAGATGAATCCGGGTCTTCAGCTTGTCATAGAGACCGGGATCCAGATTCAGCTCTGCGAGTTTTTGCTTGCGGATTTCCGAGGAAAGTCGTCCTTCCAGAGTCTCCAGCAGGGAGAAATTGCTCACGATCCTGCCGTGAAAGGCAACCCGGCCCTCTTCCAGGACATTACCGGGGATCTCCAGATACCAGTCCAGTTCCTTGGACAGGATTTTCGCATCCAGATCAGCGGTGCTTCCCTGAAAGTCCCCTGTCTGGTCAAGAAAGAGAAAACGAGCTTCTCCATTGGGCAACTCTCTTTGAAGCGACTCCTCCAAGCCCTGCTTCAGAGAACCGGTCTCATCGAGAATCAGTACCGTTTCCTGAGTCGTCGATTCCCGACTGGCAAACCAGGCCGGGAGAATGGTCACTGCCGCCATGAAAAGGGGCACAAGAACCAGACCTATGACGAAAGACTTCCTGCGAACCCGCTCCATGTACTCCCGGAGAAACACTGCCCGGAACTTGATCATAAAGCACCTCCCGCAGTTTCAGAAACCCCTCGTCCCACAGACTGAAGGAAGATGTTATGAAGGCTGGGCTGAACCGGCTCCACACTCAGGAGATCCAGTTTCTGGCTCCAGTCCCTCAGGGCTGCGGGAATCTCTGCCTCCGAATTGAGAAGAATCTCCACGCTGCCTTCACCGGTCTTCTCGCAGGATTGAACGCGTGCATCATTCATGAGAACATCCGAAGAACCCTGATAGCGGATCCGAAGCCTCACCGATCCGAAGCTCTCCCGAATCGAGGAGAGATTTCCAGAAAGGACGATCTTCCCCTCATCAATCAGGACGATCTCGTCACAGAGCTGCTCTGCCTGTTCCATCATGTGTGTGGAGAAGATGACGGTCCGTCCTTCATCCTTGAGTTCCAGGATGATCTCTCTCAGGGACTCGGTATTCACCGGATCCAGGCCGCTGAAAGGTTCATCCAGCAGGATCAGTTCCGGTTCATGAAGAAGGGTGCCGGCAAACTGGATCTTCTGTTGCATCCCCTTGGAGAGTTCCTTGATCCTGCTTCCGGAACGGTCCGAAAGACCCAGGCGTTCCAGCCAGTGCTCTGCACGAGCGGCAGACTCGCGGCGCGGAACCCCCTTGAGAGAGGCAAAGAACTGCAAGTGTTCCATAACCTTCATGTCCCGGTAAAGCCCCCTCTCCTCCGGCAGGTAGGCAGTCCGGTTGCGAGCCGCCTCGTTCATGACACGCCCCTCCAGCAGGACGCGCCCGGAATCGGGGACAAGGATATTCATGATCATCCGGATCGTGGTCGTCTTCCCCGCACCATTCGGCCCGAGAAATCCGGTCAGCTTGCCCGGGCTAAACTCATAGGAAAGGGAGTCCACCGCAATATTGCTGCCGAAGTGCTTGCTGATCGATTCAATCTGAATCAAGAGTACCTCCACTGATGCCGGAAACCGGGATGCTCTCCAGAGGATAATCGAATTGTCCCTGCCGTACTACTTCGCCTGCAAGGTGAAAGTACCCGGAACGGTCACGCCGGACTTCCAGAACACCTCCCGGATAGTCCACCTGACAGGACTCCCCCTTCGAAAGAGAGACCAATCCCGAGGCAGCAACCGCAACGGCCCCGGTTCCACAGGAGAGGGTTTCTCCGGCACCCCTTTCCCAGACCCGTACATTGAGGGTGTCTTCCCCCTTCCGCACAAACTCACTGTTGATCCCCTCCGGGAAATCCTGGTGCCGCTCAAGAAGCGGACCCAGTTCGCAGACCCGGGATTGAAGATCCCGGTCGCAGGAAATCACCAGATGGGGATTGCCGGTCCAGACTGCCCAGCCCTCGATCACTTCCTCCTCCAGAGAAACCGGGATCCCGGACTTCATGGAAGAGGGTCGCCCCGGAAGGTCGGCGGCCTTGCCCATCTCCGCAGTAACTCTCTTGCCCGCAATGAGCAGAGAACGCCGGCCCGAAGGCGTGTCCAGTTCGAATTTAGAGGGCCAGTTTCGTTCTTCGTGCAATAAAAGAGAAAGGCAGCGAAGGCCATTGCCGCACATGGCAGAACTTCCGTCGGGGTTGTGCATACGCATGGAATAGTCGGGAGCGTCTGCCAGAATCAGTCCGTCTGCAGAACCTGCGGCGCAGAGTTGCCTCGCCAGGGCAGAAGAGGCTTCTTCCCCGAGTTCTGCATCGAGGAGTACCCAAAAGGCATTCCCCGCAGCACTCATTTTTTCAAGATGAGCAGACATGCGGGGAGAATAGCCCAGGTGCGATAAGGGGTCAACGCGGCGTTATTTAAGTAGCGTCATCTTTCTCGTTTCCACTCGATCTCCCACCCTCAGACGCGCGAAATACACTCCGCTGGACAGGGAATGGCCGAGATCATCTCGCCCCTGCCAGTTCCTTTCATAGACACCCGGCGGAAGTTTGCCGTCTACCAGGAGCGCAATCCGTCTTCCCTGCACATCATGAATGGAAAGACGCACATTGCTGTCCTGCTCCCCATGAAGAGTGAAACGAATGCGGGTTTCCGGGTTGAAGGGATTGGGCCAGTTGGCATCGAGGCGAACCAGATTCGCAGGGGCAATGTCCTCCACACCCACATCCACCCCGATGACCCAGTCGAGAGTTTCCTCATTCCCGCTTCTCATCTGATCGTGGAGGAAGGTGTACCAGGGATTGTTCGTGGAATTGTACTCCGTGGGAAATTCCCAAACATAGAGGAACTTGTCCCAGCCTGCGAGAACCATGTCCAGGTATCCGTCACCGTCCACATCGGCGAGCGTGGGAGTCCCGATAACAGCATCTCCCAGATGGATGGGGAAACCCTCGGCGGCGCTGGCATCGTGGTGCCAGGCTTCGATCACACCCGACTCATTAGCGAGGATGGCTTCCAGATCCCCGTCCCCGTCCAGATCACCAATGACGGGAGAGGACTGGCCGGGATTGACGGTCTCCACGGGCCAGCCGGGCATCCAGTTTCCTAAACGATCCATCCAGCCAGCCCGGGTAATGAGATCATGGCCGAAGCTGGTGATAAACATCTCCGGGCGATGATCTCCGGTGATATCTCCAAAGGCAATGCTCGGGGCCATCCAGTAGGAATACTGGTGGTTCTTCATGTAGATCGGCCAACCGGCGTAGTGCGTTCCATCGTGTTCAAGTACATAGAGCGAGTCGTTCTTGGCGGCAATCGCAATCTCCAAACTCCCATCGCCATCGATGTCGGCAATGCTCGTACTCGAATAGATGGACGCGCCGAGGTTCACGGGGAAACCGGGCATCTGGCTTCCATCGGAATCGTAGGCATAGATGACACCCAGCCCACCGGCGACGATGATCTCCATGTCCCCGTTACCATCGATATCTGCAAAGTTGGGAGTAGAACGGGACCAGGGCCCAAGACCGGAGTCGAAGATCCCCTGCGTTGAGGGATTCTCATCGCCGTCCAGAACCTCCGTGCCGTCATGATGCCAGGCCATCAGGGTACCGGAAATGTCCACCGTAAAGATTTCCAGATCCCCGTCCCCGTCTACATCCCCCATGGAGGGACTGGCCCAGATTCCCGTGACGCTGGGTACTGACTGAGGCCAGCCGGGAGCAACTTCTGCGACAACACTGTCACCCTCCGTGACAAACTCCCAGACATAGACTTCCTGACTGTTCCAGCTTCCTCCCACAAGTTCCTCTGCCCCGCCGGTGATCAGGTCGCCCGCGCTCATGGCGCAGAAGTACTTGTCTCCCGCAGAACTGATCGGCCCTGTGGTATAGGGATCTGCATCTCCATCGAAGATTTCCTCGGCATTGGCGTAGAAGCCATAGACATCATCCGCACCAGCGAAGATCTCCAGGCTGCCATCACCATCGATGTCCACAAGCGCGGGGGTTCCGGCTGTTTCGCTGGCCATCTCTCTCGGCCAGCCGGACTTCATGGCGGGATTTGTCGTCACCTTCCCGGCCGGAGATGGCGAAGCAGAGAGGCAGGATGAGGAGATCGGAAGAACCCGATACCAGTACCCCGTAAAGGGACTGAGTCCCTGATCCAGATAGCTGGCTGAGGGCGCCCAGTCCGGGGTCACTTCCGCATAAGGGCCCGCCTCCTCGTCGGCTCTCTCAAGACGGAATCCCAGCAGTTCCTCCCCCTCGGGCATCTCCCAGTTCACCAGGATTTCCGAAGCATTTTGCCGGTAATCAAACTCCGGCGAAGAGGCAAGGGGCAGAGGACGCTGCAAGTCCAGAGACAGGGTGTCTGTGCGCCCCCGCTGGTCCTGCAAGAGGAGACGCAAAGTCGGTTCATTCGCATTGAGTCGCAGAATCTCAAAACCGGCAGGGCCAAGATCGGTGGAAAGTGCCGGCAGGTCTCCGAGAGATGAAATCGGCTGGAGAATCTGCAGACTGCTGGTGTCCGGTGCCTCGATGCTGGCCTGCACGGAAGGCGCAATGCCCCGCCCCCGGTTTTCAAGATGGATCAGCAGGGAAACACTTTCCCCCACCTCAATCTCACCGTTTCCATTGCCGCTGGCCGTATCGTCGATCTCGCTTCGGAAGAGGCCCAGAAGAGGGGAAGCGGCTTCCAGAAAGAAGTCATCCTCCAGAATGCCGGCATCATGGCTGATCGTGAGATCAAAGGGCAAAATCTCATCGTCGGGAATCTCCCCGACCTGCACAAGATAACCCATCTGCCCGCTCGCAGAAGAGGAAGCTGGAATGTCCTGGAAAACATCGGACCCAGCGAGCACGGTCAGCTCCGGGTGTACGCTGCTCAGGGTCGCCGTAACATTACCCGCCAGAGTGTCACCCTGGTTCTGCAGATCCATCAGGATCCGGAAGGTCTCCCCTCGCTCGGCAATGCCGTTTCCGTTTCCATCGACCACTCCATCATCGGTGTCATCCACCTGAACGCTGCCAATGCTAAGCCAGGAAGCGGAAGAGGGAAGCGTGGCAAAGAGCATCCCCGCCCATGAATTCGCCTTCCGCGCATCTACATGAATCTGGTAGACCCCGGAAGTTTCCATCGCAGGATCAAAGGAGGCATCCCCGTTTCCGTCGCTGTAGACTACCTGATAATCCTCCGTCCCCTTCTGAAGACAGACCCTTGCACCCGGCCAGGGGTCTCCGGAAACACTGGAGACTGAAACCGTGAGGGGGCCGCTCCCCGCCTCATAGCTGCTCGGGTGGCTTACAGAGATAG